>CAMUYE010000081.1 GCA_947164825.1 uncultured Clostridia bacterium
ACTCTTCCAAGAACGCGTCCGCCAAGGACTACAACGACATGAAGATCATGCAGGACCTGTATGAGAGCACCAACGTGTTCGTGAACTGGGAGAACGTCTCCGAGTCCATCTACAGCCAGCAGAAGAATCTGATCTTCGGCAACAAGGATCAGCGGCCCGACGCCATCTACCACGCCGGCATGGGCGCTGGCGAGATCCTCAAGTATGCCAAGCGCAAGGTCCTGGTGCCCATCAGCGACTATCTGGACTACATGCCCAACTTCAAGAAGATCCTCGAGGAGCGGCCTGACATCAAAGCCCAGATCGTCAACGTGGAGGACGGCAAGATCTATTCTCTGCCCCGCATCGAGGAGATGGGCCTGCTGCAGAATCCCAATATCCTCTTCATGAACAAGGCCTGGGTCCAGGCTGCCATCGATGCGGGCGCCCTGACCGGCGTCACCGCCGATGATCTCAAGGACGGCCTGGCCCTCAAGTACGACCAGATGGAGGCTCTGCTGACCTACTGGCGCGACAACGATATGAACGGCAACGGCAAGGCCGACGACGAGCGTCCCCTGAGCTTTGTCTACAACAACTGGCAGGGCAACCAGTGCGATCTCTACGGCATGTTCGGCATCAACGACAATCTGGAGCACCGCATCATCGTGGACGGCAAGGTCACCTACACCGTTCAGGATCCGCGCTTCAAGGAAGCCACCAACTTCATTGCCGACTGGGTCAGCAAGGGCCTGATCGACAAGGCCTCCTTCGACCAGTCCCAGGACGTCTTCCTGGCCAACGGCAAGGGCACCGAGAAGTACGGCGCATTCTACTGGTGGGAGTCCGAGACCGTGGTCTCCAACCCGGAGAACTACATCACCTGCGCGCCCCTGATCGGGCCTGACGGCTCCCAGACCGTCTGCATCTCCAACAACCCCGAGGTCGGTGCCGGCGAAGTCGTCATCTTCAGCGAATGCCAGAACGTGGAGGTCCTGCTGGCCTACTTTGACCGCTACTACGATCCGGTCATCTCCGCCCAGATCAACTACGGTCCCATCGGTATCGTCTACGAGGAGGAGCGCGACGAGAAGGGCATGCTGGTCCAGAAGCCGCTGCCCGAAGGCCTCACCGCCGACGAGCTCCGCCTGCAAAACGCGCCTCTCGGCATCATCTACCTGGGCGAGTACGCCTGGAATAACGTGGTCAACATGGAGCCCCGCGCCAAGCTGCGTCTGGATCGGCTGACCGCCTACGTCACCCCCTACATGCCTGCCAACGTCAAGCAGTGCCTCACCATGCCCTTCACCTCCGACGAACTGAACGTCATTGCCAACCTGGAGACCAACCTCAACGACCACATCCGGACCAACCTGATCAAGTGGATCCTCAAGGGCGGCGTATCCGACGCCGAATGGGATACCTTCCAGAAGGAGCTCACCGGCAAGTGCAAGATCGACGATCTGGCCAAGGTTTACCAGGACGCCTACGACCGCTTCCAGAGCGGCAAATAAAGGAGGCAGACCATGAAAAAGATGAACAAGCTGCTTGCCCTCCTGCTGGCTGTCGTGATGCTGCTGAGCCTGGCCGCCTGCGGCGGCAGCGGTGAAGGCACGGACAAGCCCGCCGACGGCAGCAACACCAAGCCCGAAATCAAGGGCGTCCACGACCTGACCGGCGAGGCCGGCTCCGAGATCGACGTGTTTGACGGCGTCACCGCCTCCGACGCTGAGGACGGCGACCTGAGCGCCATGATCAGCGTGGAGGCCAGCCCCGCACTCGAGGTCAAGAACGGCAAAGTCGTTCCCCCCACCGCCGGCAACTATGAGCTGGTCTACTCCGTCACCGACAAGGCCGGCGAGACCGTCGAGGAGTACGCCACCCTGACTGCCACCCGGCAGACCGGCGAGCCCACCGTGCTGAAGCAGTTTGACTTCTCCACGGCCCCCGTCACCGATTCCTGCGGCTGGGAAGTTCGCGTGGGCGAGAACGCCAACGCCAAGGGCGAACTCAAGCAGGGCGCTTACGTCATCGAGGTCGCCGATCCCGGCCAGGGTGACGGCGACGTCCAGCTGGCGCTGCCCGGCTTCGCCCTGACCAAGGCCGATTACAAGATCAAGATCTGGGCCAAGTCAACGAAGGATACCTACTGCCACTTCCTGGTCCGTGATGAAAAGGCCGAGGAATGGGCCACCTACGCCGGCGAATTCAACGTCCGCATCACGCCGAAGATGGCCCCCATCGAGATCAACTTCTCCTCCGAGGGCGAGGGCAGCGCCGAGCTGCTGCTCAACCTGGGCAAGATCACCCCCAATCCCGACAACGCCGAGGATACCACGCCCACCGACTTCGCCGTGACCATCGACAAGATCGAGCTCTATGAGATCACCGGCGACGAGACTCTGGCTCCCGTCTATGAGGCGGCAGAGCTGGCCGCGGATGCCATGACCGCGGAAGTCGGCGACGGCGCCGAGGCCTCCGTCACCGCGCCCGGTGAGTTCACCATCAGCGCCTATCCCAGCGAGGGCGGCGTGTGGTCCATCAAGGCCAACCTGGGCCTGAACGGCGAGACCATCGAAAACGGCGTCAAATACTACTACAGCTTCACGATCAACGCCGAGAACGGCGTGGGCGGAGAGGCTCTGGTGGAGAGTCTGGCCCAGTACCACGAGGCCAGAGTCAACTTCAACGGCTTCAACGCCGCAGCCGGCGAGGACGTGGTGATTTCCAGCACCTTCACTGCCGACCGCGACATCGACGATCCCGTGATCCGCCTGCAGATCGGCAACGCCCCCGAGGGCGCCAGCTCCAACAAGATCGTCATTAAGGACCTGGCCTTCGGCAAGGTCGAGGGCGACAAGGAGACCAAGAAGACCACCCATAAGTTCATCGCCTTTGGCAACGGCTCTCCCAACGAGACCAACCCCGATGCCCCCTGGACCACCTTCAACGGCACGGACGAGGAAAACGAGCACGGCGTCGGCACTATCTGGGCCGAGGACGGCAGCTTCTTCTACCGGATCGACGACGGCGGCACTGTGGACTGGCACAACAAGCTGATCTGCGGCTATCGTGAGAATCCTCTGACCCTGCCCGCCGACAGCTATTTCACTGTGGAGATCACGGTCAAGGCCGACAAGCCCGTCTCCTGCGGCTTCTTCCTGAACCCCATCGGCGGCTGGGATCCCAGAATCTCCGAGTCCATGGAAATCACCACCGAGGAGCAGACCTTCTCCTTCACCACCACCGAGACCCTCATCTCCGCCATGGACTTTGAGATGCTCTTCCAGTTCGGCTCTGAGGCCACCGCGGCTCTGGACGACGTGACCATCGAGTTCACCAACATCACGATCTACCAGATGCTCGTTTCGTAATTTCCAAAATTTTATCCCTGTGGCCGGGAGGTTTCCTCCCGGCCACAGGAAAAACGATGGCGGAAGGAAGCCATGAAACTCGCTTTGATGGCTTCCTTGCTCCATTGTTCAATCCATCATCCATCCCGCAAAGGAGGCCGTTATGAAAAAGAATTTGATTCCCATGCTGCTTGTGCTTTGCCTGCTTGTCAGTCTGCTTCTGGCAGGCTGCGGCGGCGGTGAGACGAAGGAGACGGAGGCGGCGACCAAGCCCGCTCAGTTCCTGGACACCGACAAGGACTTTTCCCGGCTCCGCACCCCCGGCAGCCAGGAGGAAGCCTATGACTATCAGCTCTTCTTCCAGCCCGAGGAGGATGTGACCGGTCAGCCCTACGTGGGCGACACCATGCCCTTCTATGACAACGGCACCTATTACATCTACTATCTCAAAGAGGGCGGCGACTCCTACAATCACGCAGTCTATCTCGCCGAAACCAAGGACTTTTTGAGCTACAAGGAATACGACGAGCCCATTCTGACGCCTGACCGCGACGGCGGTCAGGACGGATGGATCGGCACCGGCTCCGTGGTCGAGGTCGGAGGAGAATATCTGTTTTTCTATACCGGCCACAGCGATTCCAACTTCAGCGAGTTCAAGGAGACCATCATGCTCGCCAAGGGCAGCACGCCCACGGCCTTTGAAAAGGTGGCGGGCTGGGAGATCACCCCGCCCGCTGAGCTGGGCCAGAAGAACGACTTCCGCGATCCCCAGGCCTATTACGATGAAGCGTCCGATACCATCGTCCTGACCGTCACCGCGTCCAAGGACGGCAAGGCGCGGATTCTGAAATACACGCTGAACAGGGATCTTACGGAAAAGACCTACGACGGGATCATCTTCACCCATCCCGACGGCAACATCTGGAACCTGGAATGCAGCGACACCTTCCGGCTGGGCGACACCTGGTATCTGACCTACTCCGCCCAGGACGACACCCTTTGGTACGCGACTTCCGACAGCCGCTACGGTCCCTATTCCGAGCCGAAGCCCATCGACGGCAAGCTCTTCTACGCCGCCAAGCACGTGGAGGACGGTACCGCTTCCTATATGGTCGGCTGGGCCAGACGCTCCGAATCCCCCTCCTCCACCCAGGAGGTCTCCGCCTGGGCCGGCAACCTGATGGTCCAGCAGCTGGCGCAGGCCGCGGACGGCAGTCTGCTTCTGGAAGCGCCGAAATCTGTGCGCGACACCTTCACCGTGGAGCGGCCGCTGCTGACGGAAGCGACCGACTGCACCGTGGAGTCCGGCTCCCGCTACAGCTACACCGAGGCTTTCACCGCATATGAGCGCTTCATGATCACCGGAAAATTCACCTGCACCGGCACCGGCAGCTTCGGCCTGGCCTTCGACTACAGCGGCAAATCCGACAAGTATAAGCTAATCTCCCTGGACCCCAACGGCGACACCATCAGCCTCAGCTTCAACGAAGGCTCCACGCCCATTACGGAAACGACTGCCGTTCTGGACCCCAACCAGACCTACTCCTTCACCTATCTGCAGGAGGGCTCTGTGGGCGTCTTTCATGTGGACGGCGTCGCGGGTCTGACGGTCCGCCTCTATGGCGTCAGCGGCAAACCCGTCTGTCTCTTTGCGGAAAACAACAGCGTGACCTTCAGCGAACTGACGGAGCATACGAATTGATCATCAAGGAGGAAGCACAATGAAAAAGTTTCTCAACATCAACAACCCGGTCATGCGCGGCCTGTCCAGAGTGGCCGAGTGCCTGTTTCTGAGCGTGCTCTGGCTGGCGTTCAGCCTGCCGGTGCTCACGATCGGTGCTTCCTCCACCGCCCTCTATACGACCGTCTACCGCTACATCCGCAGGGGAGAAGGCTATCTCTGGCGCACCTTCTGGAAAGCCTTCAGGGAGAGCTTCAAACGGGCTACCGGCTGTTGGATCATCGTTCTGACAGCACTTGTCCTGCTCTTTTTCGACTCCCTGGTTTTCCGCAACTTGCTGAACCAGGGAAAACCTCTCGGTTACCTCTATTGGGTGATTCTCGGCTTTATGGCGATTGTCTGCGGCTGGGCACAGTTTCTGTTTGCCTACTGTTCCCGCTTTGAGGGAGGCGCCCTGGAGTCCATTCGTCTGAGTTTTATGCTGATGGTCGTCCATCCGCTCAAAGCGCTGTTCGTGCTGATCTTCGTGATCCTTGCCATCGCGGCGATCCTGTTCGCCCCGTTCCTGGTCTTTCTGCTTCCCGCCTTTGTCAGCTGGCTCAGCAGCATCCACATTGAGCAGGTCTTCCTGAAGCACATGAATCAGGAGGACCGGGAGCGCACCATCCGGGAGGCGGAGGAAAGCCGCCCCGTGAAATGATGGATTTATAATACCCGGTAATACCCGGAAGGAGGATTCCCGTGAGCAATTACACGCTGCGCAGAGCAAGAGCCTTCGAAGAAAAGTACCGAGACCGCGCCGATCCCGGACTCCAGCCCCGCTTCCATGTGACGGCAGGCGTCGGCTGGATCAACGACCCCAACGGATTCAGCATTTATCAGGGTGAATACCACCTGTTTTATCAATACTATCCCTACGACGTGAAATGGGGCCCCATGCACTGGGGGCATGTCAAGACCCGGGATTTCCTCCACTGGGAACGGCTGCCCTGCGCCCTGGCTCCGGAGCAGCCCTACGACAAGGACGGCTGCTTCTCCGGCGGCGCTATCGCGCTGCCGGACGGACGCCATTTGCTGATGTACACCGGCGTCCGGAACGTTCGCCGTTCCAACGGCCTGGTGGACAATTATCAAACGCAGTGCATTGCCGTCGGAGACGGCGTGAACTATGAAAAATACGAGGGCAATCCAGTCCTGGACGCGAAGGATCTGCCGGCGGGCGGCAGCCCCATCGACTTCCGGGATCCCAAGATCTGGTTCGAGGACGGCAAATACTGGTGCGTCGTGGGCAACCGCCCCGCCGACGGCTCCGGCTCCATTCTGCTCTACGAGAGCGAGGACGCCCTGCACTGGCAGTTCGCCTCGGTGCTGGCCTCCTGCCACAACCAGTTCGGCAAGATGTGGGAGTGCCCCGACTTTTTCGAGCTGGATGGCAAGCACGTTCTGCTGACCAGCCCTCAGGATATGGATTCCATGGGTCTGGAATTCCATCCCGGCAACTCGACGCTCTGCATCATCGGGGACTATGACCGGGAAAGGAAGCATCTGCTGCGGGACAATCTCCAGGCCATCGACTACGGCACCGACTTCTACGCGACCCAGACCCTGGAGACCCCCGACGGACGCCGGATCATGATCGCCTGGATGCAGAGCTGGGAATCCTCCGGAGCCAAGGTCAAGGAGCTGCCCTTCTTCGGCCAGATGACTCTGCCCCGGGAGCTTCATATCAGAGACGGCCGGTTGGTCCAGAACCCGGTTCGGGAGTTGGAGGCCTTCCGCACGGCCAAGGTCAAGTATCAGAACGTGATGATCTCCGACGAGACCAACCTCCAGGGCATCTTCGGCCGCTTCCTGGACATGACCATCACGGTCCGTCCCGGCAATAAGAACAAGATGTACCGCTATTTCAAGCTCAACGTGGCCAAGGACGGCGAACGGGCTACCATGATCCGTCACAAGCCCGAGAACAATACGATCCGCGTGGACCGCAGCCGCTCCGGCTTCCCCCACGACATCGTGAACAGCCGCGACTTCCCCGTGGCGGCCTACGACGAGCTGAAGCTGCGCATCATTCTGGATCGCTACAGCCTGGAGCTCTTTGTCAACGACGGGGAGCAGGCCGCAAGCTTCGTCCTCTATACCCCTGTTTCTGCCGATTCCATCTCCTTCTCCTGCGACGGCGCCGCCATCATCGACGTGGAGAAGTATGACCTTGTACTGTAGAGCCGGCAATCGGGCGGCTCACAAGGAGTAACGATATGAAGAAATCTTTTGACGTAGTCGCCCTGGGTGAGCTGCTGATCGACTTCACCGAGGCCGGGCTCAGCGAGCAGGGCAATCCCCTCTGGGAGGCCAACCCCGGCGGCGCTCCCTGCAACGTACTGGCCATGCTGCAGAAGCTGGGCAGGAAGACCGCTTTTATCGGCAAAGTGGGAAACGACGTCTATGGCCATCAGCTCCGCGCCGTCGCGGAGCAGGCCGGGATCGACACCGCTGCGCTGCTGAACGACCCCCAGATCCATACGACCCTTGCCGTGGTGCACCGTCTGCCCAACGGCGACCGGGATTTTTCCTTCTACCGCAATCCCGGCGCGGACATGATGCTCCGGGAGGACGAGCTGCCCCGGAATCTCACCGCAAACACCCGGATCTTCCATTTCGGCACCCTCTCCATGACCCACCCCGGGGTCAAGGCTGCCACGAAGACGGCGGTCCTGCGGGCGAAGCAGGCCGGAGCCCTGATCTCATTCGACCCCAATCTCCGCCCGCCCCTCTGGGCGTCCATGGAGGAGGCCCGGAAGCAGATCGAGTGGGGTCTCGGCCAGTGCGACGTCCTGAAGATCTCCGACAATGAGGTGGAGTTCCTTTTGCCCGAGGCCGTAGGGGCGGCCATTGGCCGCCAGCCCGAGGCACCCGCTCCCGATTATGTGGCCGGCGCAAAGGCGTTACTTGAAAAATACCCCAACATCAAGCTCCTGAACGTCACCTGCGGTCCCGACGGGGCCTACAGCTTCTGCGGCGGACAAAGGGTTTTCGTCCCGTCTTTCAAGCTGGGCGGCACCATCGAGACCACCGGCGCGGGGGACACCTTCTGCGCCTGCGTCCTCCACGACGTGCTGAAAAACGGCCTGGAAAACCGCAGCGAGGAGAGCCTGCGTCAGATGCTCCGCTTCGCCAACGCCGCAGCCTACCTGGTCACCACCAAAAAAGGCGCGATCCGCTCCATGCCGGACCCCGCAGACGTGGAGAAGATCCTCGCCGCAAACTGACGCGGCATTCGACTTCCAATACGCTTCAGGATCTGCAGAATCCTGTTCACGATCCATTTGCATCGCGCTTCCCGCCGGGGAACCGGGGAGAGATTCTGCCGACCGCTGATCCTGCCGGGTATTCTTTGCCCCTTCTCTCTCTTTTTCCTTTTTCTCCTTTTCTTTCATGTTTATTATCCCTGCGTTCCCCACCTCCTCCGCCCGGCGCCGAGGCACCCGCCCCGGCGCTGGGCGGATTTCGGCATAAACTTGGCACATTATGATATAAAATACCAAATTGACAATTAATCAAAAATCAAACGATGCAGTGACGAGCTTTTGCGGCTGACGCGGAAGGCTCG
>CAMUYE010000082.1 GCA_947164825.1 uncultured Clostridia bacterium
ATCCTCCACGGTGTAGATCTCGGTGGTCCTGCTAATGGGGGCGAACATGTCCCACCATTTCAGACCGCCCTCATAGCCCAGAAGCCTCGCCTTGGCCCGGAGGTATTTCCAGAACACGGGCAGGTATTCCTCGATGGCGGCGATCATGGCGTCCAGGGTGCTCTTCTGCATGCGGCTGGCCCGGAGGGTCATCTCCAGGGGGGAGCCGGCCTTGCGCAGCTCACACTCCGTGGTGACCTGGAGCTTCAGGGAGTTCAGAGAGAAGGAGATCGCGTCCTTGATCTTGTCGTAGCAGGCGATCTCGGCGTCGTAGGCGTCCTTGCGGACGGCGGGGTCCGGGTCGTAGGCCAGATTGCGGACGGCGGAGAGGTTCATCTTCTCTCCCCGGTACTCAGCCTCCACGGTGGAGCTCAGATAGGCCTGCAGATTCTCCCAGGCGGAGCCGCCGGAGAGGTTCATCTTGGCCAGGGCCTCCTCCACCTTCTCGTCCAGGACGTACTTGGCGTCGTCCTTCATGTTGCGGAGCAGGAAGGCGTATTCCCCCAGGAAGGGATCGGCGGCGATCAGCTCCTCCAGATTTTCGGTCTTGCCCACGTAGGCCCGGAAGGCGGCGTCGGCGGCGCTCATATCGGACATGAGCTTCTGCAGACCTGCCTGGGCGTTGACGGCGGCCTCGTCGGAAGTGTTGACCGCAGAGCGGAGGCCCGCGTACTCAAACAGGGGCATCGTCAGGGAGGCGATCTTCTCCTGGAGGCGGAGCCCCTCGGCGATGCCGGCGGCCCGATCGGCGGGCAGGGCAGCGGCGAAGGCGTTGTAGGCTGCGGCGGTCTCGGTCAGGACCTTGCGGTCATTCTGATATTTTTCGGTGTCGAAGCCCTCATAGAGCGGCGAAAGATCCCATTCTTTATTCATGCTTGGTTCCTCCTGTGTTGATATTGTTCCCATTCCATGCGGATGGAATTGAGTTTCTGTTGTTTCCGGGTCTGTCATGGACCTCACTGTTTTCCTTCTGGATTCCGTTGCGCATTCTTCGTTTTTCTCGCTTGATAAATGCTCCATTCCAGAAGCATAGATCGCTGGGTCCGCTCGACCTTGGCCTTCCGGCGCTGGGGATGACAGATCTGTGTGGGGCATTTTTTCAGCCGGATACAGTTGGGGAAAAGCGGGCAGTCGGCGCAGGCGGGGATCTCCTCCCGCAGTTCTTCCATAGCCTCCATCTCCGCCCGATCAAAGTCCGGGCTGTCCAGGCTGCCGATGAAGCCGTCGTAGATGTAAGACTCGCAGAGTCCGATCTGTCCCTCCGGGAGGATGGTGATCATATTCCGGCTGTCCGCCATACACATATGGGTCTCCTGCTCCTTGGGAAGCCGCAGGGGACGCAGCAGCCCAGCCTGTTCCAGTTTTGCCCGGAGATCCGTGGCTTCCTGCCAGAGCAGAGTCCGCGCCTCGTCGCTGCGCTGGGCGGCGGGATCGTCCGGGTCCTCGATGAGGATCGCGGGATAGGCGGAGATGCCCGGCGTCCCGGCCACATGCGCAATGAGGTAGTCCGTCAGGGCGCGAATCTGCTCCAGATTGTAGAGATCGAAATTCATGCGGATGGTGACGCGGACCCCCGCTGCCGCCAGACCCCGGATGTTTTGCATGACCAGGTCGAAGGCTCCTTTGCCGATGGTCTTGTAGTTCTTGACCCGCTCGTAGTCCTCGCCCATCCCGTCCAGCGTGATATTGACGTGGCGCAGCCGCCAGAGGTCGGCGGCTCTGGCGATGATCTCCGGGTCGAAGAGGGAGCCGTTGGAAGCCATGGTAGAGCTGAAATCCGCTCCGCCCTCAGTCAGCCGTTGGCAGATCCGGTCGATGACCCGGAGGTTGACCAGGGGCTCGCCGCCGAACCAGTCGATGACCAAGGGCACGCCGGAGCTGTGGGCGAGCATATATTCGGCGGCCTTGTCCGCAGTCTCCGGACTCATAGTCCGAACCTCCCAGCCCTGCTCAAAGCAATAGAAGCAGCGGGCGTTGCAGGCAGTGGTGGTCAGAACGGTGTATTTTTTGATGCCGCCTGCCGGGGGCTCCATATCCCGCAGGGTCTGGCGCAGCTCCAGAGCGGTGCGGTGCTGGTCCAGAGTACCCGGTACCAAATACCACTTTTTACGGAGCGCTTCCCGCAGCTCGCCCTCTGGAGCCTCCAGATTGTCGGCAAACGCCGCAGGGACGTGAAGCAGCTCCAGAGTCAGAGTGTTGTAGAGCAGCAGGCCCTCGTCGGTGGGCTGGCGGATCACAAAGGAGCTCCAAACCGTCGGGGAGCCGTTGTCCCGGGGTTCCCGCAGCAGCAATTTTACCTTCCGGGAAGGGGGGCGGACCTGGATCAGAGTTGGTTGTTCCATATTGTTTCTCCTGTATCTCCGATTATTTTTGTTTTATTTTTTTGATCCTTCCGACAACGGCCTGGGCCGCAGCGCCGGTGAAGAGGCCGGTGATCATGCCCGAAAGCAGCAGCACCGGCAGGTAGGCAATCAGACCCGGGGTGGCGGCGATGACCATGGCTGCCAGGAGCTGGCCCAGGTTGTGGAGCATGGCGCCCAGGACCGAGGCCACCCAGAGCTGCTTTTCCCGCAGCAGGGGCCGCAGCAGGCACATGCCGCCCCAGCTCAGCAGACCGCCGGCGGCGGAATAGGCCAGTGCGCTCAGATTGCCGGTGAGAATGGCGGAGAGCAGAACCTTCACGCTCAATACCGCCAGGGACTCCCAGGGCCCGTAGAGGAACAGGACCGCAACGACGATGACGTTGCCCAGGCCCAGCTTGACCCCCGGCACCGGCACTGGCGCGGGGATCTGGTTTTCCACCACGAACAAGACCAAGCTGATTGCCGTCAGCAGCGCCAGATACAAGAGCTTTTTCAACTTCACCCGCATCCCCTGCTCCCCAGTGACTTGTGACGAATGACGAATGACGAACGACTAATCACTGATGTCGCTGTCCAGCGCAATATAAATATCGTACTCCGGGTAGGCTTCCCGGATCTCTCTGCAGATCTGCTCGTAGAGCGTCTTCCGGTCCCGGGCCTCAAAGCCGATCACCAGGTCGAAGCGGATTTCCCGGTCGTGCATGTGGAAGCCGTGGAGCTGCAGCACATGCTCGTGGGTCATGACCCGACGGCGGATATCCTCTCGAACCCGGGCAATGCGGTCGTCGGTGGTATTGACGGAGTAGATGCTGATGCCGGTCAGCACCACGCCATGCTCCGCGGAGACCTTGTCGGTGATATCCCGTTCCAGCTGGTCCAGATCCGCCGCGCACATGGTGTCGGGCACCTCGATGTGCACCGAGCCGATCAGGAGATCCGGACCGTAGCTGTGCAGGATCAGATCGTAGGCCCCGGAGACCTGGGGAAATTCGGAAATGGTCTTTTTGACCCCCAGGCTCAGCTCGCTGTCCACCCGCTCCCCCACGATCCGGGAGACGGTCTGGCTCAGCATCTCATAGCCGGATTTCAGGATCACCAGGGAGATCACCGCGCCCAGCCAGGCCTCCACGGGCAGCTTCCAGATCAGATAGACCGCGGCGGCCACCAGGGTGGCGGCGGAGATGACGGCGTCGTTCCGGGCGTCCTGGCCCGAGGCGATCAGCGCGTCGGAGCTGACCTTCTCGCCGGTCTTCTTTACGTAGAAGCCCAGCGCCAGCTTCACCAGTACAGCCACACCCACGATAATCAGAGAGGCGACGCTGTAGTCCGGGGTCTCCGGGTGAATGATCTTCTTCACGGATTCCACCAGGGAGGTCACGCCGGCATAGAGGACGATGACGGCGATAATGGCGGCGGTCAGGTACTCCACCCGCCCATGGCCGTAGGGGTGCTTCTTGTCGGGCTTTTTCCCCGCCAGGCGGGTGCCCACGATGGTGATGACGGAGGACAAGGCATCGGAGAGGTTGTTCACCGCGTCAAGCACGATGGCGATGGAATTGGAGAGCAAACCCACCGCGGCCTTGAAGCCCGCCAGCAACAGATTGGCCAGGATACCGATAACGCTGGTGCGGACGATGACTTTCTTACGATCCATAAGTAATCCCCTCTCATTCTTCAATACCCCTATTGTATAATACTTTCGGCGAAAATACAATTGAAATTTTTCTCCTTGCATTCGCGGAAAAAGTATGCTACGATACATTATAATAGTGTCAAAGCCGGGAAGGAGGCTCTGCCGTGCCGGAATGGATCACTTCAAAGGCCAACAGCACTCTGCAGCACGTGCGGAAGCTGGCCGCCAGCAGAAAATACCGCTACGAGTGCCGGGCCTTCGTGGCCGACGGCGTGAAGCTCGTGGAGGAAGCCCTGCGCTGGGGTCTGGGTGTGGACGCCCTGATTCTCCGGGAAGGCGTGGACTTTCCCGTTCCTGCCGGCGTGCGGGAGCTGCGCATCCCCGAGGGACTGATGAAGGACGTCTCCCGGATGGAGACGCCCCAGGGCGTTCTGGCCCTCTGCCGGATGCCGGAGCCGGCGCCGCTGGATCTGCGTCCCGGCAGTCTGATCCTGGACGGGATTCAGGATCCCGGCAATCTGGGGACCATCCTCCGGGCCGGGGACGCCTTTGACGTGCCCGTGATCCTGGCCGACGGCTGCGCCGATCCCTATGGGGAGAAGACCGTCCGGGCTACCATGGGCGCGGTCTTCCGCAGGCCTCCCATTCTGGCGGGCACCGAAGAGATCCTGGCTCAGTGCCGGGAACGGAAGCTGCCCATCTGCGTCACCGCCCTCTCCGAGACGGCCCGGGATATCCGCCGGATCGACCTGGCCGCCTGCGTAACCGTCATCGGTTCCGAGGGTCAGGGCGTGGGCGAGGCCTTCCTGGAGGCCGCCGCACAGCAGGCCATCATCCCCATGTCCCCCCGCTGCGAATCCCTGAACGCCGCGGTAGCGGCAACGGTGGTGCTGTGGGAATTACGAAGGGAGAAGTAAAAAGGAAGAAGTAAGAAGTAAAAAGCGACTCGTTCTGAGAGGCAAAATTCTTACTTTTTACTTATTCCTTCTTACTTGGAACCGATTTCTATGGATAATCCGATTCTATACTGGATCTGGCTCTCCCAGCGGCCGCGCCTTGGGTCGCGGGGGCTCTGGCAGCTTTTGCGGGACTTCGGCTCCCCGGCGGAACTCTATGCCGCCGACGCCGAAGCCCTGGAACGGGCAGGGATCGTGCCAACGGTGCGGAAGAGCCTGCTGGACAAGGACCTGGGCCCTGCCCGGGCCGTGCTGGAGCGCTGCGATGAAACGGGCATCCGGGTGCTGACCGGGGCGGACCCGGTCTATCCCGCCCGGCTCCGACTCCAGGGGGACGCCCCCGGGGTACTCTATTACAAGGGGCGCCTCCCCGGGGAGGACCGGCCCCTGATCGGCCTCGTGGGGGCCAGGGAAGCCAACGCCGACGGCCTGACGCTGGCCCGCCGCCTGGGCTTTGAGATCGCCGCCTGCGGCGGCCTGGTGGTCACCGGCATGGCAAAGGGCGTGGACGCCCAAAGCGCCGAAGGGGCTCTGGAGGCCGGCGGCGCGGTAATCGGGGTCCTGGGCTGCGGCCCGGATCTCGTCTATCCCAGGGAAAACGCTGCCCTCTTTGCCCAAACGGCGGAGCGCGGCTGTCTGATCTCCGAATATCCCCCCGGCGTGGGGCCCAACGCCCGGCACTTTCCCGTCCGCAACCGCCTGATCAGCGCCCTCTCCGACGGCGTGGTGGTGGTCCGGGCGGCGGAGCGGAGCGGCTCTCTCATTACGGCCCGCTGGGCAGCGGAGCAGGGCCGGGACGTCTTTGCCGTCCCCGGGGACCCGAACGATCCCCTGAGCCGGGGCTGCAACGCCCTGCTCCGGGACGGGGCCTGGGCCGCCGCCTCCGGCTGGGACGTGCTGGAACGCTATCAGTTCCGGTATCCCAAGACCGTGAGAAGGCAGGATGCGAGCTGCGTCGTACAAAGCGAGGCAACAGGCAACAGGCAACAGGCAGCAGGGGACGGGGGACGCGGGTCCTTCGGCTCCGCCGCGCTCCGCGCGGGAGGACAGGATCGAGACGCGGACGCCGTAGGGGCGGCCATTGGCCGCCCGCAGGAGGCGCAGGCTGTCAGGACGGATTTCTCCGATCTCAGCCCCGTCCAGCGGACGATCGCGGAGGCGCTGGCGGACGGGGCCTTGCAGCTGGACGCCCTGATCGACAAAACGGGCCTGTCCGCGGCGCAGGTGCTGCCGCAGCTGACGGTATTGCAAATCAAAAAGATCATATCTCAGAAGCCTGGGAAGATATACGAATTATCCTGAAACAAAACCGCAGGGCCGATGTGGGCATCGGCCCCTACGGATGCGGACAGGCAAGGCTTGTCCCTGCATTGCGAATACACGGACGGCAGAGTGCCGTCCCTACAGGAGGAAATGGATACATGGCAAAGCAAAATCCCGATCTTGTGATCGTGGAGTCGCCGTCCAAGGCGAAAACCATCGGAAAATACCTGGGGCCGGAGTTTCAGGTCAAGGCCTGCATGGGCCACCTGCGTGACCTGCCCAAGAGCACCATGGGTGTGGATCTGGAACACGATTTTGCCCCGGAATACATCCCCATGAAGGAAAAGTCGGATCTGATCAAGGAGCTGAAAAAGGCCGCCGAAAAGGCCGGGACCGTCTATCTGGCCACCGACCCGGACCGGGAGGGCGAAGCCATCTCCTGGCACATCCGGGAGCTGCTTCAGCTCCCCCCGGAGAAGACCCGCCGGGTCACCTTCAACGAGATCACCCGGGGCGTCGTGACCAAGGCCATTCAGCAGCCCCGGGACATCGACCTGGATCTGGTGGACGCCCAGCAGGCCCGCCGCATCCTGGATCGGATCGTGGGCTACCAGCTCTCTCCCCTGCTCTGGCGGAAGGTCCGCCGGGGTCTCAGCGCGGGCCGGGTCCAGTCCGTGGCCACCCGCCTGGTGGTGGAGCGGGAGAATGAGATCCGCGCCTTCGTCCCCGAGGAGTACTGGAACCTGGACGTGACCCTGGAATGCATCGAGAAGCCGGGGCGCTTCGAAGCCCACTACCTGGGCGAGAACGGCAAAAAACGGACTCTCGCCAACGAGGAGCAGACCGTGGCCGTGCTGACGGATATCCAGGGTCAGCTCTTCGCCGTGAAGGAGATCAAGACCGCCGAAAAGCGCCGTTCCCCCGCCCCTCCCTTCATCACCTCCACCCTCCAGCAGGAGGCTTCCCGCAAGCTCAACATGACCCCCAAGCGCACCATGGCCATCGCCCAGCAGCTCTACGAGGGCGTTGAGGTCACCGGCCACGGGGCTGTTGGTCTGATCACCTATATGCGTACCGATTCGCTCCGCCTGTCCGAAGAAGCCCTGGCCGCCGCCAAGGGCTTCATCGAGGAGCGCTACGGAAAGGCCTATCATCCCGGCGCGCCCCGGCGCTTCCGGACCAAGAGCGCGGCCCAGGACGCCCACGAGGCCATCCGGCCCAGCGACGTCCGTCTGGATCCCGACACCCTGGCGAAGGATCTGACCCGGGACCAGCTCCGGCTCTACCGGCTGATCTGGAGCCGCTTCGTGGCCTCCCAGATGTCCAACGCCGTCTATGACACCGCCGCCATCGACACGGAGTGCAAGGGGCACAGCTTCCGCTCCAACCATCAGAACCTGAAATTCTCGGGCTTCCTGGCCGTCTATGAGGAGGGCCGGGACGACGAAGCGGAGGAGAAGCTGGACGCCCTGCCCGAGCTCCGGGAGGGAGAGCAGGTCCGGCACGTGGAGAGCAAGCCCGAGCAGCGCTTCACCCAGCCCCCCGCCCGCTACACCGAAGCCACCCTGGTCAAGGCCATGGAGGAAAAGGGCGTCGGCCGTCCCTCCACCTATGCTTCCATCGTCTCCACGATCCAGGATCGGGAGTACGTGGTCAAAAAGGACAAGAAGCTGGAGCCCACGGCCCTGGGCGAGGTCGTCACCCAGCTCATGCTGGATCGTTTCAACGACATCATCGACGTAGAGTTCACCGCCGGCATGGAAAACAAGCTGGACGAGGTCGAAGCCGGCAAGCTCTCCTACAAGCAGGTCCTGCGCGACTTCTACGCCGGCTTCCACAAGGAGATGGAGGCCGCGGAGGACGCCTTGAAGGACACCCGCATCAAGGTCCCGGAGGAGGTCACGGACGAGGTCTGCGAGCTCTGCGGCCGGAACATGGTGGTCAAGATCGGCCGCTTCGGCAAGTTCCTGGCCTGCCCCGGCTACCCCGAATGCAAAAACGCCAAGCCCATCGTGGAACACATGCCGGGCCGCTGCCCCAAGTGCGGGGCGGGGATGCTCAAGCGGAAATCCAAGAAGGGCTACGCCTACTACTCCTGCGAAACCGGCCCGAGCTGCGGCTTTATGACCTGGGACGTGCCCACGGATCAGGACTGCCCCGCCTGCGGCCAGACCATGTTCAAGCG
>CAMUYE010000083.1 GCA_947164825.1 uncultured Clostridia bacterium
GTGGCCTCGTCCAGCAGGACGATGGGCGCGTTTTTCAGCAGGGCCCGGGCGATGGAGATGCGCTGGCGTTCGCCGCCGGAGAGCTCGCTGCCGTTTTCTCCGATGACGGTCTGATAGCCCTGGGGCAGCTTCCAGGCGAATTCATCGCAGTTGGCAAGCTTTGCGGCCGCCAGGACCTCCTCGTCTGTCGCGTCCTTTTTGCCGACGCGGATGTTCTCCAGGATGCTGTTGTTGAACAGCGTTACGTCCTGGAACACGATGGAGAAAGCGCCCAGCAGCGTCTCGGGGTCGATCCCGGAAATATCCTGTCCGCCCACCGTGATCCGGCCCCGGCTGACGTCCCAGAACCGGGCGGCAAGGCGGGAGACGGTGGTTTTCCCGCCGCCGGAAGGACCGACCAGGGCCGTGACCTCGCCCTGCTTCGCGGTAAAGCTCACGTCCTGCAGCACCGTTTGATCCTGTTCATAGGAAAAGCCGACGTTTTCAAAGGCGATGTCATATCCCGCCGGACGGAAGTCCGCCGTTCCGGTCTGTGCCGGCTGCTCCGCGATCTCGTTCATCCGCGCAACGGGGACGGTCAGCAGATTCAGCATGCCCAGATTGATGAGGTTGCCGCTCATGGGCTCATACAACCGGGAAGCCACCAGCAGGAAGGCAAAGAACTCCATGACGTTCAGCCTGCCCTGCAGGAGCAGCGCGCTGCCGACCACGGCCACCGTGCCGACGCCGATCTTCAGGATCAGCTGGGCCGAAACGATGAAGGCCGCCTGGCCCAGCTCCGCGCCGATGGCTTTTTTCTCCACGTCGTCGATCTTCTCGTCCAGCTCGGACAAATAGGCGTCCTCGGCGTTGCAGCTCTTCAGATCCCGGGACACTTCGATAAACTCCTGCACGGCGTCGTTGAGCCGCACCTTGGATTCCGACTGCCGGCGGATGAAATGGGCCTGCAGCTTTCCAGACGCCGCCACGATGAAAATGGCGATGGGGATGGGCCACACGGCCGCCAGGGCCATCTCCCATTTGTAGAAGAAAAGCCCGACGCAGATCAGCAGCGTGGAGATCAGACTGCCGTAGAACTGCGGGATCTGGTGGGAGGAGGCGTGCTCCAGGGTCTCGGCGTCCGCCATGATCGTGTTGGTCAGATCCGCCAGGTCCTTTTTCCCAAAGAAGGACAGGGGCAGCTTCCGCAGCTTTTCCGCCAGGGAAATGCGGCGCCTGCCGGATTCCACGTAGGTCGCAAAAAAGGTGGCGTTGTACTGCCAGTAATTGGGAACAAAGATCAGGACCAGGCAGGCCGCCGCAAAGAGCAGATACCAGGCCCAGCGCCCGGCAGCCGTGCCGGCCAGATACTCTCCGGTAAAGGCAAACAGCAGCCAGACCGGCGTCATCAGGGCAAGGTTCGAGAGCGTCACCGCGAGGATCGCTTTCCCCATATCCGCGGCGCCCTTCTCCGTCAGCGCAAAGCGCTTCATCAAATAGCGTTTCATACCGCTTCACCCACCTTCCATCGGGCGGCCTTCTGATATTCCGCCCACATCTCCGCGTAGAGGCCCTTCTGTTCCAGCAGCTCGCCGTGCTTTCCCTGTTCCGCCACTTGCCCGTTTTCCAGCACGTAGATCCGGTCGGCATTGCGGACCGTGGAAAGCCGGTGCGCGATCATGATCACCGTCCGCCCTTTTGCCATCTCCCGGAAGGCCAGCTGCACCTGCGCCTCGCATTCCGGATCGACGAAGGCGCTGGCTTCATCCAGGATCACCACGTCGGCGTCCTTCAGCATGGCGCGAGCAATGGCGATGCGCTGCTGCTCGCCGCCGGAGAGATAGGTCCCCCGGGTCCCCAGCACCGTATGGATGCCCTGGGGCAAACGGGCGATAATATCCGTGCACTGGGCCTTTTTCAACGCCTCCAGCAGCTCATCCTCGGAGGCGTCCGGCTTCGCGATCCGCAGATTGTCGGCAATGGAGCGCTTCAGCAGGCGGCTGTCCTGGAAGACGTAGGCCACGTGCCGCATCAGCGCCTCCTTGGAGATTTTTCGTACATCCACGCCGCCCAGGAGCACCTGTCCCTCCTGCGGGTCAAAGAATCGGGAGATCAGACCGGCCACCGTCGTTTTTCCGCTGCCGGAGGGGCCGACGAGGGCGACGATCTCATTTCGTTCCGCCTTCAGGGACAGATGAGACAGGGCCGCCGGAGCGTCCGGCGAATAGCGGAAGCTCACGTCCTTCAGCTCCACGGCTGCGCCCCCGGGTTCAAAACTCTGCTCCGCTTCCGGCAGGGGCTGCAGGCTGAGGATCGCGTCCGTCCTGGCCACCGCGTCCTTGACCTTCATGTCGTTCTCGCTCATGAACATGACCTTGCTCATGGCGGTGGCGATGGCGGGGGTGAAGATGACGTAAAACAGGAAGTTCAGCAGGATATCCGTCTGATAGCTGCCGCCGCGGATCAGAAACAGCGTCAGGCAGAGGAGAAAGACGAAGGCGCTGTGGATCAGCACGGTGTACCCCAGCATGGACTTCCGCATCATCCGGGTATAGTGCATGCAGAATTCGCAGTAGTCGTCGATGGAGCTCTTGAAGCGATGGAAGGAGAAAACCGTCTGCCCGAAGGTTTTGACCACCGGGACGCCCCGCACGTACTCGACGGCCTCGCTGCTCATGCGTTCCAGGGCGTTCTGGTACTGCCGCATATCCTCCTGCATGGCCGGGCCCGCCATCCGCATCATGGCGGCAAAGCTGAGGGCGATGGGGATCAGGCAGGCAAGGCCGAAGCGCCAGTCATACACGAACAGCATCACGAGCATGCCCAGGGGTAAAGCGATGGCCCCTGCCATGTCCGGCAGGTTGTGGGCCAGCAGCGTTTCCGTGGAGCCGGTCACCTCCGTCACGATCCGCCGCAGCTTGCCGGAGCCCATTTCATCCGCGAAGCCGATGGGAAGGCGGGCAATGTGGCGCATCAGCGCCTTTTTCATGTTTGCGGCCGTGCGGAAGGCGCTGCCGTGGGAACAGACCAGCGCAGCCACATAGACCAGCCAGGCCAGCACCGCGAACAGCACGGCCATCCACCCGTTGCGGACAATCCCGGTGGCCTGCGAATAATCCGGCCGCACCTCGAGAACTTCCCGGATGATCCGCCACAGGAAGACAAAGGGCAGCAGCGCCAGCACGCTGCTCAGCGCGGACAGGAACAGCGACAGGTAGGTCAGCTTCCGGTAGCCGCCCGCGTACTCGAGCAGCGCCGAAAGTCCTCGCTGCTTCTTCTTTTTCATTTACATTCCTCCTTTTTATACGTTGGATTAGCGTTTGCTAACTATTGGTTATGAAAAAAGCAGCACGACGATCCCGGCAGCGATGGCCGCGCCGACGATCCAAATGACGGTCAGAATGCCGCGCTTTCGGAGTACCTGCGGCCAGGTCTGGACATAGGGGATCTCCTCGCAGCCGGGAATGACCCAAAAGCGGCTGTGGCCCACCCAAAGCCGGTCGATCACGATCCCGTCGTACCAGTTCATGACTTCCAGAAAAAGCAGGGCCTGCAGGTAAGCCGGCCAGAAGCTCCGAACGCCGTTCCAAAGTCCGAGGATCCCCACCAGAGCTGCCAGCATGACAAGGAAAAAGGGGATCATAAAGCGTTTCCGCTTCCGGCTGACTGTTTCCGGGTCTGTCAGACCGAGCGCAAAGGCTTTTTCCTGCACGGGCTTCGGATAGAAGTAGAGCCCGTTCAAGGCGCTGCTGCCCACCGCCAGCTTCACCATTGCCGTAAAGAGGGCGCAGAAGAGGACCAGCTGCAGAACGATCATACCGTCATCTCCTCCGCAGCTTTTTCGCTTCGATCAGCAGGCCGCCCATCATCCACAGATTGCCGACGCTGATCCAGCCGGTGGCCAGGGCGTTGGTCAGGCTGTGATCCCCCGGCAGCCGCATCAGCGCGGCCCACAGGAGGCCGAACAGCAGCGAGAAGATCCAGCACCAGCGGGGCAGGGGAGTATGGCCCTTGGCAAAGGTCCGGATCTGAACGATGGCAGTCAGGAGAAAGAAGATCACGAAAATGACCGTTGCGGGCAGCAGGAACCAGCCGATCCAGCGCAGGGCTTCCCGGGAGACAGTCGCGGGATCGTTCGCGTAGAAGCGCTTGAGCAGCCAGACCGCCATACAGCAGGGCACGTGGACGCCGCAGCCGCCGAAGGCGAGGCAGCCGAGGATCCCGGCGCGGTAGGCGTGGGCGTCCCGCTTGGAATAGGGCTTGATCATTCGGAGGATCGCAAACCAGCACAGGCACTCGATGGGGATGCCGATCAGCCCCAGCAGCGCCGAGGCATAGATCCTCCCGTCGGAGACGGAGAGATATTTCGTCAGCGCGGCGGGCAGCTCCTTGACCTTCGGGTCGGACACGCCCCAGCCCAGAAGCATATCCCCCGCCAGTACCAGCAGGGAGGCAAAGACGCCGAGCTTCAGCAGATGGATGATCCGCGGCCAGTCGACGGTCCGCGGCCGCTTGCCGTTTTCTTTCATAGCTGTCCTCCGATCCACATGGTGAGCAGGGCCGTTGAACACAGGGGAGTGTTCTGCGTTTCCCAGGCCTCCGATGAACCGTTCAGGCTCATCCCGCAATTCATGTCGCAGCAACAAGATGTTAGCACTTGCTAACCCTCATCTATATTATATCCATTCTTTTGCGAATTGCAAGTGGTTTTCATGAAATAATAAAGAATCCGGAGAACGATACGGAAGCTCCGTTTGCGCATATTGTCAGGATTGTCAAGGATGGATTTTTCTTGGCGACGTTCCGTAGAACTGCCGGAACGCCTTGTAGAAATTGCTGGTGCTGCTGTATCCGATCATAGCCGCGACGAGCTCAATGGACAGATCTGTCAGTTCCAGAAGGGTTTTCGCCCTCCGCATGCGGGATTCGAGCAGCAGCTCCGAGAATGTCTTTCCGACCCGGTTGGACAGGATCCGCGAGATATAGACCGGATGATCTGTTCTGACGGCAGCCGGCGCGGAGCCGGGAACGCCCTATGACGGCATCCTGGCAAAAACGGCAAGGATCGACGCACGCAGGACAGGCATGCTCCTGTACGATCCCTTCGGCACGGGCTACGTGACGCTGGGCGAAAAGGTCGGCAAAGCATGGAGCGAGGGCAAGCGCTATCTGTCTGCCAGATCCTGATCCAAAACGACCGGGGCAAGGCGTAAAAAAGCAGCAGACAGTTTTTGAAGCATGGTCTTCAAAAATTGTCTGCTGTTTTTCAACTGCAAATTCGGAGTGAACACAGTTTGGGACTCCTTTGTATCGTTCTATTCCATCCCATAACAGACGTATTCCCGGCTGAATTCGTAGCCGAGCTTTTCCGCCAAGCGGACGGACAGCATATTTGCCGCGTCCCAGGCCGGATACAGTCCTTCGTCGAGGCAGGCGAGGATCAGCTTCGCCGCCACGGCGGCCCCCAGCCCTTTGTGGCGTTCTTCCTTTGCCGTGTCGATTTCGATATCGATCCCATTGTGATAGCGGGAATAAGACGATGCGGCGGAAACGATTTTCCCATCCTTCATGACGGCAAAGCCCCGCCCGAGCGCAAGATATCGTTCCTTCGATTCAAAGACGGAGACGCAGTCCTTGAACAGCTCGTTTTTCAGGCAGAGCTCATAGCTCTCTCCGTCGATCCTGCGGAAGCGATACCCTTCGGGAAGCGCGTTTGCCATGGCTTCGAGCTTTTCCCGGTCGAATACCGTATCCTTTTTGATCGCGTAGCGGATCCGCTTGTAGGCGAGGAAATTGTTTTCGATCAGCGATTCCCACGCTGTATTCTGCGGCACCACGATCATCCACCGGTCCGGCTTTCCGCGCAGAAGCTCCAGGCTCGGTTCTCCCGCACAAAACGCAAAATCGCCGATTACGGCCATTGCGGATTTCGGACGCTCCGGATCATCCGCAAAGATCTTTCCCATCACATGATCGAGGCAGGCGCGGACGCCGGTATCCAGATCCTCCCACTCCGCAAAGATCGGTGCGGCTTTTGCCGGTTCGTTCAGTTCATAAATCATGCATCATTGACCTCCATAACACGTAGGGGCTTTGGCTTTTCAGCTTTTCCGCAGCATCCACGCAAACGCCTTTGCCGTGCGCAGATCCGGGTCCCGGAAGTGATTTCCGGGATTCCATTCCAGAACGCAGTCCGTTCCGCGGGCGGACAGCCAGGCGGAAAGCGCCCGGATGCGATCACCAACCGTTGCCATGACGGGGTTCCGGGTTTTCTCCTCCCGGTCGCCCAGACTCAGATAGACCCTGCCGCACTGCAAGCCGCGCTCCTGCACGTAGTCCGTAAAGCCCGGGAACCATACCGAGGGCGAGGCAGCTGCCACCCCCGCAAAGGCGTCCGTCCGGCAGGCCGCCCAGAGCGCGAACAGACCGGCGAGAGAATACCCGCCGATGAAACAGCGCTTGCCTTTCTCCGGGCAGAGCAGCAGGATCTCAGCCAGCGTTTGCTCCGCTCCGCCGCCGAAGGCTTCTTTCCCGAAGACTGCCGGAGCCTCCCAGGGGGAGAGATCCCGGTTCCAATCCTCGATCTTTACCGCGATCAGGTGAAAATCCGGCCCGGCCAGCGCCGCGATGGCCGCCGCTTCGTTCTCAATTCCGGCCAGATCGTGATCGTCCACCGGCTGGATCAGCACGCGGCGGGACGCGGGGCTTCCGTATTCGTATGTGATCATAGCTTTCCCCTCCGCTGCCGGTTCGCTTTGGAATTTCGGAAGACGCGCCATTCCTGTTTACGCCGAACAGCGTGATCTGCGCCGAAAAAGCAAGACTTCGCCGAACCGTTTATAATTCTGCGTTGATTATAAACCAAAGCGTTCGGCGAAGTCAAACTGTTTTTGAGCAAGGAAAATTTCCTTATAAGAAAAAGAGCCGGCTGGGAGTTTCATCCCAGAGATTCGAAGTGCCCGATGTGCTGTTTTTCTGTGTTATAGCGTGCCTTTTGGGCTGATTTTTTCCCTTATCGCCCGTTTATCTGTTCCCTGCTACCCCCTGATGTTACCTCGTATCATCCCGTTTAAGGGAAAAATAAGGGCAACTTTTTCTCGCAATATTCACACCATTTATTCAAAAACAGCCGCACAGCGGGTACTATTTCGAAATCTATTATTGAAAATCTGCCATATAGACAAATCCGGCCTCCTGTAGTATGATAAACAGCAGAAGGCTGTACACACTCGAAGCAAAGGAGCGATTCTATGTGGACCTGTCCGAACTGCGGGCGCGCTTTCCGCAGCGTAAACCAACAGCACTACTGCGGGAAGGCCCCGGAAAGCATTGACGAGTATATCAACGCCCAGGACGAAGCCCTCCGGGAGCCGCTGCGGCAGGTCCGGGCGGCCATCCAGGCGCAGCTGCCGGAGGCAAAGGAGAAGATCTCCTGGTCCATGCCCACCTACTGGCAGGGCGGCAACATTCTCCATTTCGCGGCGGCGAAAAAACACGTCGGCCTGTACCCCGGCCCGGAGGCGGTGGCCCATTTCGCGGACAAGCTGGACGAGGGCGGGTACCAATACAGCAAGGGCACGATTCAGATTCCGTATTCCGGGGAGTTGCCCCTGGCACTGATCGCCGAGATCGCCGCCTGGTGCCGGGATACCGGAAACCACGCCTGAGTGCCGCCTGGAGGGAAACAAAATGAAATATGAATACGACGCGATCCTGCATGAGATCCCGGAGAACGGCGGCGCCTACGTGGCCTTCCCCTGGGATATCCGGGCAGTGTTCGGCAGGGGCCGGGTCAAGGTCCACGCCCAGTTTGACGGTGTCGGCTACGACGGCAGCATTGTGAACATGGGAGTCAAGAACCCGGACGGCTCGGTCTGCTATCTCATCGGCGTCACGAAGGCCATCCGCTCGGCCCTGGGTAAGCATGACGGCGACGCGATCCACGTGATCATCGAGCCGCGGGACTGACGGAAAGGGAGCGTAGAACCATGACGATGGACGAGCTGTTTTTCTTTGACGGGAAGCCGGAGGAGCTGGCGCTGTACGAGACGCTGCTGGATCGGATCAAAGCGCTCGGGGCATTTACGGCGATAGCCCATAAGACGCAGATCTCCCTGAAAAACCGGCGGGTCTTCGCCTGCGTGTCGGTCTTCCGGGTGCTGCCGAAACGGCTGCTGCCGGCCCATTATCTTGTACTGACCCTGGGGCTGCCGGATCCGCTGGATTCCCCGCGCATCGCCGCGAAAACCGAAGCGCAGCCCGGGCGTTGGACCCATCATATCGTTCTGGCCGGCGCCTCGGAGCTGGACGCCGAGCTGCTGGAATGGATCCGGCGGGCCTATGCATTCGGAAACAGGATCTAAGGAAGCTTTGAGGTTTTGGATATGCGGATACAAAT
>CAMUYE010000084.1 GCA_947164825.1 uncultured Clostridia bacterium
GCCGATGCCGGTCTCCACCACCTTGGTGGGCGTGGAGAACTCGAAGCCGTTCTGCGCACTGTTCAGAGCCAGGGTGGTCTGCCAGATGATGCCGTTCTCGTCCAGGAGGTAGAAGGTGCCGCCCTGGGCGCTGCGGGACTTGGTGGCAATGCCCGCGAAGTAGGCGCCGCCGGTGACTTCGCTGAAGTCGTTCGCGCCATAGGGCAGGCCGCAGTAGGTGCCGCCTTCGCCGTCGTCGCCGGGGGTGATGGGACCGGCCACGCAGAAGTAGCCCATGGTGTAGGCCATGCCGACATAGTCGGCGTAGGTCGTGGCGGCCAGGGCGATGTCGGTGGCGTAGACGAAGTTCTCACCGTACTCGGTCAGGGCGTAGGAGCTGCGGTTGACGGTGTAAAGCTTGGTGGTCGCGGAGCTGGTATCCAGCGTCGCGGCATAGAGGGCGCTGCTGGACTGCATGAAGGCGGAGGCCAGCTCCAGGTTCTTGGCGTCGTTGTGGGACTTGTTCCAGGTGGGCAGGCTGCTGGCGTTGAAGGTGGAGAAGTAGACGCCGCCCTCTTCGTCCCAGATGATGCCGTTGAGGGTCTTGTTGACGGCCGTCACGTTCACGGCGCAGGAGGCCGTGACGGAGGGATCGCCGTTGGCCGCGGCGGTGATGGTGGCCGTACCGGCGCTCACGGCAACCACGTGGCCGTTCTGATCCACGGTGGCGACGGAGGGATTGCTGGAGCTCCAGGTCACGGAGCGGTCACTGGCGGTCAGGGGCAGGACCTTGGCCACGACGTCGGCCTCGTTGCCCTTATAGAGATCGAGGCTCTCCGGCGTGAGCCGGATGGAGGTGGGATTGTAGGGATCGACCTCGTAGGAGATCTCGGTCTTTACGTAAATGTAGATCTTATTGTTGGTGGCGGTGCTCAGGCTGAAGGCGTTGTTGTAGAAGCGCATGTAGGTGGCCCGGTCGGTGAAGCCCAGGCGGGCGTTGGCGGCGTCGTAGCTCCAGGTGTTGTAGGAGTTGGTGGTGCTGACCTGGAGGGTGGTGCCGGTCCGGGAGTTGCGGCGCAGGTAGTTGCCGTTGTTGGTCAGGGTGACGCCGGAGCCGGCGGTCCAGACGGTATCGCCGCTGCCGGCCACAATGGTGACGGCGGGAGCGGTGAGGGTGTTGCTCCAGGAGCCGGCGGTGTAGCTCAGGACGTGACCGGTGCCGGCGGTGTTGGCCTCGGAGATCACGTAATCCTCTCCGGCGGTCAGGCTGTCGGCCAGGACGTAGACGGTCTTTTCCACATGGGTGTTGTTGTTGACCTTCACAGCCACGGCCGCCTCGTTGCCCGCGTAGTCGCCGGCGAAGACGGCCACGTAGCCGGCAGCGTTGGCAATGGCGTCGGAGGCGTCCAGGGTGATGCTGGCGGTGGGCGCGCCGGGAGCCTGCTCGGCATAGACGGTCTCGCCGTCCAGGGACAGGACTGCCACGTAGGCGAGGTTCCTGTTGTCGGAGGCGGAGACAGACAGCGTGTTGCCGGTGAGGGCGGCGTTGGAGATGACGGGATTGGTGTTGTCGATGGTGAAGTCGTAGCCCACGAAGGCGCCGTCGCCCAGGACGTTCTGGGCCAGCACAGCCTGGAAGGCCGCGTTGTCCAGCGTGCCGCAGTCGGCGGTGGTGTACTCGTTGCGGTACTTCATGGCGTTGTATTCCGGGATGGCGTAGAAGCCGACGCGGAGCAGCTCGCCCTCGTTCAGTCCCAGGCTGCTGACAGCCTTGTTGGCGGAATAGAACTTGGAGCCGGTGTTCTGCCAGACGCCCTGGCTGTCGTAGAACCACTGGCCGGTGATGTTGTTGGCGACGATGCTGGAGGCCAGCACGTCAGTCACGTTGTGGTCGGTGTCCAGCTTGGAGACCGCGAAGCCGGTGGTGCCGGCGGAACGGATCAGGTTGTAGACCACGTTGCCGATGGTGGAGCTGTTGGAGATGGCCAGTCGGTCGGCGGGGAACTCCTCTTCCACCATGTAGGGGTTGCCGGAGAACTTGGCGGGAGTGCCGTCATAGGTCACGGTCATGTAGTTGGTGTTGGCGTTGCCGGAGTAGGGGATCCGGGTCTCACCGTAGAGTCCGTCCACATAGGACATGTTATCGAACATGGAGGGATCGGTCCAGGAGCCGTAGAAGCCCAGGATGGGGATGGAGTGGGTCACGTCCTGCAGAGCGCCGTCCTTGGTCTCGGAGACACAGCGGACGTAGGTGAAGCCTTCCAGATAAGCGCCGGAGGGGTAGGCGGCGTCCATCGCGGCGGTGTCGGCCGGGACGCGGATCGTGACGGTGACGGTCTTGCTTCCGCCGGCGGGAACGACCAGCGCGCCTTCGGCGGCGCCGGGCGTCCAGTCGAGGAGGAGGTAGGCGTCGCGGGAGGAAACCGCGCCGTCGGCGTCCATGTCGGCCACGGTCAGATCGAGGTCGGCGGCGGCGACGGTGCCGGCCAGATAGCCGAGGATGGCGTCGGCGTCCAGCGCGTCGGTGGCGCCGTCGAGGTTGACGTCATGGCTCTCGGCCTGCGCGCCTTCCCAGGCATAGGAGACGGTCCAGCCGTAAGGCGCGAGGTCGGTGGTCGCGTAGTCCATGTGGAAGTAGCCGTTTTCGTCCTCGTAGCGGTCCTGGGTGAACAGGGCGGTGTCGAGCTCGTAGGTCAGGGCGGTGTCGGCCATGTTGTGGATCGCGAAGCTGTAGGTGTAGGCGCCGGAGCGGTCGGGCTTGTCGCCCAGCTCGGCCTTGACCTTGCCGTCCGCGTAGGAGGCGGTGGCGTCCTCACCCATGAAGATAGCGGACTTCGCGGAGATCGCCTGGTACACGTTGGCAAGACCGGCGCCCTGCTGCAGGATGGGGTAGTAGGGGCCGTCGTCGGAGCCGATGTGCATGGGCACGGCCGTGGACATCAGCAGGCTCTGGATGAGCTGACGGGTCGTGAAGCCGGGCACGTCAACCTGATTCTCCTCGATGTACTGCGCGAGCACGGCGGTGAGGCCGGTGATGTGGGGCGCGGCCATGGAGGTACCGGACATGGACACATACTGGTCCGTGCCGCCGGCGGTGGCGCCGGAGCTGGTCTTGTTGGAGCCGAAGACGGAGTAGATATCGCCGCCGGGGGCGGTGATCTCGGGCTTCATGATCAGAGAGCCGGGAACACCCCAGGAGGAGAACTCGGTGACCTCGGCGTTGTCGGCGACCTGGCCGTGCTGCAGGGAGTTGGTCACTTGAATGGTTCCGGTGTAGTAGGTAATGCCGCCGGTAACAGCGCTGGAGGCGGATGCCTTGATCAGCTCGGCGTTGTCCAGGGTGATGGAGACCATGGGGAAGGAGCCGGTGAAGTCGTCCAGGGACATATTGATGGTGCCGGGTGCGTTATTGGCCACGATCAGAGCCTTGGGGTTGACGCTGGCGGCGTTGTTGCCCTTTTCGACAAAGCTCAGCTCACCGCGGTTGACGATGACGATCTTGCCGCTGAGAGAGACAGCGGAGTTGACGGTGGTATAGTCGCTGGCATTGCCGGGAGCGTCAATATAGACGAAGCTGTAGGTGCCGGCGATGGAGGACATCAGCGCACGGCTGGTGGAACCGGGTTCGGTCTCGGTATAGAACATGTTGCTGCCGTTATAGACCAGAGGCGTGCCCGTAGCGCCGGTATTCTGGGCGGCGGCGACGCAGAGGCTGTTGGTGAAGGAGCCGGGGCTGCCGCCGGTGTGCATGTAGATATCGTCGATGTAGAGGTCGGTCTGGAGGTTGTCGGCAAAGGCGCCGGCGTTGCCCGCGGAAATGGAGACCACTAACTTGGTGTTCTGGGTGCCGTTGGCAATCCGGTTCATAACGTCCTGATAGCCGTCGCTGGTGGTGAAGCCGGGGGCGCCGGAGCCCAGGGACAGGTTGCAGACGTCCACGCCCAGGGTCAGGCAGTCCTCGATGGCGGCCATGTAGTCGGAGTCGTAAGCGCCGCCGCCCGCGCCGAAGACCTTCATGATGAGGATCTGGGCGTCGGGGGCCATGCCCACGGCGTGGACAGTGGAGGCCGCGTCAACGTAGGAATTGCCGTTCTTGATGAAACGGTTGGCGGCGGAGATGCCGGCCACATGGGAGCCGTGCTCGCCGGCTGTATCCTGCATGTGACCAAGGTTTTCCAGCGTGTTGGTCTGGTCCACGTAGTTATAGCCGAAGGGGATCTTGGCAGAGACGTAGCGGCCGGAGCCGTTGAGGGTCAGACCGCTGTAGGAGGCGGCGGTCATCAGATTGACGGTCTTGCCGGTCTGCTGGAGGGCGTAGTTGAAGGCGTCCTCGTTGAAGGACTGGTGCAGGTAGTCCACGCCGGTGTCGATGATGGCGACGGTGTGGCCCGCGCCGGTGTAGCCCTCGAGCCAGGAGGCGACGGCGCCGACCATGAACTCGGAGGTGTTGGCGGTGTTGGGATCGGCGGCTTCGCCGTCGGTCTCATCGTTGGGAGCTTCGTAGCGGTTTTCCACGAAGACGTCCTTGACGCCGGAGACGGCCCGGATGGCGTCCAGGTCGCCGTAGCGGACGTTGGCGGAAATCAGGTTCATGGCCAGGGTCAGGTTCCACTTGACGTCGATGGCCTTGCCCAGAGCGGACTCGATCCGGGCCTGGACGGCGTCCTGCCGGGCCCGGAGGCTGCTGCGGTAGGCGTTGGCCGCGGCATTGGTTCCCACGCCGTCGGCGGAGTAGCGGTCCAGGGTGGCCTCGCCGTCCAGAACGATGGAGACACGGACGAGGTCGGTCAGCGCGTAGGGTTCCTGTTCCACGGGGGCGGTGGGCTCTTCCTCGAGCTGGCCCAGCTTGGAAACATGCAGGGTCGCGGGATCGAGGTCGATCAGCTCAGGGGCAGCGGCGGTCTGCTCTGCCGCTTCTCCGGGCGCCGCGGAAATCGCGGGAACCAGGAGCGTAACGAGCATGGCGACCGTCAGCAGCACGGAGAGCAGCCGGGTAGGGATACGCGTGTGCTTCATGTATGGTTCTCCTTTACTAAAAAATATGGATGAATCTATTAAACCATTTTCCCGGAGAAAAATCAATGTTTTTTTCCGGGAAAATATAATATTTATGCAAATAAAAAGCGGCTTACAGGAACAGCTTGCGCTCGAGATAGTCCCGCCAGGGGGGGATCAGACCGCAGAGCACCAGGAACAGGCCGATCAGGGAGAAGCCGCAGACCGGATAGAGGGACCAGCTGAACATCTTCCCGCCGAAGGTGATGACCTGGAAAAGCTCCACCAGCATGGCAGAGCAGCCGATGACCACCAGGAGGATGCCGGTCTTCAGCACCCGGCGGCGTTTCCCAAAGCGGAAGAAGGCTACCGCCGCCGTGGTGATGGCGCCGGCGATCATCGTCACCGGAAAGGCAAAGGAGAGGAACCAGTGCCCGCCGGATTTCAGGCAGACATAGAGCAGATAGCCGCAGATCAGCGCGAAGGCCAGGGGAACAAAAATCAGAGGCTCCCGCTTTTTGAACCAGAAGGGAAAGGTCCCGCCGAAGTAGATCAGGGCGCAGGCCAGCATCACGTAGCCGGACCAGGAGACCCCGTGTTCCCTGGTCAGACAGTAGATCAGGGCCGAAAGGCTGACGGCCGCCATCAGAGCCGTCAGAAAGGCCATGATTGGATAGCGGCGGCTCTTCAGCGGAACGGGATAGCGCTCGGAGAACGTGGGCTCCGGCTCCGCGCCGCCCGGGTCCCACACCGGCGTATCGCATAACGGACAGCGTTCCGTCCCCTCCTGGAGCCGAACGCCGCATTTGACACAGTACATGGTTCCTCCTTACAAATCGTAAATGCAAAGTGCAAAGTGCAAAATGCAAAATCAGACCAACGTCAGAGTCATTTTGCATTTTGCATTTTGCTTTTTGCGTTGCTTTCGATCAGTACGGGAACGCCCAGCTCCACCAGCCGCGAGAAGAAGCGGCGCTCGAGCTCGGACTCCCGGATGTTGCGGATCATGTTGATGTAGGTCTCGCCGCCGAAGGTGGCCACGGAGCAGTTGTTCGGATAGCTGCGCTGGGGGCCGATGATGAACTCCATCCGGCGAACAAAGGGCGCCATGGCCGCGGGCAGACGCAGCTGCCCCAGGTTGGACATGTTGATGCAGCCCTTGCACTCCCCCCGCTGGGCGTAGACGATCCGCATGACGAGGATCTTCAGGAACAGCGGGGTCATCCTGATCACGGGGATCTCCTGGGGCGTGACGTTGGCGGCGATCCGCCCCGCCATCTGCTGGGGCGTGGCCTCGGCGGCAAGTTGGGCCGCGATCCGCTTGCAGATCTCCTCCAGGGTATAGTCGCCCATCCGGGTATCCACGCCGGTGTTCAGAGTCAGGACGAAATTCCGCAGGGTTTTGCTGCCGTAGAGGCGGCGGAGATTGACGGGCACCGTGACCTTGACGGGCTTGCGCTTTTTCCGCTCCGGACAGCGCTCCGCCTGATAGCGAAGAATGCTCTCCTCCATCACCGCGGCCAGGAAGACCGTCACCGTGACGCCGCAGCGGTGGGCCGCCTCCCGCAGGGTCTCCGTGGGGCAGACGCCGGTGGTCAGATAGAGAAAGTCGGGCTCGTAGCTCCCTCGCAGGCGCAGGGCGTCCGGCTCCCGGTCGTTGAGGACGACGCCGTTGGTGTGGCGCACGAAGCTGTCCTCCAGCTCCTCCGCCGAGGGCTCCGCCCGCCAGTCGAGAACGCCCTCCTCCGCCGGGATCTCCACGCCGTGTTTCAGCGTCAGATAGCGGGCCGCAAGGGTCTTGAGATAGACCATGCCGCCGGTGCCGTCGGTGAGGGAATGAAAGAATTCCACGGCGATCCGATCCTGGAAGTACATGACCCGCAGACAGCAGGAATGGAGCTCCTTTTCCTGCATCAGGGTCAGCGGATAGGCGTAGTCCTCCCGGACCGTCGGCGGCGTCGGCACGCCCTCCAGGTAGTGCCAGAAGAGACCCGTCTTCAGCCGCACGTACATGGACGGAAAGCGTGGGGCCAGATCCGCGACGGCCTGCTGAAGCAGCTCAGGCTCGACGGCCTCGGTCAGCGTAGCCGAGACCCGGAAGACGTTGACCCAGCGCCGCTTGCGGATCACGGGGAAAATCAAAGCGGCGTTATCCAGCCGCATCCAGTTTTTACTCATAGGCGTTTCACGGTTCGCAAGCGATTGTTGCTCGCTGCTGCTGATCGGTGATTCACGGTTCGCGCAGGGGTTTTGTCTATCATAGCACAGAACGCCGGAAAATGCAACCGCCCGGCGCGAAAAGCGCTGCCGGCAAAAACGCGGCCCGCGGAGCCGAAGCTTCGCGGGCCGCGTGCATGATTTGTTCGCTGATCGGGCCGCCGGGGATGCCGACAGATTGCCGGCGCTGCAGGCGGGGGCGGCGGAAGGGTGGCGCACATTGTGCGCCGCTGCGGCGGGGGGGCGGCGGGCCGATGTGGGCATACTTCGTGACTCTGCGAGTTCGGCCCCTACGGGCGGACTGCCAGAAGTCGTCCCAACTGCGGGCTGATAGCCCGCGCTGCATTGAATTACGCCTGGTGCTCCTCGCAGAAGCGGCGGATGTTGGAGGGGTTCTCCACGCGGTTGATTTCCTTGCCGTTGGCCAGGATCAGGAGGGTCGGGGCCTGGCGGACGCCGTACTGCTTCGCCAGAGCGGGCTCCTTGTCCACGACCACGGTGTCGTAGGCGATGCCCGCGTCGGCCAGGAACTTCTTGGCCATGACGCACTTGGGGCAGGTGGAGGTGGTGAAGAGGAGGAGGCCGTTGGGGGAAGCTTCCGCAGCAGGAGCGGCAGCCTCGGCAGCAGGGCCGATGTGGGCATCGGCCCCTACGGCGGGGGCGGCAGGGGTCTCGGGGACCACCTCATCCGGCGCCTTCGGCGCCACCTTCCCCTCAAGGGGAAGGCTTTGGACGGTCTCCAGCTTCACGGCGGAGGGGGCGGCGGCGGGAGCCGCGGCGGCGCTCAGGGTCTCGTGGAAGCGGCGGGCCACGGAGGCGCCCACGTCGTAGACCTTGCGGTCCTTGAACTCCTGGGCCTTGCCGTCGTTCCAGTTCTGCACGGGCCGGTAGTAGCCGGTGATGCGGGAGTAGACCTCGGTCTTCTTACCGCAGTGGGGGCAGGTGTACTGCTCGCCGGCCAGGTAGCCGTGATCCGGGCAGACGGAATAGGTGGGAGACAGGGTGTAGTAGGGCAGCTTGTAGTTCTCGGCGATCTTCCGGACCAGCTTGGCCGCGGCCTTCCAGTCGGGCAGCTTCTCGCCCAGGAAGGCGTGGAAGACGGTGCCGG
>CAMUYE010000085.1 GCA_947164825.1 uncultured Clostridia bacterium
GGCAACATCCGCATGGGCTTCGGCCACTACCGGATCTCCATGGCCATGGCCTCCTGCGCCCGGGCTCTGGGCTACGAGCCCGTCTGGCTGGACCTCAACTCCTTCACGGAATCCACCTGCACCAAAATCATCTCCGGCCAGAACGAGCTCTACTCCATGGGCTCCCGTCTGAGCCAGAAGTCCAAGCTCTTCAACAAGCTCTACTGGGAGCCGCTGAACTCCGAAGGCTTCCGCAAGCTGAGCTATAACTGCTCCGACCAGGCCAGCGCCGAACTCATGGCGAACCTGCTGAAGAATCTGCCCAAGGACCTGCCCTACGTGGCCACCCACGTCTGGCCCGCCCAGGCAGCCCTGCACGCCGGTTTCACCAAGGTCGTCAACGCCATTCCGGACAACTGGCCCATGGCCCTCCATCTGGCCGAAGGCGCCACCCATACGATCCAGACCTACTCCGCCTGGCTGGGCTATAAAGCTCTCCGCGGCATGGACAAGAGCCGGACCCTGAAGCCCATGCCCGCCGGCGACGTGGTCTATACCGGCCACTATGTGGACCACGAGCTGGTGGCGAATCTGGAAGCCGACACCGCTCTGCGCAAGGAGCGGGTCGCCAAGGGCGGAGCCAAGCGCTACCTGCTCACCGTAGGCGGCGCAGGCGCCCAGCAGGCGCTCTTTGCCGACATCATCAAGGCCCTGCTGCCCGACATCCGCGCCGGCAAAGCCACCCTCTTCATCAACGTGGGCGACCATAAGAACGTCTGGGAGAGCCTGAAAAAATCCGTCCCGGAGCTGGAAAACGCCAGGTTCTTCCTCAACGACTACCCCAAGGCCCGGGCCTACGCCGAGAACGCCCTCACCGGCGAGGCCAAGGGCATCACGGGCTTCTGCCACGATGACATTTTCGCCGCTGTCTACATTACGAACCTGCTGATGCGGGTCAGCGACGTGCTGGTGACCAAGCCCTCCGAACTGGCCTTCTATCCCATTCCCAAGCTCTTCATCCAGCACGTGGGCGGCCACGAGATCTGGGGCGCCATCCACTCCTCCGAGCTGGGCGACGGCACCTACGAGGTCGCCCCCGGCCGGGAAACCACCGACATGATCCGCCTGCTCCAGGAGGAGCCCGAGATCCTGCTGAAGATGAACGACTGCATCCTGCAGAATAAGGCCGCCGGTCTCTATAACGGCGCCTACGAGGTTGTCAAGCTGGCCGTCGCCAAATAAACTGCCAACGAAAAAACAGCGCTGCGGCGCTGTTTTTTCGTTGGCGGAAAAGCTGCGCCGAGGGTTGCGGAAAAGCCGAGCTTTTGCGCACAGAAAAGCCGCGCTTACCTATTGAAAAAGAAAATCTTTTGTGCTATAATATATCGGACTTAGCAAAATCCGGAGTCTGCCCGGCAGGAGGCCCTGGCCGCCGCGAACTGCGGCGACAGCGGCGACCCCATCGAGCTTCCCGTGTCGGAGCTCCCCTCCGCGGGACTGTGGGCAGAGCTGCCGCCCCCCCGGTGAAACGGCGAACGCTTCTCTGCCCGGACAGCGCATCCCCGCAAGGGAATCGGGAGGTATCATGGGAACTGAACTGGAATGGAAATACGATCTGCCCGAGGGCCTGCCCGACGGGGATATCCTGTCCTGGAAGCCCGTTCGGAGCCGAATGGCGGAAACGCCCCGGCTGTACCGCATGCGGACCAGCTACTATGACACCCCGGACCGGGCCCTGTCCGCCCGCCGGATCACCCTGCGGCGCAGGCTGGAAAACAACCGTTCCGTGATCTGCGCCAAGGCCCCGCTCCCCGGAGCCGCCGATCCTCACGCCCGGGGAGAATGGGAGCTGGCGGACACGGATCCCGCCGCCGCCCTGCCGGAGCTGATCCGTCTCGGCGCGCCTCGGGAACTGGCGTCTCTGGGGCAGCCGGTCCCGGTCTGCGGAGCGGAGTTTGTACGGACGGCCGTTCTGCTGCGCTTTGCCGACGGCTCCGCCGCCGAGCTGGCCCTGGACCACGGGACCCTCTTCGGCGCTGCCCGCACCCTGCCTCTGCACGTGCTGGAGCTGGAGATGAAGGAGGGCGCGCCCGACGCGTCCCTGGCCTTCCTGGAGCTTCTGCGCGGCCGGTTTTCCCTGGAGCCCCAGCCAAAGAGCAAATATGCCCGGGCCAAAGCCCTCTGAATCCGGAACCTGATATTATGAGATGGAATTAACAAAACCATGAGAGTTTTGCGAAAGCTGGACAAATTTATCCCGCGATATGCCCGTCTGCCCCTTCTGACGGTGCTGATTTTCAATTTTATCGTCTATTATTCCCCCAAGTTTCTGGTCACCGCGGACCGGCTGCACTATCTGCGGAGCGCGTTTGACGACAGTCTGCCCCGCGTCCCGTTCTTTATCTTCATCTACGTGCTGGCCTTCCTGCAGTGGATCTTCGGCTACATCATCATCGCCCGGGACAGCCCGGAGCGCTGCTATCGGATCCTGACCGGGGAGCTCATCGCCAAGACCATCACCCTCGCATTCTTCCTGCTCTATCCCACGGCGCTTCGCCATGATCCGGTGGAGGTGACGGGCCCCTCCACCTGGGTGCTTGCCTTCATCTATGCGGCTGACGAGCCCCCCATCAATCTGTTCCCGTCTCTGCACTGCCTGGAAAGCTGGCTCTGCTTCCGGGGGGCAGTGGGCCTCAGGAAAATGCCCCGGTGGTACGCCTGGCTCCAGCTGATCTTCACCCTGCTGGTCTTCACTTCGGTGCTGCTGGTGAAGCAGCACATCTGGCCGGACATCCTGGGCGGCATCGCCGTGGCGGAACTGGGTCAGCTCCTGCGGCGGTTGTTCCACGCGGAACGCCTGTTTGAAAAACTGAATCCCCAAGGAGACCCACATGAAAAAAACATCCGATAAGCCCGTATCCACCAAGAAGCGCGTCTTCTTTTCCTTCCTGTTTCTGGTGCTGGCGGCGCTTTCTGTCTGGGCGGTCACGTCCCAGGCCAAGGACTTCTCGCTCAGGCGCTTTTTGGAGTACCTGAACCAGAACAATCCCTGGTGGCTGGCGGCGGCGTTTTTGGCCATGCTGGCCTATATCGGCTTTGACGCGCTGATGGTGCGCTGCCTGCTCAAGGACTTCGGTTATCCCAGAAGCTTTCCCAAATGCGTCTCCTACGCCGCCGCGGATCTCTATTTCTCCGCCATTACCCCCTCCGCCACCGGCGGTCAGCCCATGGAAGCTTATTTCATGGTCCGGGATGGCGTTCCGGCCATCATTTCCACCGTGGTGATGCTGACCTACCTGCTTCTCTACACCGTGTCCATTATCATCATCGGCCTGATCTGTCTGGTGCTGGTTCCCAGTTCCTTCCTGGCCTTCAGTACGCTGAGCCGGATCTTCATTGCCGCTGGCGCCGTTATCCAGCTCTGCCTGGCCTTTTTCTACGCCATGCTGCTCTGGAACAAGAACCTGCTCCGAAAGATCCTGGATTGGGCGATTCGGGTCCTGGCAAAGCTCCACATCCTCCGCAATCCGGACTATCGGCGGAAAAAGCTCGAAACGCAGATGGAACAGTACGCCAAGGCCACGGAGCTCCTGCGAGGGCGCAGAAAGCTGCTGATCAAGACGCTGCTGCTGAACCTGGCCCACCGGGTCAGCCAGATCCTGGTAACGGTGTTCTGCTTTCTGGCGGGCGGCGGGGCGCTCGACCTGGCGCCAAAGCTTTTCGCCATGCAGTCCAACGTGGTGATCGGCGCCTGCTGCATCCCCATCCCGGGCTCCATGGGCGTGACGGATCTGCTGATGCTGGACGGCTTCTCCTCGCTGATGTCTGAGCAGGAGTCCGCCAACCTGGAGCTGCTTTCCCGCTGCACCTCCTTCTATATCTGCATTCTGCTCTGCGGCCTTATTGTCCTGACCAAGTACCTGATAATCCGATTTAGGAGAGAGAGAACATGATCGGTTTTTTTGACTACACCGTATGGCTGACCTACGCCTCGCTGCTCTCAGCCGGAGCGGGCATCCTGGTGTCCCTCGACGGCGACGGGCACCCCTACTGGGGGACCTTCTTCCTCCTGGTCTGCGGCCTGTGCGACGCCTTTGACGGCAAGGTGGCACGGACCAAGAAGGACCGCACGGAGATCCACCAGAAGTTCGGCATCCAGATCGACTCCCTGTCCGATCTGGTGGCCTTCGGTGTCCTGCCGGTCTGCATCGGCATGGCCATGGTCCGCCGCTCGAACCTCATGGACATCCGGCCCATCATCGGCTACTGCCTGGCCGGGGTCATGCTGCTGTATCTGCTGGCGGCATTGATCCGGCTGGCCTATTTCAACGTCACCGAGGAAGAACGGCAAAAGAAGGAAAAGGGCGTGCGCAGGACCTATGAGGGCCTGCCCGTGACCTCCGCGGCCCTGATCTTCCCCACGGTGATGCTCTTCCAGTTCATCTCCAAGAAGATCGACATTACGCCCCTCTATTTCGGCGTGGCCCTGCTGACGGGCTTCCTCTTCCTCTCCAAGATCCGCATCGGCAAGCCCGGGCTCCGGGGCATCCTGTGGATGGTGGGCCTCGGCGCGGTGGAGTTTCTGATCATCACCCTGTTGTATTTGCTGAACTGGTGAACGAAGAAAAACGCGGGGGAAAATCCCCGCGTTTTCTTTCCATGACGTGAAAGGACCATGACGTGAAAGGAGAGTCCCATGTCCGAAAACGAAAAGCTCCTGCGCTTTCTCTATGAGACGGCCCCGGGGCGGCTGCTGTTGAAGCCCCTGGTCTCCCGGTCCCTGTCCGAAGCGGCGGGACGCTTCCTGGACACGCCCCTTTCCAAGCCCTTGATCCGGCCCTTCCTGAAGGCCGGTAACATCGACCTGAACGAGTACCTGCCCGAGACCTACGGCTGCTTCAACGACTGCTTCACCCGCAGGATCCGGCCGGAGCTCCGGCCTCTGCCCCCCGAGGCGGACGCCCTGATCTCCCCCTGCGACGGGAGGCTCTCCGTCTGGCCCGTCCATGGGGACACGGTTTTGCCCATCAAGCAGAGCCGCTACACCCTCGCCTCCCTCCTGGGGAGCGAGCGGCTGGCCCGGCCCTTCCGGGACGGACTCTGCCTGGTCTTCCGGCTCTGCGTGGACGATTACCACCGCTACTGCTACTTCGACAGCGGCGTCAAGAGCGCCAACGTCTTCCTTCCCGGGAAGCTCCACACGGTCCGGCCCGTGGCTCTGGCCGCCGGACCGGTCTTCGCCGAGAACTGCCGGGAGTATACCTTCCTGAAGACCGATCACTTCGGCCTGGCCGCCCAGATCGAGGTGGGGGCCATGCTGGTGGGAAAGATCGAGAACCGCGACGGTCCCGGTCCCTTCCGTCGGGGCGCGGAGAAGGGCCGCTTCCTCTACGGCGGCAGCACCGTGGTCCTTCTGCTGCGCAAAGACGCCGCCGTCCTCCGTCCCGGCCTCCTGGAGGCCTCCGCCCGGGGCGAGGAAACCCGGGTGCGGATGGGGGAGCTCATCGGAAAAGCGGCGCCCCGTCCGCAGCGGCGCACAGTGTGCGCCGCTCAGGCTTCTCCCCGCCTGTAGCGCGGGCAATCTGCCCGCCTGTAGCGCGGGCAATCTGCCCGCCGTCCCCGCTGCAGTGGAACGCAAAATGCAAAATGCAAAAAGCAAAATGCAAAAAGCAGAATGGAAAGAGCAGATATGTTCAACGTGACGATCATCGCCGTAGGCAAATTGAAGGAGAAATACTACGCGCAGGCCGTAGAAGAGTACTCCAAGCGCCTGACCGCGTACTGCAAGTTCCAGCTCATTGAGCTCCCCGAGTACCGTCTCCCCGAGGACCCGTCCCCGGCCCAGATCGCCGAGGGGCTGAGCAGGGAGGGGAAGCTGATCCGGGAGAAGCTTCCCAAGGGCGCCTGGTTCTGCGTTCTGACCCCTGAGGGGAAGAAGCTCTCCTCCGAGGGCTTCGCCGAGACCCTGGCCGCCGTCAAGACCGGCGGCTGCTCCGCCGCCTGCTTTCTCCTGGGCTCCAGCTGCGGCATCGCCCCGGAGATCAAGGCCCTGGCCGACCTGAAGCTCAGCTTCTCCGACATGACCTTCCCCCACCACCTGGCGCGGGTAATGCTGCTGGAACAGCTCTACCGGGCCGAAAGCATCCAGGCAGGGACGAGATATCACAAATAATCGGCCATAGAAAAACGGCGCTCCGTCTCCCAAGAGGCAGAGTGCCGTTTTTCTGTGTTTCATACTGAACTCCCATAGAAAGATTGAAAAATGTTCCGTGCAGGAATTGCGTCAGACGAGGCGGAGGACGCAGGCGGGCTTGACGCCCGGCAAGGACGACAACGAAGTATGACACAATTCCTGCCGAAACAGATTAAAGGTTTCTATGGGAGTTCAGTATCAGTGCCCAAAGATCCCGCCGATGGCGTCGGTGACCTTCTGCAGACCGGCGGCGGCCTTGTTCAGCGCTTCGATGACGCCGTTGAAGCTCTCCACGTCCAGATCCTTCAGGGTATTAGCGGCGTCCTTCAGGGCGGCGATGGCCCCGTTGAGGGTCTCCACGTCCACGTCCGAGAGGCTGTCCGCGGCCTCCTTCAGGGAGACGACGGCGCCGTTGAGCTGCTCCACGTCCACCTTCGCCAGGGCGTCGGCGGCGGCCTTCAGGCTCTGGGCGGTCTCGTTGAGGCCGTCCACGTCGACGGAGCTCAGCCGATCCGCCGCTTCGGTCAGGGCGGCGACGGCTTCGTTCACCTGATCCATCTCCAGGGCTTCCAGATCGGCCTGCACCAGCTCCAGGCTGTGATCCAGCCGCTTCACAGAGCCGGCCAGGAGCAGGATTGCCACGATCAGCAGGAGCAGAATCGCCGCCAGCAGGCCGGTCTGCAGCTTGACCCAGGGGGAGGCCTTGACGGCCTCCCCCTGCTGGATTTGTTTAATCATTGTAGACCGCCTTCATGCCCTTCATGGTCATGTAGCAGTCCAGCTTGGAGACGACCTCCATAGGCGCATGCATGCTCAGCACGGGCACGCCGGCGTCCAGGGTGTCGATGTTGCGGTTGGCCATGTAGGCGGCCACGGTGCCGCCGCCGCCCTGGTCCACCTTGCCCAGCTCCGCGGTCTGCCAGACCACACCGTTGTCGTCAAAGAGCCGGCGAATGCGGCCCATGACCTCGCCGGAGGCGTCGGAGCAGCCGCCCTTGCCCCGGGAACCGGTGTACTTGCACAGGGCGATGCCGTAGTTGACCTGGGAGTTGTTGCGCTTGTCGCAGGTCTCGGCGTAGATGGGATCAAAGGCGTTGGAGACGTCGCAGCTCAGGCAGAAGGAGCGCTCCAGGCAGCGGCGCAGCTGGCCCTGCTGGACCTCGCAGATGTCGGCCATGAAGGTCTCGAAGAAGCGGCTCTGCATGCCGGAGACGCCCACGGAGCCGATCTCTTCCTTGTCCGCCAGGACGCAGACGGCGGTGTGCTTGGGGGTCTCCATGTTCAGCAGGGGCTCGAAGGAGGCCCAGGCGCAGACCCGGTCATCGTGGCCGTAGGCGCCGATCATGGAGCGGTCGAGACCGATTTCCCGGGCGGGGTCCGCGGGGACCATGGTGAGCTCGGCGGAGAGGAAGTCCTCCTCGATGATGCCGTACTTCTCGTTGAGCAGCT
>CAMUYE010000086.1 GCA_947164825.1 uncultured Clostridia bacterium
ACTTGTAAACCTTATCCTCTGTCGGCTCGTGCTTGACCACTTCGATCCAGAACTTTTCGTAGTTCGTCATCTTTTCCTTCTGGGTGGTGAAGGACATGATCATGTCGGTGCCGACGCTGACGGAGTAGAAGACCTCCAGGCTTGTGGTCTCGATGGGCTCGGCGGGGGCGGGCTCGTCCAAATCCTTACCGCAGCAGTCGCAGATCCGATGCTCTGCGCCGTTGACCGTGACGATCTCATAGCCCGTATGGGCGCAGACCGCTTCCAGATCGGCAACGGTATCGCAGAGATACTCGGAGCCGTATGCACCGGCCTCCGTATCGCCGTTGGTGCGATAGACCGCCACGTTGTTGACCGCATCGGTCACGAAGGGCAGATCGACGGTCTTGACCTCGCCCGTCTCGCCGGGAAGGCCTACGAACTTGACCTTTTGCCAGGCCTCGGGATTCAGCTCGATCTTCCAGATGCCGTGCTCGTCGGTGCTGTAGCCGATCAGCTCACAGGCTGTGCCGGGCCAGTCGGCGTTCTGGCCGCCCTCGCCGTAGGCGTAGGCGTTGACGTTGGTGAAGTAGTCATGGCTGTCCACCCAATCCAGGCCGTCGATGAAGTAGACGGTAACGACGCCCAGGAACAGATTGCAGCGGTCGCAGCGATTGTCGTTGTTGGCGTCAACATGGCCCAGAGCGGGGGTCTCGCTGACCAGTTCGACCATCCGGCCGCAGGCGTGACAGTAGATCGCGACATAGCCGGCCTCGGTGCAGGTGGCTTCCTTGGTGACGGTGTACTGCTGATCCAGGGGGTGATCGCAGGCGTTGGGTTCTGTGCTGCGCAGGACCGCGATGCCGGTGGTTCCCAGCTGACCGGTGACCGTACCGCCGGAGACGGTGAAGCTGTTGCCGGTGATCTGGTCGTAATAGGTGCCGTCGGCCAGGTGCTGGGCGCTGAAGGAGAGGCTGGCGGTGGTTCCGGTGGCGTTGGCGATCACCGCGCCGCAGTCTTCGGCGTTATAGCGCTCGACCACCACCAGATTGCCGGCGGCGTACACAGCCTCAGGAGAACCGGCGAAGGCGGTGTGGAACTTGTTGGCCTCTGCGACCTCCGTATCCATCCAGTTGTAGTCCTCGCAGGCGCCCAGGGTGCCCACAGGATAACCGAGGCTGGGATCATCTTCGTTCAGGCCGTACTCGTAGCCCTGGGGACGGGCGAAGTACAGGGCGGAGGCGTCAGCTCTTGCAACGGCCACGGCCCAGGCCTTGTTGATGACCTCGGGTCCGTATTCGGAGAAGGATCCGGCGGACTGGGCGTAGGTGTCGTGGGATTCCGCCATCAGCACCAGATCTGCGGCGGAAAGCGTCTCCACGCCCACGCCGAGCCAGTCCTTGAACTGCTGATTGGCGACCTTGGAGGCGCTGTGATCTTTGCCGAAGCCCTCGGTAATGGTGTAGGCGTAGCTGATCTCCGTCATGTCGATGTAGGGCGCGTAGTAGTTCATCTTCCGGTCGTGGCCGGCGGTGGACAGGACCTCGCCGTAGGACCAGACGGACTTGTTGTAGGTATCCTCCGCGTACTCCTCCGCGCCGTTGATGACGGTGGGCCAGAAGTCGGAGGCGTAAGCCCCGTCGGAAGGCGTTTCGATGTGCTTGGCGGCGTCGAAGCGGAAGCCGTCCACGCCCACATCGATGAGCTCCTTCAGGTAGTTGAGAACGGAATTCTGTACCTTGGCGGTTTCGGTTTTCAGATCGGGCATGCCGATGTTGCCGTGGACCACGGCCTCGGTGTTCGTGTCGTTGCAGAAGACGTAATCGCCGCGGAAATCGGCGTTCGTCAGCTCGGGATTGTGGATCAGGACGCGGGCGTCCGGCTGCACCTCGAACTGATAGCCGTGTTTGCCGTTGGCGTCCGTGGCGATGATCTGGGAGTCGTCGTAAGGATCCGTGCCACCGGCGGCAATGTCGTTGTAGCCGTTGCAGAGGTGGTTGGAGACCACGTCCACGATGACCTCGATGCCCAGGGCGTGGGCCGCGGTGCAGAGCGTTTCCAGATCGTCGGCGTCGCCCAGCCAGGATTCGTTTTCACCTGCAATGTGGAGGCCCAGAGGCTGATAGAGCATCCACCAGTCGCCGGTGCCGATGGTCCCGGACTTCCAGCCGGAGTGGGGCTGGGCGGGAGAGGTCTGAACGGCGGTGTAGCCCGCGTCCTTGATGGCCTGCAGATTCTCCCGGATGGTGTCGTAGCTCCAGTTCCAGCAGTGGAGGATGACGGCGTTCTTCGCGTCCCCGGAGGGAACGGGCGTCACGGGATCGCCGGTGGTATAGGAGAGGGTCAGGGTGTTCTCCTCGCCCTCGGTCAGCGTGAAGCTGACTTCCACGCCGCCGGGCACGTAGAGCTTGTTGGCATCTTCGCCCAGCTCGTAGGCAGCGGTGTCGTAGAGCGTGGCGCTGTTGACCTGGCCCTGCCAGCCGTCGGTCATAAACCAGTGGGCATTGTCCCCGGTCTTGACGCCCACGTAACTGTCCGCCGTGAAGGAGGTTGTCAGGCTGCCGTTGACGAAATGATAGTCGCCCAGGTTCTCGTAGTCGTCGCCGGTGCCGTAGTCGGCGCCGTTGATATAGCCGAATAGATAGTACTCGGTGGGATCTCGCATGGCTCTGCTGCCGCCCGCCGTGTAGGAAAGCGTCAGCGTGTCGTTTTCGCCCTCGGCGAGCGTGAACGTTACATTTACACCGCCGGGCACGAAGAGCTTGTTCGTACCGTTGGCAAAGGTATGGGTGCCTGTGTTGTAAAGGATGGCGGAGCTCACGTCGGTGCCCAGCCAGCCGTCGGTCATGTACCAGTTTGCGTTGTCCCCGGTCTTGACGAAGACGTAGCTGTCCTGGGTAAACGTGGTGTTCAGAGTTCCGTTGACGAAGTGATAATCTCCCGGGTTCTGCCAGTCGCTCTCGCAGCCGTGGTCTTCCCCGTTGATGTAGCCGATCAGATAGAAATCCGGGGCAGCGGGTGCCGGCAGCTCGCCCTTGTAGGTATAGGACAGGACATAGCTGTCGTTTTCGCCCTCGGTGAGCGTGAACGTGACTTCTACGCCGCCGGGAACAAAGAGCTTGTTGCCGTTGCCGTTAAGCGTATCGGTGTTGTATAAGGTGGCGGAGCTCACGTCGGTGCCCAGCCAGCCGTCGGTCATATACCAGCGGGAATTGTCGCCGGTCTTGACGTAGACGTAGCTGTCCTGGGTGAAGGTGGCGGTGAGGCTGCCGTCCACGAACTTGTAGATACCGGTGTTGGCGGAGTCGGCCTCGCAGCCGTAATCCGCGCCGTTGATGTAGCCAATCAGATAGAGATCCTCGTTGGTCTCGGGCTCGGGGGGCGTGATCGCGCTGTCATTGACCAGGATGGCGGAGCCGTAGCCGGGAACGGTGTAGCTGCCGCTGCAGGTGGCCAGGGTGGTCAGACCGGCCTGGACGCCGTTTGCGATCAGATTCCAGCTGCCCTCGGGCAGGGTGACCGTGGCGGAGGAGGCGGAGTCGTTGAGGATCAGGATCAGATTGCTCCACTCCCCTGCCGTCTGGTTGGGGATGCGGAAGGCGATGCAGCTGTTGCTGCTGCCGGTCAGATTGTTCTTCTGATACTGGACGTTGGGGTCCGTGATGGGCGAGAAAGCCTCGCGGATCTGGATCAGGCCCTTGTAATAGTCGGCCAGAGCTGCGTTGGTCTTGCGGACGTTCCAGTCGATGGCGTTGACGGTGTCAGGGGCGTTGTAGCTGTTGTGGTCGCCCTGCTTGGAGCGGGCGAACTCGGTGCCGCCCACGCTGAAGGCCATGCCCTGGGACATGAGGACGATGGTCTTGGCCAGGTTGAGCTGCTTGATCCAGGTCTGGTTGCTGTAATCGGCGTAGTTGCTGCCACCGTTGGATTTGACGATCTTGTCCCAGAGGATCAGATTGTCGTGGGCGTCGGCGTAGGTGACGGTCTGGGACCGGGCCGAGAGCCGTCCGTCGTTGGCGCTCAGGCCGCCGTAGACCGCGGAGGCCTGGGTGGTATCGCCCTGGATCCAGCCGATGCCGTCTCCGTCGGGGTTCCCCTTGATTGCGTCGCGCATCCAGTCGCAGAAGAGGCCGATGCGGGTGTTCAGGCCGTAGGTCCGGGCGTTGTCCTGGGTGCAGCCGTTGGCGATGCCCGCGTCGCCGCCGGTCCAGGGCTCGCCGTACATCAGAATCTTTTCGCCGTCGCCGTCGTAGAGGCCGTCCAGCTCGGCGCGGATCAGGTTCATGGTCTCCACGTCATGGCAGCCCATCAGGTCGAAGCGGAAGCCGTCGATGTGGTACTCCTCCGCCCAGTAGCGGACGGACTCGATCATGTACTTCCGGTACATCAGCTTATCGGAGGCGGTCACGTTGCCGCAGCCGGAGCCGTTGTACCAGGAGGAGGGGCCGGACATGCGGAAGTAGTAGCCGGGCACCGTGTCGTTGAAGGCGTTGTTGTAGAGCACGGGATGGCCGTACTCGTGGGTGTCGATGTCGAAGGTGTGGTTGTAGACCACGTCCATGACCACGGAGATCCCGGCCTCGTGGAGGGCCTGGACCATCTGCTTGAACTCGGTGATCCGGGTGTTGCCGTCGTAGGGGTTCGTGGAGTAGGAGCCCTCGGGGACGTTGTAGTTGATGGGATCGTAGCCCCAGTTTCGGTTGGCGGGATCGTTCGTCACGGTCTCGTCCACGGAGCCGAAGTCGTAGACGGGCAGCAGATGGACCGTGTTGACGCCCATCTCTTTGAGGTAATTGACGCAGGTGGAGCTTTCATCGGCGTCGCCGGGAATGACCGTTTCGTCCTCGGTGAAGGCCAGGTACTTGCCCCGGTTGGCCGGGGATACGCCGGAGCTCTCGGAGACGGAGAAGTCCCGGACGTGGATCTCCCAGATCACCGCGTCGGTGCTCTCGTCCAGAAGGACGTGCTCGTCGTTCTCCCAGCCCGTGGGGTCGGTGGCGTCCAGGTCCACGACCATGGAGCGTTTTCCGTTGACGCCGGCGGCCTTGGCGCAGACGTCCCGGGTCTCGCGGGTGATGCCTCGGGCGGTCACGAGATAGGTATAGTAGACGTTTTTGAAGTCGCCCTCCAGGGTGATGGACCAGACGCCGGTGGAGCTGTTCTTCTCCATGGTGTAGGTGCCCCGGACAGCGGCGCCGGTCTCCTCATCGGAGCCGGTTTCGTAGAGGCGAAGCTGCACGTGTTTCGCAGTGGGAGACCAGACCTTCCAGGTCGTGGCCTGCGGGGTGTAGACCGCGCCCAATCCCTGTTCGCCATAGGCAGCTGCTGCATAATCTTCCAGATAGTCAACGTTGTAATAGCCGTTGACGCCGGAGGCGGAAGCTGCGGGCAGGATGCTGATCAGGAGCAGCACGCACAGGAGGATCGCGGTACATTTTTTCAGCCGGGTATTCATGTTCAGACAATCTCCTTTCTTTTTTCCCGCGAATGAATTTGCAATTGGGATTACTATAATTTTAATGCGGTCAAGGGCCGTTGTCAAGATATCCGGCGGATCTTTTCCCGATCTGCAGCGTATAATCTTTTTCCGTTCCCCGATTTTTCCGGTTTTAATATTTTATATGGATTCCCTACAAAAACTGATTGACATTCCCCGGATTGTTTGTTAAAATGAGCTTAATAGTAGGACAGCCCTGTGAGGTTGTCTGACAACCTATGAGAAAGGGCTGTTTTCGTGAAAGAGTATTGGATCCTGACGGGCAGCTTCGGCAGCGGCAAGAGTGAGCTGGCGCTGAATCTGGCGCTGGACAAAGTGAAAGAAGGCCCCTGCACGCTGGTGGATCTGGACGTGATCAACCCCTATTTCCGGACCAGCGAACGCGGCGACGTCCTGGAACCGGCCGGAGTGAAGCTGATCATGCCTCCCTTCGCGCTGGAGAAGATCGAGATCATGTCCCTTTCCGCTCAGGTTTATTCCGTCTTCGCCCCCGGCGAAGGCACAGTGATCTTCGACATCGGCGGCGACGACGTGGGTTCCATTGCCCTGGGGCAGTACAAGCCCCGTTTCGATCTGATCCCGAAGGACAAGCTGCACGTGCTCTTTGTGGTCAATCCCCTGCGGCCCACGGCGGCGGACCTGCCCAGCGCGCTGGATACGCTCTACAAGATCCAGTACGTCTCCCGGCTGGACGTCACCGGCATCGTCAACAACGCCAATTTGGCGGGCGAGACCGACGTGAGCCATCTGGCCGAGGGCTATGAGCTGGTGAAAGCCGTCTCCAGGCACACCGGTATTCCCGTCTGGGGAACCTGCGGCACGCGGGACGTTTTATCTTCGTTCCGGCAGTACGCGGAGGAGCACAGCCTCGATCCCGCGTATATCGGAACCTGTCAGCCCATCGAGGTGATGATGCACCGCAGCTGGGACAAGTTCCTGGCGGAAGGTTTGTGATCCGAGCCGGATCAGCGGCTTAGCAATATTTTTCCAAGGAAAATAACGAAAGCGAGGAAATGCCATGACGAAAGTTATCATCCAAGAAGACGTCTGCAAGAGCTGCGGCCTTTGCGTGCGTCTGTGCCCCAAGGGCGTGCTGGCTCCCCAGACGTCCCACCTCAACGTCAAGGGTTATTACCCGGTCGAGGTGGCCCATCCGGAGGCCTGCATCGGCTGCCTGTCCTGTGCGATGACCTGCCCGGACGTCGCCATCATCATCGAGAAATAGGAGGAACGTATGGCTAAGAAACTGATGAAGGGTTGCGAGGCCATTGCCGAGGCCGCAATCCAGGCGGGCTGCCGCTTCTTCTTCGGCTACCCCATTACCCCGCAGAACGACATTCCCGAGTACATGTCCCGGCGTATGCCCCAGGTCGGCGGCTGCTTCCTGCAGGCCGAGTCCGAGCTGGCGGCCATCAACATGGTCTACGGAGCCGGCGGCGCCGGCGCCCGCGCCATGACCTCTTCCTCTTCCCCCGGCATCTCCCTGAAGCAGGAGGGTATCTCCACCTGCGCCGCCGCTGAGGTTCCCTGCGTCATCGTCAACATGATGCGCGGCGGCCCCGGCCTCGGCAACATCCAGGCCTCCCAGGGCGATTACTTCCAGGCCTGCAAGGGCGGCGGCCACGGCGACTACCGCTGCGTGGTCTTCGCTCCCTCCTCCATCCAGGAGACCTGCGACCTGATGCCCCACGCCTTCGACACCGCCGACAAGTACCGCACCCCCGTCATCATCCTGGCGGACGGTCTCATCGGCCAGATGATGGAGCCCGTGGAACTGAAGATGAACGAGAACCCCGTCATGCCCGAGAAACCCTGGGCCTGCCAGGGCTGGGATCCCAAGGGTGATCGTCCCCGCGCCGTGATCAACTCCCTGTACATCGAGACCGAGATCCTGGACGATCTGATGACCCGGCTCAACGCCCGGTACGACGAGATCCGCAAGAACGAGGTCATGGTGGAGAACTATAAGACCGAGGGCGCCGATTTCGTGCTCTGTGCCTACGGCACTGTGGCCCGTGTCTGCAAGGCCGCCGTCCGCATCCTGGCGGAGAACGGCATCAAGTGCGGTCTGG
>CAMUYE010000087.1 GCA_947164825.1 uncultured Clostridia bacterium
TGATATAATACCATGCGTATGGAGGCTTAGCTCAGCTGGTTAGAGCGCCTGCTTCACACGCAGGAGGTCACTGGTTCGAGTCCAGCAGTCTCCACCAATAAGAACAGCCACCCTTTTGGGTGGCTGTTCTTATTGTAAGGGAATCAGTCGAACAAAAACAAGCACTTGTTTTTCTCGTTGCCGCGTGATAAAATCCCTATGAGAATTTTACGGCAAAGAGGGATATACAAACATGATCATCGAAGGCTATATCACCTATCTGGACTATCAAACCTACTACCGCATCGTCGGCGATCCGACATCGCGCAAGACGCCCTTGCTGATGCTCCACGGCGGGCCGGGCTCCACCCACAACTATTTCGAGCTGCTGGACTCCCTGGCGGAGGAGGACGGCCGCCTGCTGATCAGCTACGACCAGATCGGCTGCGGCAATTCCTACCTGGACGGCCACCCCGAGCTGTGGAACATGGAGACCTGGATCGGGGAGCTGAAAGCCGTCCGGGAGGCCCTGGGTCTGCAGGAAGTGTTTTTGCTGGGTCAGTCCTGGGGCGGGATGCTCCTGCTGGAATATCTGTGCCGTCACGACCATTCCGGTGTTAAAGGGATCGTCTTGTCCAGCACCCTGCCGTCCAGTCGGCTCTGGGGAGAAGAACAGGCGCGGATGATCCGCCAGCTTCCCGGAGAGATCCGGGAGACCATTCGGGACGCGCAGGAGCGGAACGATTACAGCTCCGATGCATACAAAGCCGCGGAGGCTCTATATATGGAGCTCCACGCCGCGGGAACCCCCGGCCCGGACGCGCCGGAATGTCTGACAAGGCCTAAGAAAAGGGGAGACGAGAGCTACCTGGTGGGTTGGGGCCCCAATGAGTTCACGCCCATGGGAACGCTCAAAGACTATGACGTGACGGAGCTCCTGCACAGCATTGACGTTCCGGCCCTGATCTTCAGCGGCGGGAACGACCTCTGCACGCCCTATATCGCCAAAACCATGTACGATCGAATCCCCAACGCCCGTTGGGAGCTCTTCCGGGACTGCCGGCATATGTGCTTCGCGGAGGATACCCCCAGATACAGGAAGCTCCTCCGCGAATGGATGGATCAGATCGATCCGTAGGCGCCGCGGCGCGACGGCTGTACCACGCTACTTTGCGTTGAATACGTATTTGTCGAGACGATCAAAGGCCTCCTGCACGATGCGCAGGGGCAGGGCCAGGTTCACGCGGATTCCCCAGGGATCCTTGAACATCCTGCCGTCCTGCCAGGCCACGCCCACGTCTGTGCCGAGCTTCTGCAGCTCCTCGATGGTCTTGCCGTGGGCCTTACACCAGTCCTCGCAGTGGAGGAAGAGCATATAGGTTCCTTCGGGTTCCATGAGGGTGACGCCCTCGAACCGGTCCAGCACGTAATTGGAAGCGAAGCGCACGTTTTCCGTCAGGACCTGCCGCAGCTCGTCCAGCCAGAGCTGTCCGGCCTCGCTGTAGGCGCCGATCAGGGCGTGCATGGACAGAACGTTCATGGAGTTGTAATGGCTCAGAGAGCTCTCCTTGGCCTGCCGATCCCGGAGCCAGTCATTGTAGATGATGTGGTAGCTTCCCACCAAGCCCGCCAGATTGAAGGTCTTGGAGGGCGCGTAGAGAGCTGCCGTGTGCGCTTTTGCCCAGGGGCTGACGGACTGAGTGGGGATATGCTTGTGTCCCTCCAGGATCAGATCGGACCAGATCTCGTCGGAGATTACCCAGACCTCATGCTTCTCGAAAATCTCCATGGCCTTTTCGATCTCCCAGCGCTCCCAGACCCGGCCGCAGGGGTTATGGGGGCTGCAGAAGACCGTCGCGTGGATGTTTCGTTCCACGATCTTCTTCTCCATGTCCTCGTAATCGATGCGCCAGACGCCGCCTTCGTCCCGGTACATGGGGTTGAGCACCAGCTCGTAGCCGTTGTTTTCCAGCGCGTGGGTAAAGCCCACGTAGGTCGGGCTTTGGAGCAGCACGGGATCTCCCCGGGAGCAAAGCACGTTCAGCGTGGAGACGACGCCGCCCAGAACGCCGTTTTCATAGCCGATGTGCTTCGGCTCCAGGCCCTCAACGCCGTTGCGGAGCTTCTGCCAGCGGATGATGCTGTCGAAGTAGGCGTCGGAAGGCATGAAGTAACCGAAGGCCGGATGCTCCGTTCTGCGGATGATGGCCTCCTGGATGGCAGGACAGGCCAGAAAGTTCATATCGGCCACCCACATGGGGATCAGCGAGAAGCCCTCCCTGGGCCCTGCCGGGGCGAAGCCTCCGGGAAGGCCCACCATATCCACCGCGATGGCGTCGTGGCCCCGACGATCGGGGAGTGTGGTAAAATCGTAACGCATAGGGATCCCTCTTTTCTTTTTTCTGTAAATTCACTATATCACAGATCGCCGGTCAATTCAATATGAGGAAAAGAAAATGAAACTGATCGAACCCACAATCGAATTTGATAAAGAGATCATGCGCTATCGAAAGGAGTTTATAAAGGACGGAAGCTCCATGGACGGCTGCGGGATGCTGCGGTATTATGAGAAAACCGCCGACTGGCTTGCGGCCGTGGAGGCCTGCAAGCACCCGGAGACCGTTCCGGAGGGGCAGGTACCGGCCACGCTCTATCTCGCTGTCCGGGAGGAAGACCGCCGCATCGTGGGAATGCTGCAATTTCGCCATACTTTGAACGAGTATACGGCTCTGTACGCGGGACACATCGGCTATTCCGTTCGACCGAGTGAGCGGCGGAAAGGATACGCTTCCGAAATCCTGCGGGAAGCGATCCCCATTTGCCGCGCCTTTGGTCTGGAACGGATCCTGGTCTGCTGCAGGGTCGAAAATGAGGCCAGCCGCCGGGTGATCCTGAAAAACGGCGGCGTCTACGACGCCACCGTCACCGAACCCCGCCGGGGCGTCACGCTGGAACGCTACTGGGTCGACCTGACAAAGGAGCAGATGGTCCAGGATACAAAACGCTAAATGCGACCTGATTTGTCCCAAGGAAAGAAGAGGATACCAAAATTGCAACCCCAGGTTGCGGAAATGCATCCCGGTGTGTATTGCGTTCCTCTGAAGGTTTTGATAAGCTCAGGGCGAAAGGAGGAGCTATGGCATTTTCGGAAAAACTCTACGAGCTCCGCAAGCGTCGCGGGCTCTCCCAGGAGGAGCTGGCGGAGGCGCTGGACGTCTCCCGGCAGGCGATTTCCAAGTGGGAGTCCGGACGGGCACTGCCGGAAACCGGAAAGCTGCTGACCGTCAGCGAGTATTTCGGCGTCTCTCTGGACGAGCTGATGAAGGAGGACACGCAGACGCCGCAGCCCGCGGCCCAGGAGCAGAAGGAACCCGAGAAGATCGAACCGGAGACAAACGCCCCGGATAAGCCGAGCCCGAAAAAGCGGACCCTGGGCCTGATCGTCTGTATCGGCGGCCTTGTCTGCCTGATCCTCTTCGGTCTCCTGTCCCTGCTCTTTCCCGCCTCCTCCGAAGAGTTGGCCGCATCCTCTGTGATCCGCCTGGACGGCAGAGGGATCGCCCTGGGACTCTGCGTGCTCGCGACAGTGACCGGTGCCGTGCTCCTGTTGAAAAACACATCGGACAAATAAGGAGGTCCCTAACATGAAAACCCTATCCATCGTCTTTCAGATCCTTGCGGTCCTGCTCTCCGACGTCATGTGCGCGTTGGTGGCCTGGAACTACTGCCTTATGAAAAGCAGCGATCTGGTCAACAGCGCGCCCCCTTCCACAGCCTTCTTTCTGGCAATCCCATTCCTCGTCGGCATCGCGGTCTGCGTGATCCTGGCCATCGTTTTCGGGAAAAAAGCGGCATAACAATCATACAGGGAACGGTTCTGAACAACGGAACCGTTCCCTGTTTTTATGGGGTAAGCGGGCATTCCGCAAATACCCGGCAGCCGGACAGGAGAAGCAGAAAGAACATCGGGAATTGAATTCGCTTCATGTTATTCTTCAGAGAAGCGAAGGAGCGCATAGAGATCCGTCTCCAATACCGTTTTTGAGAAGCTGATTTTATCCTCCACCGCATGATGGTGCTCCATGGCGTAGTCGTAGGTGATATCCGTGCCGTCCACGGAGGAATAGACGCGGGTGTCCTGGTTGTAGCTGTATTTGTCCGTCTTCCAGCTTCCGTCGGGCCAGAACACCAGGGGTTCCTGATCGGAGAACACGTCCCGGCCCACAAAGAGACGGGAATCGTACTCCAGACCGAAGAGATTGGAGAGGGTGGGCAGAATATCCAGACTGGAGGTCGGCGTCGTGACCTTGTAATGCTTTCCCTCCAGGCAGCCGCTCCAGATGATCAGAGCGCTGTGATCCCTCTCGAAGCAGTTCTCTACGGGTTTCCCGTACAGCTCGCCCAGATAGTCCTCAAAGTTGCCGTAGTCTTCGTCCTTTTCCAGGGCATAGGGATATTCCGAGGAGCTCAGAACGATCACGGTCTCGTCGGCGATCCCGGCGTCCTCCAGGGCGGCCACCAGATCCCGCAAGGCGTATTCGACCTCCATATTGGCAGCCAGATAGCCCTTGACCGTATCGGAATAGGGTAGGTCCTCCACCTCGTCCCAGTGTATTTCCGCCATTTTATTTCCCATTTTTTTATAGATGCCGATTCCGGAGCAGGTCATATAGTAGACGCTGAAGGGCTGCCTGTCGAGATATTCGGTGATGGTGGCGTCGATCATTTCCCGGTCGCTGTAGGGCCACTGCTTCGTCATGACCAGATCCAGACCGTTGCCGATCCCCAGGAGCTCGTCATAACCGAGATTGGGAAGCGTGAGATCCTGATGCTCATAGTCAAAGCTGAAATAATTTGTGTAAGCCCTTGAAAAATATCCCCGTTGGCGGAGCTGATTGCCCAGTGTCAGACACATGGTTTTCCCGACGGCATCCTGCATGGATTGGACTCCGTTGGACGGGACCAAACCTGTGAGGAAGGCAAACTCTCCCGAGGACGTACCGCCCCAGGCGGGCTGGTAGTAGTCGGTGAATTCGATGCCCTGGGTCGCCAGGCGGTAGAGGGTAGGGGTTCGTTCCGGATCGATGACGTAGGGGGAAAAGTTTTGGGCGGTGATCAGAATGAGGTTCTTTCCGGCAAAGAGACCGGTCATTTCGTTTTTCCTGCTCGGCGTCTGATTCTGAATATACTCGCAGACGGAGCGCAGGGCGTCGCTGTCTGCTGCTTCGAGCATAGCGTCAAAATCAAGGTTTAACTTGTTATATTCCGGATCGTCAGAAGCCGCTGTCCGGTCGGAAGTCTCCGGGGGAACGGCTTTCATCGTATCTTCTGATCCTCCCGGCGTATCGGCCTGGATGATCGACGGATCCGTCCCGCCGGGATTCCGCTGAGAAAGGATCAGCCAGGCTGTTCCGAGCGCCGCGACCAGAAACAGCGCCGCGGCGGCCAGGGCCCAGACGGAACCTCTGCGCTCTCGCAGAACGACCGCTCTGCTCCCATTGTTTCGCTCCGGATCCCTTTCCGTGAATTCAGTCGTACCCTCCGTCTGGTTCTGAACGCAGGCTGCTTCCTCAATATAGCGCGGATCGATTTTTCCGATTGCGTTTAATATATTGCGATTCATAGTGCAACATCCTCCTTTTCCAGATACTGCTTCAACTGTTTTCGGGTGCGATGCAGGGTCATCTTGACCTTTCCCTCTGTGAAGCCCGTCTCTTCCGCGATGCGTTTGACAGGGGAGAGGTACCAGTAGCGCTTGACGAAGATCACGCGGGTCTCCTTCGGCAGTTTGGCAAGAAAGCTGTTCAGCAGTTCCACCAGCCGATGCTCTTCGAGCGTATCCTCCATGCTTGTTTCCAAAGCGCATTCCTGAAGCTCGGACAGCGCGAGCTCCGCCATGCCGCCTCCGCGTTTTTCCCTGTGTGCGGCGCGGTAACGGTCCAGCGCGCAGTTCCGTGCGACGGAGCCCACAAAGGCACGCAGACATTCCGGGCGATTCGGAGGGATCTGATTCCAGAGCTTGAAATAGACGTCGTTCATACACTCCTCCCGATCCCCCGGGTCATCCAGGATGTTTCGCAGAATGCTCCGACAATAGGCGCCGTAACGATCCTCCGCGGCGGCAATGGCCTGCTCCGATCGTTGAAAAAACAGTTGAATGATCATTTCGTCATCCATGTATACACCTCCTGCAAAAGGGCCCTTTCACCTGGATAGACGCTGTGGGAGCTTGAAACGTAACAGAAAAAGGGGATAGTTGACAATTGTTTCAGACAGTGATAAACTGAACGCAAAGAAAAACACAAGGGGGAACCGAATGTGAAAACCGTTACCGTGAAAGGCGTCGGCAAAGCTTCTGCGCCGGTGGATACCGTAGAGCTGAACTTCCGGCTTTGGGCAAAGGATAAAGAGTACGACAAGGCTTTGGAAGCCGCCGACAGGAAGCTTACGTCCCTGGAAGCGGCGCTGACCGCCGCCGGCTTTGACGCAGCGGAGTTCCAGACCGCAGGATTCCATGTCAACACCGAATACGAAAGCGTCTGCGACGAGCGGGGCAACTACCGCTCCGTCTTCTCCGGCTATAACTGCAGCTACGACCAGCTCCTGCGCTTCAGCTTTGACGCAGCGCGCCTGGGCGACGCATTGGGCGCTGTGGCCGAAAGCAGGGCCCAGCCCGAGCTCCAGGTCCGTTTCACGGTCCGGGAGCCGGAAAAGCTGGAAGCGGAGCTGCTTCGCTCTGCCGCCGCCAGCGCCCGGGCAAGGGCGGAGATCCTGGCCGAAGCGTCGGGCAAAAAGCTGGGTGAACTCCAACGCATCGACTATGACGTAACCCGCCTGAACTTCTATTCCGATACGGGAATGGAGATGGCCGACTGCATGCCGCAGATGTCGGTCAGCGGGGCGGGCATGGCAAAGCGCAGCTTTGCCGCTCTGCGTCCCCAGGACGTGGAGCTCCAGGATACCGCCGTCTTCGTCTGGGAGCTTACCTGACAGGAGAACAACATGGTTTACTTTGATAATTCCGCCACCACGCAGCCCTGTGAACAGGCGATTCAGGCCATGACCGCCGCGCTGACGGACTGCTGGGGAAACCCCAGCTCCCTGCACAAGCTGGGCGTGGAGGCCCATCGGAAACTGGAGGCCGCCCGGCAATCCGTGGCAAAGGCCCTGGGCGCGGAACCGGACCGTGTCTTCTTC
>CAMUYE010000088.1 GCA_947164825.1 uncultured Clostridia bacterium
GGTGCGCTGGTTCAGGCCCATCCCGATAAAGCGGCTGGACGCGGCGCTCCGGATCTCCAGGCTGTCGGTCCCGCTCAGACTGCCGCCGTCGGCCCGCATGATGGTAACGGTGTAGACGGTATCCGGCAGCACCGCCATCAGGCAGCTGTCGCCCTGAACCTCGCTTTCAAGCTCCAGTCCGTCGCCGAAGGCGGCCACGATCCGCCAACCGCCCTCGGGCTCATGGCTGGCCGCCCACTGCAGAGACAGGCCCTCCGTCGAAGCCTCGGCGCGGAAGGAATCCAAAAGGATGGTGTCATCCCGGAACTCCAGGGTCAGGGGCTCGTCCAGCCCGAGGGCATTGAGCTCCGCACGGTAATCCGTCTCGGGCTCGACGCCGGAAACAGCAGCGCTGCAAAGCCAGACGTCCTCCTCCCGGACGGCTTCCCGGAGCTCCACGGACAGTTCCCTGCCGGAGGCGTCGGCACAGCTCAGGGTCCAGTTCTCCGGGAGTTCGGAGCTGCACTGCCAGCTCAGCAGGGCCAGGCCGTCCCGAAGGGAATCCAGTTTCAGCTCACCGGCCTCCACGTGCTGCAGGAGCGTGTAGGAGACGGAGGTCTCGCCGGAGAGCCAGAGCTTCTCGCCCTCCTCCAGCGTGAAGACGTAAGTCTCGCCGTTTTCCAGGCCGTCGATCTCAAAGCTCTGCCCGGCAAAAAGGGCCTGGGTCTGCTCGCCTTCGGCCTTGCCGTAACGGACGGTCCAGAAGGCCGGGGCGGTGCTCCCGTCCCGGAGCTGAAGCTCCAGGCGGACGCTTCCCTTTTCGGAGCCGGGGAAGGCCGCGAAGGAGACGATCTCCGTCCGGGCTTTCGTGGAAACGGTCTTGGCGGTCTCGCCGGAGAGCTTATGCAGACCGGGAAGCTCGACTTTGACCTTGTACTGGGTATTGGGATTCAGATCCGAAAAAGCCGCGACGCCGCCCTGGAAGCTGCCGGTATAGGAATTGCCGTAAGCGTCCTGGCAAATGGCGGTGAACTGTTCGGGATCCGTGTTGGAACGCAGGCGGAGCTTGAAGCCGTCCGCCGTCACGTCGGAGACCTGGAGCTCGTCCACTTTGACGAAATAGTGCCACAGGCCCTGGCCGAGATCCGTGAACTCATACAGGCCGATCAGCGTCACCACCAGCAGCATGGCCGCAGCGAAGAGGATCCAGGCCCGCTTCCGGCGCTTCCGGGTCTGGTTGAGCTTCTCGGCCTGCCGGCGCTGCTCCTCCGTCTGCCGGGGCGGCTCGTCGAGCAGGATCGGCGTTTCGCCGTCGGAAGAGCGATCCTCGTGCTTCCGCTTTTTCGCTTTCTTTTCCTTTTCCGGCTTCGTGGTTTTCGGCTCATCGGGAGCGAAGGTCTTCTTGAAGCCGTCGTCCAGCTTATCGGGATCCGCAAAGCGCACCGGCTCCGGCTGTTCGTCGGCGGCTTCGGCGCTCAAAGGCGCGCCGTCGGTCACCAGAGGCGGGACGATCAGATGATCGCTGACCGCGTTGCGGCGCATATACTGCTCCAGCTCCACCCGCATCTCCTCCGGGCTCTGATAGCGCGCTGCGGGATCGTGGGCGCAGGCCTTCAGAATGATCTCCGTGAGCTCATAGTCCGCATAAATGGGGGCCGGCAGGGTCTCTCCGGCGATCCGGCGGGCGTCGGCGGCCCGGGCGGAGGTCTTCTCGTCCTCGAAGGGGGCGTGATTGCCGTTATAGATCCGATAGAGGATCATGCCCAGGGAGTATATGTCCACGGTGGGATTCATGCCCCCCAGGAAATCGCTGAGCTCCGGGGCGCTGTAGCTGCTGCGGTACTGCTCGGGCAGGACGGCGTACTGCATGTCCTCCGTGGAAATCAAGCCGAAGTCGCCCAGCAGGAAACGCCCGGTGTCGGAGAAAAAGACGTTGCCGGGCTTGAGGTTGGCACAGACGTAGCCCTCCTCGCGCAGAGCGCCCAGGGCCGCGCAGAGGTCGATGCCCATGTTGATGCCCCGCAGATGGGAAACGGCGTTCTCGTTGAGATAGGCCTCCAGGGAATTCCGCTTGGGCAGGACCGCGTAGACGTCGTAGCCCACGCCCTCTTTCTTCTCCATCTGGACGCCCAGGAAGGGCAGAATATAGGGGCAGTCCAGGAGCTTCTTGCGCTCCTCGGCCTCCCGAACCAGGGCTTCCGCCTCCTTGCGGTAGTAGGCGTCCGCCTCAGCCTCGCTGGCGTACGCGCCGGAGAGCAGCAGCGCTTCCACCTTTTCTTCTCCGGCGGGAACGGAAATATGTTTGAGTACAAACTCCCGGCCAGATTCCGGATGCAGGATCCGGTAGCAGCTTACGCCGTCGTGGGAAGCGAAGCATTCTCCCACTTCCATGGCGTCCAGCAGCGGCGAGATCTTGTGGCCCAGCATGGTCGTACTCCTCCTTTTCGACAAAATATCTATTATATCTTATACCAAAATCAAAAAAATTGCAACAAGATATTGTATTATTCCGCAAGAAATGGTATGATATACGTTGAAGAATTCCGCGGTTTGCGCTTTTCAGGTCGAAAAACGCGCCGCGCAACGGAGGAAACCATACCATGCTGAATAAAAACGTGTGCCCGAACTGCGGGCAGCTTTATGACACCAATCTCTCCAAATGCCCCCTCTGCGGCACCGCGCCCCAGGTGGTGGACACCGCCGATCCCGTCCAGCGGAAGCGGATCACCGAAGCGGAGCGCAAGCAGCGCCGGGCGGAGCGGAAGGAGGCTGAGCAGGAGGCTCGCCGCCGCCGGAAGGACGCCCAGTTCATGCGCGACGCCGACGAGGAGCGCGCCTTTGAAGAGGAAGAGGCCCGCCGCAAAGAGGAAAAGCGCCGTCTGAAGGAGGAAAAGAAGGCGGCCCGCCGCGCTTTGGAGACCGAGGAGGAAGAAGAAGGCGCCGTCCGCTCCGCCGCGCCCGAAGCGCCCCGCGTCCGGGATCCCCGGCGGGTTCCCCGCGTCTTTCTGATCCTGAGCGCTCTGGTTTTGCTGGCGGCTCTGCTGGTGGGCGGAAGCTACCTGCTCTGGAAGCTGGACGTGATGGATCTCCCCTTCTATGACGATCTGGCCGCCAAACGAGACGCCCAGTCCACGCAGTCCGCGCTTCCGAGCAACGAAGCCGACGACCGGGTCCCCAGCCAGACCGTCCGCCCCGACGGCAGCGCCGTGGCCTGCACCGGCATCACCCTGAGCCAGACGGAGCTCGTTTTGGAGAAGGTCGGCGACCAGACCCAGATCTCCGTGACCCTGACCCCCGCGAACACCACCGACGAGTATTTCTTCAGCAGCTCCGATCCCGCTGTGGCCAAGGTCAGCTCTGTGGGCATTGTGACCGCGGTCGGCTCCGGCGAGGCGGTCATCACCGTGAATTGCGGTTCCAAATCGGCCGCCTGCACCGTGCGCTGCGGCTCCGGGGAGGACAGCACCACCACCGAAGCCGTTGCGGTGACCGAGCTGCAGCTCATCAAGGACGATATGACCTTCTTCGCCGCCGGCGAGAACTACGTCCTGTCCGTCACGAACCTGCCTGCCGGAACTCCCGTGGAGTGGCGTTCTCTGGATGAGAGCATCGCCACTGTGGACAGCAACGGTCACGTCACCGCCGTCGGCCCCGGCACCACCCGGGTCATCGCCACGGTGGGCGAGCTCAGCGCCGAATGCTGGGTGCGATGCAGGTTTGAATAAAGGCAGCCCTGCTGCCAAGGCGGCCGCTGGCCGCCCGCCCGAGGAAACAGCCTATTGCAGAAGAGGAGAATGTATGGATTACGACGTGATTATCATCGGCTGCGGCGTGATCGGCGCGGACTGCGCCTATGAGCTGGCGAAGTATGCGCTGCGGGTGGGGATTCTGGAGGCCTCCAACGACGTGGCCAACGGCACCACCAAGGCCAACTCCGCCATCGTACACGCGGGCTATGACCCCCTGCCGGGAACGAAGATGGCCCGGCTCAACGTCCGGGGCAGCGCCATGATGGGCGAGCTTTGCCGAAAGCTGGACGTGCCCTACCGCAACAACGGATCTCTGGTCGTCTCCCTCTCCGAAGAGGACGACGAGACCCTTCGGGAGCTCTATGCCCGGGGCGCCGCCAACGGCGTGCCCGGCCTCCGGCTGCTGACCGGGGACGAAGCCCTTGCGCTGGAGCCCAATCTCTCCCCCGGCGTCCGGGGCGCTCTGCTGGCTCCCTCGGCGGGCATCGTGAACCCCTGGGAGCTCTGCCTGGCCCTGGCGGAGACCGCCGTGCGCAACGGCGCGGAGCTGCATCTGTCCGCCCCCGTCACCGCCATCGGGCGGATCGAAAACGGCTGGATGCTCTGCACGCCCAAGGGCCGCTTTACCGCCCGGTATGTGGTCAACGCCGCCGGGACCCGGGCGGACCAGATCGCCGGGATGGTCGGCGACCGCAGCTTTGCCATCAAGCCCACCAAGGGCGAATACTACCTGTTGGACAAATCCGAGGGCAGCCGGGTGGATCGCGTGATCTTCCAGTGCCCCTCCAAGGCCGGCAAGGGCGTGCTGGTGACGCCCACGGTCCACGGCAATCTGCTGGTCGGCCCCGACGCCACCCCCACCGAACCGGAGAACACGGCCAACACCGCCGCCGGTATGGCCTTCGTCAAGGCCTCGGCCCAGCGCTCCGTCCCCGGGATCAACTTCCGGGACAACATCCGCAACTTCGCGGGCGTCCGGGCCAACTCCGATCACGAGGACTTCATCATTGAGGAATCGGCCGTCGCCCCGGGCTTCTTCCACGCAGCAGGCATCCGCAGCCCCGGTCTTTCCGCGGCCCCGGCCATCGGGCCGGAGGTCCTGGATCTGCTGCGGCAGGCCGGACTGGAGCTGAACGCAAAAGCCGAATATACGGACAGTCGGAGGCGGATCCGCTTCCACGAGCTGTCTGAGGAAGAAAAGAACGAGATGATCCGGAAGGATCCCCGCTGGGGCCGGGTCATCTGCCGCTGCGAGACCGTCACAGAAGGCGAGATCGTGGAGGCTCTGCACACCCCGATTCCCCCCGTCTCCGTCAACGGCGTCAAGCGCCGGGTCGGCGCGGGCATGGGCCGCTGCCAGGGCGGCTTCTGCGGCCCCAGGGTCCAGGAGATCATCGCCCGGGAGCTGGGCCTGGATCCTACGGAGGTTTTGATGGACTGGGAGGGCACCTGGGTCCTCTGCGGTGAGACGAAGGGAGGCGCAAAGGCATGACAAAGCATGAACTCGTCGTCATCGGCGGCGGCCCTGCCGGTCTTGCCGCCGCCCTGGCCGCCTGGGAACAGGGCGTCCGGGACATTCTGATCCTGGAGCGCGACAAGGAGGCCGGCGGCATCCTCAACCAGTGCATCCACAACGGCTTCGGCCTGCACCGCTTCAAGGAGGAGCTGACCGGGCCCGAGTACGCGGGCCGCTTCATCGACCTGGTGAAGCAGACGGACATCCGGATCCGCACCGACACCATGGTGCTGGACCTGACGGCGGACCGGATCCTCCACACCGTCAGCCCGCAGCACGGCTACGAGGCCATCCAGGCCGGGGCCGTGATCCTGGCCATGGGCTGCCGGGAGCGCACCCGCGGCGCCATCTCCATCCCCGGCGCCCGCTGCTCCGGCATCTTCACCGCCGGCGCCGCTCAGCGCTTTCTGAACATCGAGGGCTATATGGTGGGCAAGCGGGTCGTCATTCTCGGCTCCGGCGACATCGGTCTGATCATGGCCCGCCGCATGACCCTGGAAGGCGCCAAGGTCCTGGCCTGCGTGGAGCTGATGCCCTACTCCGGCGGCCTGAACCGCAACATCGTCCAGTGTCTGCACGACTTCGACATTCCCCTCTATCTGAGTCACACGGTCACCGACATCCGGGGCCGGGACCGGTTGGAGCAGGTGGTGGTCTCCGAGGTGGACGAACGCCGCAATCCCATCCCCGGTACCGAGATGGTCTTCGACTGCGACACCCTGCTGCTCTCCGTGGGTCTGCTGCCCGAGAACGAGCTGAGCCGCCAGGCCGGGATCGAAATCGATCCCCGCACCAACGGCCCGGTGGTCTGGGAAAACCGGGAGACTTCCATCCCCGGCGTGTTCGCCTGCGGCAACGTGCTCCACGTCCACGACCTGGTGGACTACGTCAGCGCCGAGAGCGAGTCTGCCGGCGCAGCCGCCGCAGCTTATCTCCAGGGTATCCGCGCCGAAGGCGAAGAAGTCCGGCTGATCCCCGGCAGCGGCGTGGGCTACACCGTGCCCCAGCACTTCCACCGGGGCGTGGAGAACGTCGAAATCTTCTTCCGGGTGCGGAACATCTATCACAACGCCGCCATCCGCGTGACGGACGGCGAAAAGCAGATCGCCCGCTTCAAGCGCGAGCACATGGCGCCGGGCGAAATGGAAAACGTCAGGATCCCGAAGGTCCTGCTGGACAGGATCGCCGGGAATACACTGACCGTGGAGATCGAGGAGGCGGCACAATGAAAGAACTCATCTGCATCACCTGCCCCAAGGGCTGCCATCTGAAGGTGGACGAGGAGACTTTCGCCGTCACCGGCAATTCCTGTCCCCGGGGCGCGGTTTACGGAGCCAACGAGCTCCGCAGCCCCGTCCGGGTGGTGACCTCTACCGTCGTCGTCGAGGGCCCCGCCCGCCGTCTGCCTGTGAAAACCGACCGCCCCATCCCCAAGGGAAAGATGTTCGCGGTCATGGAGGAGATCGCCAAGCTCCGGGTCAAGGCTCCCGTGGCCGTGGGCGATATCCTGATCCCCAACGTGGCCGGCACCGACGGCAACGTAGTGGCCACCAAAAACCTGCAGTAAATTCTCACTTCTCAACTCTCAATTCTCAATTCTCAGGAGGTCTCCCATGGGCAAATATCTTCTCTCCCTGGACCAGGGTACCACCAGCAGCCGGGCGATCCTGTTCGACAGCGAACAGAATATCGTCGCCATGGCACAGAAGGAATTCAACCAGTACTATCCCCACTCCGGCTGGGTGGAGCACAACCCCATGGAGATCTATTCCAGCCAGTACGCCGTCATGATGGAGGCCGTCACCGAATCCGGCATCGCCGTGGAGGACATCGCCGCCATCGGCATCACCAACCAGCG
>CAMUYE010000089.1 GCA_947164825.1 uncultured Clostridia bacterium
ATGTCGACGGATGATTTTTTTAGCGATCCTGCGGTGGTGGAACTGCCGATAGAGGATGAAGGGTACAGGTATGATGCGAACTATCATGTGAGGGTGATAGTGGATTCGGAGGCTGAAATAGTACCCGTAGAATTGAGAGATAGCTTTGCATGGTTTGTTGATAAACTTCCCTTTATGGAGATGGAGGTTGGCAATGATGGAAGCTACAGATGCTCCATACAAAATACAACGCAAGTGCGGACAAAACGGAAGTTCAGACGTTTGGTAGCTAGCATATTGAGCCTGATAGACTATGGCGTGAATCATGGTGCGACCTTGTTTATCAGGATAGATGAGAATAAGGCTGTGGGGGAATCGGAAAACAGATTGAAGTTCGCGAATGTTGCCAGCAAGGATGTGAGAATAAATACTAAACTACTGATGGGCGTGCTGAAAGAAATGGGCGAGAATAGAGAGTTGAGCGTTTGTGTAAAGGTGGAAGGATGAAAGTAGACTGGATGATGTCGACGCTGATGAAGATTGTGGAAGGAGAGATGGTTGCGATGGTATCGCAACATACGAGAACAGGAAGAAAAATGAATTGAGAAATATTTGAAAACGTGTTGTTGGGATTATGAGGATTGATGCTGATGGTACGTTTTGTTTTTTTTGAAATATTAAAGAATAAAGAATATGGAATCAATTAAGTTTTATCAAGGGCAAGAAAATGTTGTGGTCATTGAAGATAAGGATTATGGACAGTCGATCTTTAAGGAACAATACATACAAGCATTACTTCAGTTGGAGAAAATTATAGCTGACCCTAATGATAACATTCCAAGTATCATTGCCTTCTGTGGGGACAGAGGTGAGGGTAAATCTTCGTGTATGGAGACTGTACTAAAGATGATGGGTAATATGGAAAGTGCGGCATTACAGACATTCATGGATGAGACTGTAGTTCAACATGAGGATGAGGAGGGTGTTACCCTTAATAAGCTTTGTCCTCATTTTCAGAATGTTGAGTTTGATATTTTGGAGACTATTGATCCTGCATTTTTTGATGAGAAACACAATGTTCTGGAACTGGTGCTTGGCCAGATGTTCTCAAATTACAGCAATTTTGTTAACGAAAATCCTGCTATTCGTAAAGAAAGGAAAGAGGATATTAACAAGTTACAAGAATGTTTTCATGATGCCAAATGGTGTCAGAATCATATATGGAAGAGCATCAAGGGCGATCCTCGATGGCGCACTCCACCCACTCCCGGGAAGCGATGTCCAGGTGGTTGGTGGGCTCGTCCAGGATCAGCAGGTTGATCTTCTCGTCCATGAGCATACACAGCCGCAGGCGGCTCTGCTCCCCGCCGGAGAGGGTGCCCACGGTTTTGAACACGTCCTCTCCCGAGAAGAGGAAGGCGCCCAGCCGGTCCCGGGCCTGCTGCGGCGTGCAGTTCTTCTCGTAGAGCATGGTGTCGTAGAGGCTCCGCTCCGGGTGGGCGAAGTGCATGATCTGGGGCAGATAGGCGGTCTTTACCGTGGGGCCGAAGCGGATACGCCCCGCGTCCACGGGCTCCTCCCCCAGCAGGCAGCGGAGGAAGGTGGTTTTGCCGGTGCCGTTGTCGCCCAGGATGGCGATGCGCTCCCCGCCCTCCACCAGCAGCTCCACGTGGTCGAAGAGCTTCTTTCCCCCGAAGCTTTTCTCCATGCCCTTGACGGAAAAGACGGAGTCTCCGAAGAACTCCTTTTCCCCGAAACGGGCCTTCATGGTCTTCTCGGTCTTGGGCCGCTCGGTCTTCTGGATGCGCTCCATCCGGTGCTGCATGGCCATGGCCCGGCGGAAGAGGACCCGGTTGTTGATGCCCCAGCCCTTCATCCGCTCGATGGTGAAGCTGAGCTGACCGATCTTGGCCTGCTCCTGCTGATACTGCTTCATCTGCAGATTGAAGCGGGCCTGCTTCTCCTCCAGGTAGAAGGAGTAGTTGCCGTTGTAAAACTCCGCGTGACCGTCGTGGATCTCGATGATCCGGTCCACCACCCGGTCCAGGAAGTAGCGGTCGTGGGAGATGGTCAGGGTTGTTCCTTTGAACTGCTTGATGTAGCTCTCCAGCCACTCCACGCTGCGCAGGTCCAGGTGGTTGGTGGGCTCGTCCAGCAGAAGGATATCGGTCTTCTCCAGCAGGAGCCGGGCCAGGTTCACCCGGGTCTTCTCGCCGCCGGAGAGGGAGCTGAAAAGCTGGTCCCGCATGGGGGCGGGAATGCCCAGGCCGTTGCAGATCTTGTCCACGGAGGTGTCCATCTCGTAGCCGCCGCCCACCTCGTAGGCCGTGGAGAGCCGGTCGTATTCCGAGAGCAGGGCCCGATCTGAGGAAACCGTCATCAGCCGTTCCAGTTCCTCCATCTTTTTCTTCATGGCAAAGAGCTCCCGGTAGGCCGAGCGGAGCACGTTCTCCACCGTATAGCCCGCGGGATAGACGGGGATCTGGGAAATCAGGCCGATCTTCCGGTTCGGCGCGAAGACGATCACGCCATCGTCCGGCTCCAGCTCCCCGGTGAGCATGCGAAAGAGGGTGGTCTTCCCACAGCCGTTCCGCCCCATGATCCCGACGCATTCCCCGGTCCGGATTTCAAAGGACAGCCCGTCCAGCAGGATCTCTCCCACCTCAAAGGACTTTTTCAGATTTTGTACAGACAGTTCGATCATGGTATTCCCTCTGTAGCGGCGCACAGTGTGCGCCATATGTTCAGAGTTCAGAGTTCAGCAGCGCCTTGAGCTGTTCTTTGGTATACAGGCAGTTCAACGCCGTCAGCAGGGCGTTGGCGCTCATGTTTTCGGGCAGGTTCATGCGTTTTTGCAGGGCCTTGCGTTTTTCCTTGCTGTCCGGCCGTCCGGACAGGCCCAGCTCGTAGAGATCGGTTTTGGTGATTGCGCTGGCTTCGTAGGGGCGAGCATTGCTCGTCCCGCATTCGGAACGAATGCAATTTGCCGCAGGCAAATCCCGATCCACCGCCGGCTGCAAAGGATCGCCCTGCGGGCGATTGTTTGTTTCGCAAACCGGACAAGCAAGGCTTGTCCCTACATGCTCTTTTGGCACAGGGTTCTCATCTTCAAACGTCGCCCCGGCCTTGCGCAGGGCGGCGATCAGGACCTCCGGCTCCATACCCTCCACGCCCAGCTTGCCCTCCTTGCCGGGGGCGGCCTTGCGGCGCTCCTTGCCGGGGACGTCGGGCACATAGGCGTGCTTCACCCATTCCGGGGGGATGGCCCCCTTCAGGCGGTTGCGGATCACCAGTCCCGCCCCGTCGGGGTCCGTCAAAACGATAAGGCCGCGTTTTTCGGCCACGCTCCGCAGCAGGGTCAGCAATTCGGGGTCCTTGAAAAGCCCGAAGCCGTCGGTGACGAAGATCGGCGCGTCCACGATCTGGGAAAGGGTGTTTTTATCGTACCGGCCCTCCACCACGAGGGCCTCTTTGATTCTAAGCATTTCTCGATTCTCCCGCCAGCTCGAGGACCAACAGCTCCAGCACCCGCTCCGGGGTGTCGTAGGAGGTCTTCAGCTTTTCGTCGGCCTCCAGGCAGAGCTCCACGGCCCGGGCGCAGAAGCGCTCCGAAAGCCGCTTTGCCGTCTCCATGGCCTTCTGGGCCGGATAGCCGTTGATCCCGCAGAGCTTCATCAGGTCCTGCTGGCGCTTGCCTCCGTCCAGGAGCCGCTTTGCGGCCAGGAGGCGGCGGAACTGGCTGCCCACGCCGCCCAGGATCTTGACGGGTTCCTCCTGCTTTTGCAGCAGGGTCCGCAGGGTCTGGAGGGCGGTCTCGTAGCGGCCCGCGGCAATGGCGTCGGTGAGGGCCCAAACCTCCGCCTCCAGCACCGGCTCCACCAGCAGGTCGATGTGCTCCCGGGTGACGGTCTCGTCCTCCACGTAGGCGGTCAGCTTGCCCAGCTCCCCCAGCAGGGCCGTCATGGAGCCGCCGGTCCGATGGATCAGATACTGGGCGTCGTCCACGGTGATGCGCTTGTCGGCCTTCTTCAGGTGCCGGGCGATCCAGGTGATCAGCTCCCGGTCCGAGGGCTGGGTAAACTCCACTACCGTCGCCCGGTCAAAGACCTCGGCCAGCGCCTTTTTCCGGCGGTCGATCTTGAATTCCACGGTCTCGTAGACCAGCACCACGGTGCAGTAATCGGGAATGTCGGAGAAGAATTTGGCGTAGGCCGCCGTCTCCTCCGCCGGCAGGGCGAAGAAATTAACGTCGTCGATTTGGAGCATGGAGCGCTGGGCCATCATGGGCAGGGCCTCGATGCTGTCCAGCACCGCCTGGGGGTTGATGCTCCCGGCGTTGAACCGGTGGAAGTTGAAGGCCTCCGCAAAGTCCTCCACCACTGCCCTTTTCAGCGCCTCCAGCCAATGGCGGCGCAGATAGGCCTCCTCGCCGGTGAAGACGTAGAAGCGCCCGGGAGTGTTCAGTTTGATATCGGATTTGAGCTTGTCCAGATTGTTGTCGGCCATGGCCTTCCCTTTCGTAGAGCCGATACCCACAACGGCCCTCCCTGTCGGTTTCCTCCGGGACGAGGGCGGATGTGGGCATCCGCCCCTACGGTTTTAATGCGCGGTGATTTCCAGATTTCCGCACTCGTCCGTGCGGTAGATGGCTGCTCCGCCGGCGGCGATCCGGGCCAAAGCCTCGGCGCCGGGCAGACCGTAGTTGTTGCGGCCCACGCTGATGAAGACCGTATCGGGGTGCAGCGTTTCCAGCAGCGCCTCCGAGGAGGAACGGGCGGAGCCGTGATGGCCCGCCACGTAGAGCTCCACGGGCGGCAGATCCTCCCGCTCCAGCAGGGCGTATTCCGCCCCGACGTCCAGATCCCCGGTCACAAGCATATCATATTCTCCCGCGGAATACAAGACGGAAACACAGGCAGCGTTGTCATTTCTGTCGGAAACCGGGGCAAAGAGCGTGGCCTGCCCGCCCTGAAACGGGAGGCGCAGATCCTCGGTCACGTAACAAAGCTCCGCGCCGGCCGCCAGAGCCGCCCGCTCCACCGCGGCCCGGTTTTCCGGGTCGAAGGGCTGCTCCGGCAAATAGACCTTTGAAACCGGTATCAGCTCAAGCAGGGTTTCGACGCCGCTGACGTGATCCGTGTCGTAGTGGGTCAGGATCAGGGCGTCCAGGCGATTGACGCCCTTTTTGCGCAGCCATTCAGCGGCCGTGACGCCTACGGACGGACCGCCGCTGCCGCCGCAGTCGGTCACGGCGGAAAAGTCCTTCGCGACCGTGCAGACGCACTGGCCCTGGCCCACGTCCAGGGCCGCAAAGGTGAAGCTTGCGGAGGCAGCCTCGAGGCTCTGCAGGCTTACGGCGACGATCAGAGCGGCCAGCAGGCTCAGAAGCGGCTTGCCGTAACGCTTTTCCCGCAGAATCAGGAGCAAAAGCAGCAAAAGCGCTCCAAAGAGCAGGAAGGCGACGCCGTAGCCGTCCAGATAGAGCGTCGCGCCGGGCAGCCGGGAAACCAGGCCGCAGATCCCGTAGACCGCCCGGACCGGCCAGGCCAGCAGCCAGCCCGCCCAGCCGCCGAGGGTCGTGCTGATCAGGCCCAGGACCAGGACGATCAGCGCTCCGACCAGGCAGAGCGTCGCCAGCGGTATGACCGCCAGATTGGTCAGCACGCCGTAGACCGGCAGCTCGCCGAAGTTCAGCGCCGCGATGGGCGTGGTGAACAGCAGCGCGCCCATGGAAGCCGAGACGCTGCCGCAGAGGAAGCGGAGCAGCCCCCGCAGGCCGCGAAGCAGCAGGCTTCGGAGGAAACGGGGCCAGCTTTTCAGACCGTTCCATTCCAGCAGGCCTTTCACCGGACGCAGGCTGAGGAAGTAGTCCTGCAGGGGTTTCGACGCCAGCAGCAATCCCGCCACCGCGCCGAAGGAGAGCTGAAAGCTCAAATTCGCGACGGCCCAGGGATTCGCCAGCAAGATCAGCAGAGCCGCCAGCGCCAGAGAAGTGGGCGGATCGTTCTCCTCCCGGAAGAACGGGGCCAGGAGCAGCAGGCCCAAGGTCAGGGCTGCCCGGACCACCGAGGGCGAGGCCCCTGTCATCAGAACGAACAGGAGCAGCACCCCGAGCCCCAGCAAAGAGGCGACCCGGCTGCGGCCCAGCAGCAGAAACAGGACTCCCATGAGCATGGCGACGTGAAGGCCGGAGACCGCCACAACATGGGACGCGCCGGCGGAGGAGAGCTTTTCCCGGATCGCCTCGGAAAGGCCCGTTCGATTTCCCGTCAGCATGGCCTGGGGCAGGCCGGCGGCGTCGGCGGGAAGCAGTTCCCCCAAGCGGTCAAAGACAGCCTTCGACCAGCGGACGGGAAAATAGCGGAAGGGCGCGCCGCCGTCTGCGGTTTTGTCCGCCACACCGGAGCCGGACAGCAGGATGCCTTTGGCCTGAAGGTCGTAATACGCATCCCCGTCGGCATTTCGATCGGAACGGCGGAGCTTGAAGCTGCCGGTGAAGCGGTCCCCGGGCAGGAGCTCCACAGGCTTGCCGTAGAGATAGAAGCGCACCTGGACCCTGCCGCTGTCGAATTCCACGAAAGCGTCCACCCGCTGACCGTACCAGGTCTCCACGGGGTAGTCGCAGGCCTCGGCGCTCAGGCTGTCGTACTCCCCTTCCAAGGCCCGGGACGGCGCGAGCTTCAGCGCCTCATAGCCCCGGCACCAGAGCAGGCCGATTGCCAGACCCAGGGCTGCAGCGCGCAGAATCCGCATGCGGGGACCGGCAATACCTGCCCGCGGCTTGTCCGGGTTTTCTTTTTTGCCTTTCCGCCGCAGACGGAGGACCACAAACGCCGCAGCGGCAAGCACCGCAGCCGACAGCAGGATCCATCCGAGCCATCCCTCCGGCAGGAGATAGACGGCCAGGAGGCAGGAACAAACGAACCCAATGGCGAACCACATCAGTTTTCGCATGTATGAGCCTCCTTTCATACTGAACTCCCATAGAAACCTTTAATCTGTTTCGGCAGGAATTGTGTCA
>CAMUYE010000090.1 GCA_947164825.1 uncultured Clostridia bacterium
TCTCCTGTCGGCTCGTGCTTGACCACTTCGATCCAGAACTTATCGTAGTTCGTCACCTTTTCCTTCAGGGTGGTGAAGGAGATGATCATGTCGGTGCCCACGGAGATGGAATAGAAGATCTCCAGGTTCGCGGTCTCAATGGGGGCGGTGGCGGGAAGCACGGTATGCTCGCGGCTCAGCTCGGCGCCGCAGCGCTGGCAGTAGACCACCATATCGTAGCCGCCCTCGGTGGTGGCGGTGGGCGCGACGTAGTTCTCCTGGACTGCCTCGCCGGGCTGGTGGCCCAGGGCCGGAATCTCGGTGACGTGGGTCACGCTGGTCAGCAGGCCGGTGTAGGTGGTGGTACCGGCCTCGGTGCAGGTGGCCTCGACCACTTCCGCGGGAGCGGGCCAGACGTCGGTGCCCTGATAGCCGGTGTGGTTGTTGACGTAGTAGACGATGTATTCGCCGTCGCCCAGGCCCAGGTTTGCGGTCTGGGTGCTGGAATTGCCGCCGGAGAAGATCACGTTGGTGTAGACGCTGCGGTCCAGGGTGACCTTATACCAGTTGTCGCCGTTCTCATCCACGCCCTGGGCGGTGACGGGAACGCCGGGGAATGCCGCGTTCTCGGTACCGCTGCCGAAGGCGTAAACGCAGGCGTTGGCGTTGTCGTCCTGATCGACGAAGTAGACGTCAACCAGGTCCTCTTCCACGGGCTCGCCGATGATGGTGGTCCAATAGGGCGTTCCGGAGGGCGTTTCCTTCCAGAAATAGATGTTTTCGGTGGAGCTGCCGAGCCAGAACTTATTGGAGGAGAAGGCCAGATAGGGCCAGCTGCCTCCCTCGACCAGCTTCGCGCTGACGTTGCCGCCGCTTGCCAGAACAATGGTGAAATCGCAGGCGGAAGCGCTGTACTCCGCGATCGCCTTCAGTGTGTAGTTTTGGGCTCCGATCCAGGTCCCGTGGGAAACGCTCTTGATGGTGTAGCTGCCGCTGCTCAGCTTCTCGACGTTGAAGAGATAGTTGTCCGTCGGATTGGTCAGCGTCGTGCCGTTCAGGGTCACACCGCTGGTGGAATAGGTGGTCTGTCCGCCGTTGGACGCGGTCTCATAGGAGGTCCCGGCGCTCAGGCCCGTCAGCAGATAGAGATTGGTGGTTTTGAGGTTGGTGATCAGATAGGTGCCGGTCCAGTCGCCGGGATCGGCGGTGACAAGCTCGTATACCACCTCGCCGGTGCCGCCCTCCACGTAGGTGAAAAGGGCCTTCAAGGTGATCTCCTGGGGCGCAACGTAATTGCCGGTCAAAATCTGGGCAGGACGGACGTCCACGTTGTCGTAGTCCTCCGTGACCCAGCCCAGGAAGGTATAACCCTCGGGAGCTTCTACTACAGGCAGGGTGATGCCGGTGTTGGTGTTTGAGATCATGTCGGCGGGCTTGGTCACGCCGGCGGGAACGCTGAAGTGGACCGGGAAATCGCTGCCCAGGGGGGCGGTATAACTGTCCACGTAGGTATCGCCGCAGCGGGAGCAGACGTGGGTGGTGTAGCCCTGGGTGGTCTCGGTGGGCGGCGTCACGGTGTCCACGTAGTTGTGACCGAGGGCGGGAACGACGGTGTCCGCCTGGCTGATCTGGGTCTCCCCTGCCGCGTCGGAGAAATACTTGCCGCAGAGGGAGCAGCGCCAGTATTCAGTGTTGCCCTCGTCTACGCAGGTAGGAGCCGCGGCGTCGAAGTACTCCAGGATATGGTCGTGGCTGTCGGTCAGGGGGTTGGTGGTGTAGTAGGCCGTACCGCCGGGCTCGCCCTTCCACAGATAGACGCCGCTGCCGTTGCGGATGGTGTCGAAGGCGTTGTAGCTGGTGTCCAGGCCGATGGAATAGGAGCTGTAGTTCTTGGTGGCAATGACGAATTTCCCGCCGCTTCCCGCGGCAAAGGACCAGATGTTGAGATCGCCCTCGGCGTTGGTCGTGGCGGTCAAGCCATAGTCGGAGTCCGCCACGTAGGTGCCGTCGATGGACAGCATCATAATCCGGTAGTAGCCGGTCGTGGAGCTGGGCGTGACGACGAAGGCCTGGGAGGGCAGAACGTTGGTCAGGACGCCGTCTTCGATGCTGATGCCGGCATTTGCAAAGGTGGTGCAGGCGTTGGAGGTCCGATAGTAGTCACCGGTGGTGTTGAGCATCAGATAGTCGGAGCCGGTGGTGCCGGAGGAGATCACGTAATTGCCGCTCAGATCCTCGGGCATGGCGGTCATAAGGCGGTAGATCTCGCCGTCGTTGCCCTCGACCCGCTTGAAGAGGGCCAGGAGGGTGGCGTCGGCAGTGACGGTATAAGACGCGCCGGGCTCGTAGAAGATGGGCTTGTCGGTGGTCTCGGGCAGGTTGGCCGTGTACCAGCCGATGAAGCTGTAGCCCTCGGCAATGTCGGTGTTGGCGATGGTCTCGGGCAGGCTGATGACGTCGTTGACGTAGGCGGTGACGCTTCCCTCGTCGACGCCGTTGGCCTTGTAGGTCACGGTGTAGAGGGGCTTGGCCGCGAAGATCACCAGGATCGCGCAGTCGGAGCTCGGATTCACGGTGATGGTATTGCCGTTAATCACGGGGCTGGCCGTGCCGGAGCTCACCTGGACAGACTCCACATAGTAACCCTCGGCGGGTTCGGCCAGGACGGTGTTGCCCACCACGGAGACGGTGCCCCAGGCCTCGTTGTTGGAGCTGGCGCTAATGTTGTAAAGCAGCTCCTCGGGCGTTACGGTGGTCTCGTTGGAGGCGTAGTCGCCCGCGAAAACCTGAAGGTTGGAGGGATTGCTGACGCCGGAAATGTCGAAGGTATAGGCGACGGCCTCGCCCTTGGCGCTCTGCGCGGGGATCAGCTCCTCGACGACGGTACTGCCGTTGAGCAGGGCCAGCCGGGCGATATAGGCGTTGTCCTGCACGGTGACGGTCACGGAAGCGCCGCTGCGGATGGCGGAGAGGATCGTGGGAGCAGTGTCGTCCACATAGAAGTCGTAACCGATCATGGCGCCCTTGCCCAGGACGTTGCTGCGCAGGACGGTCTGGAAGGCGGAGGCGCTCAGATAGCCTGCGGAGTAGGAGTTCACGTCGGAGTTGACCTGCATGGCGTAGTACTCGGGGATGGCGTAGAAGCCCACGCGGATCCGGTCGCCGTCGCTGACGCCGTAGGAGCTGACGGTCTTGCTGACGCTCACAGTCCGGGCGGAGGTGTTCTGCCAGGCGCCGGAGCTGGCGGAATAGTACAGGCCGGTGACGTTGGTGCTGCTGACGGAGGCGTTCAAAACGCTGGTCACCTTCCCGTCGTCGTCGATCTTCGAGGCGGCAACGCCAGTGGTGCCCGCGGAACGGACCAGGCTGTACTTGATCTGGGAAATGGTATCGGTGGATCGGAGGGCCAGACGGTTCTCCGGGAAGGGCGTCTCGGTGATGTAGGGGTTGCCCGTCACGTATTTGGTGGAGCCGCTCCGTGTGTAGGTCATATAGTTGGTGTTGGTGGTGCCGGTGTAGGCGGTGCGGGTCTCGCCGTAGACGGTCTCGTCCACGTAGGACATATTGTCAAACATGGAGGGATCGGTCCAGGAACCGTAGAAGCCCAGGATGGGGATGGAGTGCTTTACATTCAGCTTTGCGCCGTCGCCGCTGGTGGTCTGGCTTTCGACGAACGTGAAGCCTTCCACGTAGGCGCCCTTGGGATAGAGTTCGTCAAAAGCGCTCATATCTGCTGGGATGGTGATGGTAACGGTGACGCTCTGGCTGCCGCCCGCGGGGACGGTGACGGTATTGCCGGTGGAATAGCTCACGGGCCAGTCCAGCGCGGTGGTGGAGGAGGACATGTGAGCGTAGCCGTCCTCGCCCTCGTAGCGGTCCTGGGTGAACAGATCGGTGGAGAGGGCGTAGGTCTGAGCCTTGGAAGCGGTGTTATAGATGTTGAAAGAATAGCTGTAAGCGCCGGACTTGGAGGGCTTGTCGCCCAGTTCGGCCTTGACCTTGCCGTCGGCGTAGGAAATCGTGGCGTCCGAATTCATGAAGATGAAAGAGGACGCGTGGATCGCCTGATGGACGTTCACAAGACCGGAGCCCTGCTGGAGGATCGGATAGTAAGGGCCGTCGGCGGAACCCTCGTGCATGGGCACGGCGGTGGACATCAGCAGGGACTGGACGATCTGCCGGGTGGTCTTGCCGGAAAGGCTGACGTTGTTTTCCCGGATGTATTGGGCCAGAGTGCCCGTCAAGCCCGCCACGTGCGGAGCCGCCATGGAGGTGCCGGACATGAGCTCATACTGATCGGAGCCGCCGGCGGTACCGGAGGAGGTCTTATTGGTGCCGAAGACGGAGTAGATGTTGCCGCCGGGCGCGGTGATCTCGGGCTTCATCAGCAGGGAGCCAGGCTCGCCCCAGGAGGAGAAATAGGACATCTCGGGGTTGTCGGTGGTCAGGCCGGACTGCAGGGTGTCCGTCACAGTGACGCTGCCGGTGTAATAGGTATAGGAGCCGGTGGTATGGGCGGTGGAGCTGTTCCGAAGAGCCTCGGCGTCCTCACCGGAGATGGAGACCATGGGGAAGGTCCCGGTGAAGTCGTCCAGGGCCATGCTGACGGTGCCCGAGACGTTGTTGGCGACGATCAGGGCCTTGGGATTGTAGGACTTCAGATTGTTGCCCTTGTCCACGAAGCTGATCTCGCCTCGGTTGACGATGACGACCTTCCCGCTCAGGGACACGGCGGAGTTGACTGTGGAGTAGTCGTCGGCATTGCCCACGGCGTCGATATAGACGAACTGCCAATCGCCCGCGACATCGCTGAAGCTGCCGCCGGAGTTGGAGGTCTCATTATAAAAGACCCGCTGAGTCCCGTTGAAGATCACGGGCATGCCGGTCACGCCCGTATTGTCGGCGGAGGCGGTGCAGAGGCTGTTGATGAAGGAGCCGGGGTTGCCGCCGGTGTGCATGGCGATATCCTGGATATAGAGGTCGGTGCTCAGATTCTCGGTCAGGGCTCCGTTGTTGCCCGCGGAGATGGAGACCACCAGCTTCGTATTGCTGTTGGCGTTGGCCAGCTTGGTCATGATGGTCTGATAGCTGGAGGTGGAGGAATAGGTGAAGCCGGGGGCCGCGGAGCCCAGAGACAGGTTGACCACGTCGCAGCCCAGCAGGATCGCGTCCTCGATGGCGGGTATATAGTCGGAGTCGTAGGCGCCGCCGCCGGAGCCGAAGACTTTCATGATGAAGAGCTGGGCGTCGGGCGCCATGCCCACCGCGCCGACGGTGGAGCCGGCGTCCACGTAGGAGCTGCCGCTCTTGAGGAAGCGGTTGGCCGCTGCGATGCCGGCCACGTGGGAGCCGTGCTCGCCCTGGGTATCGTTCAGGTGGGTGATGGTGGTGTTTTCGTCCACGTAATTGTAGCCGAAGGGGATCTTTGCGGAGACGTAGGCCGCGCCGGAACCGGTGAGCTGATCCTTGATATTGGTGAGATCCGTCTGGGTAAACAGGCTGATCGTCTTGCCGGTCTGCTGGATGGCGTAGTTGAAGGCGTCGGCGTTGAAGCTCTGATGGGAGGTGTCCAGGCCGGTGTCGATAATGGCGACCCGGGAACCGGCGCCGGTGTAGCCCTCGGCCCAGGCCTCGGCCGCGCCCACCATGTAGGTGGAGGTGTTGGCCGTGTTGGGTTCGGCTGCCTCGGAGTTTACGGGTGCAGGCGCTTCGTAGCGGGTCTCCAGTTCCACGTTTTTGACCCCGGGAACGGCCTTGATCTTCTCGATGTCGCCGCGGCGCACCTCGGCGGAAATGACGTTGACCAGAAGCGTGAGATTCCGCTTGACCTGCAAGGGAGAACCGATGGCCGCTTCGATCCTGGCCTGAGCCCGGGCCTGCTCGGCCTTCAGGCCTTCCCGGTAGGAAATGGCGGCGGGATCGCTGGCTGCGCTGTCCAGCGGGAAGCCAGCGTCAAAGGTGGAGGCTTTTTCAAGCTCGATGGAAACGCGGACGAGTTCCGTGAGGGATTCTCCCTCCCGGTCGATCTCCTCCGGGCGTTTCGTTTCGCTCTGCTCGGCGGGGGCTTCCCGATCCTCCCCGGCTGCGTGGACGGGAACGAGCAGGCTTGCCATCAGCGCCGCGACAAGCAAAAAGGCGAACAGACGGCGGATGCGGGTCGTGTGCTGCATAGATGTATCTCCTTTGCTTTATTTTTTTACCGAAGCGGTAAAGTTTTCTCAGAGCGCGGCCTGCAGGATCGCCGCGAAGGCCTCCAGGCCGCTTTGGTCTTCCGGGGTGAAGCGGCGCAGGCTGGGGCTGTCCACGTCCAGCACGCCGATCACCGCGCCGTTCTTGCGCAGGGGGACGACGATCTCGGAATTGGAGGCGCTGTCGCAGGCGATATGGCCCCGGAACGCGTGAACGTCCTCCACCAGCAGGGTGCGGTCCTCTGCCGCAGCGGTGCCGCAGACGCCCCGGCCCAGGGGGATTTCAATGCAGGCGGTCTTGCCCTGGAAGGGGCCGAGAACCAGCTTCTTTCCCTCCAGGAGATAGAAGCCCGCCCAGTTCAGATCGGGCAGCGTATGCCAGAGCAGGGCGGCCGCGTTGGCGAGATTTGCGATCGGGTGGGGAATGCCATCCGTCAGTGCGGCGAGCTGCGCGTTGAGCGCCGGATAATCAGTCATAATCGTTTCCTCCGTTTTTTCAGCATCGGATTCGTTCTTCGGGATTGGATATATTTTAACACAACAAATCGTGAATTGCAATTGCAATTCCTGTTTCGGTGTGCTATAATCTTCGGAGAATCCGAAAGGAAAACTGCCATGATTTATACGACTCGCTCCGCGGCCGAAACGGAACAGCTGGGCGCAAGGCTTGCGGCACTCCTCCGCCCCGGCGACGTGATCGCTTTCCGCGGCGGCCTCGGAGCCGGAAAAACCGCCTTTACCCGGGGCCTGGCCCGGGGCCTGGGCATCGAGGAATCCGTGACTTCCCCC
>CAMUYE010000091.1 GCA_947164825.1 uncultured Clostridia bacterium
ACAATCATTGACATGGTGTTTGTTCATGTTTTCGTTGTTTAATTTTCAAGGTACATCGGCCTTGCAGCCTATATAAAATCTCTGTGGTTTCATCGGTTTCCCTCAACCGCAGCGACCTTTATATTTTAGCACGCAGCGTTCCGAAAGTCAAGAACTTTTTTCGTTTTCCACGATATTTTTTCTTGGCTCAGGTCGGAACCGAAGTCCCTCCTGCAGCGCGCTCGCATATAATAGCACTGAGTTCCCAATTTGTCAACACTTTTTTTGCGTTTTTTTGAACTTTTTTTGCGCTGTTTTACAGTCACTATATATGCCCGTCAGCCCGAAAAATGACACGATATATAGGGTGCAGAGAGCGAAGCCGCTCATCAGCAGAGCGCCGTTGACCAGCGCCTCGAAGCGCCGGATTACGCCCAGGACGGAAACGCCTCTCGCCAGGGTGCGAAAGGCCTCGGGCTCCCGGGCCAGGGCAGGCGACAGGATCCCGCCGGTAAGCACGGAAGCGGCCGCGGCAAGCCCCGCCGCGCTCCACCAGGGCCAATGCGGAAGCTTCTGCTCCGTCGGCAGCTTCACGCAAAGGCAGAGCGCGGCCCCGGGAAGCGTCAGCGCGGCCCAGACGCCGAGCGCTTCCGGCGGCTCGCCGGACGGGCGCAGCCACTCGCCCCGAAGCTCCGGCAGGCTGAACACAAGCACCGTTCCGTAGAGGATCCCCGTGACCCAGAGCAAAATCCCTGCGGTGCGGCCCGCAGCCGCCGGACCGCGGCGGGAGGCGGCGGCAGCCAGGAGCAGGACCAGACCGGCAGCCGGGAGATTGCCCGCTGTTTCCGGAAACGCGAAGCTGCTTTCCCACGCTGTATAGAGCGCGCCGGTCAGGAGGAGCAGCATGAGCAGCGCCTTGCAGACGACCGGGAAGATCCTCCCCCCGCGCCGGGAACCCGGTCCCTCACCGCCGCGGCGGTTTCTGAGCAGGGTCAGCCCGGAGAGCGCAGCGGCAGCCGCCAGGCCGCCCAGCAGCGCCCAGGGCCAGCTTACCCGGCAGCAGTACCGGAAGATCGGGAATCCCGCCGCTGTCAGAGCCAGTGCGCCGAGCTGGCGGGAAGAAAGGGGGGCGGAGCTTCCTTCCCTCCGGAGCATCCGGGCCCAGGCGCTAATCATCCGTCGGCACAGGTCCCTCGTCCACCCACCAGCCTCCGTCCGCCGCTACGATCCGCGGGAGCTCCGGCCTGCGCCCTTCCGCAAGCGCGGCCCGGGCGTCCAGAATCGTATAATTGGAGGCATGGGAGTCCAAATAGGCGCCCAAACGCTCTGCGTCCGGCGCGGACACCGGCGTGCGGTAGATCCCGGCGGCGGGGCGGAAGGCGGTCTCCTCCGCCACAGCGTCCACGGCGTCGTCCGCCGGTTCTGTGATGATAACCTGCTCCGCCGTCGGCAGGAAAATCTCGCCGGTGATCTCCTCCTTCAAGCGCTCCAGCGCTTCCGAGAGGCTGCGGCCCACAGCCCGCACGCCGGCTCCGACATCCACGACGTATTCGCCTCCGGAGCGCGTGACGATCACGGTCTTGACCGGCAGGAGCTTCGCCGCGTCCGAGGCGCGGAACGGCAGCATGCCGAGCGCCCAAAACGCGGCGCCGGCCATCAGGATAAAGAACAGCTTTTTCACGGTTTTTACCCCCTGTTTTCTGGTTGATACCCCCAGTTTGCACGCTGTTCACAAAAAATATTCATTTTTTGCGGCAATCGGCCGATACCTTTTTTATATATAGGGAAATCCTTCGCGCTCCCATATATCTGCGGCACTGCTTCCTGCGTGTCCACAACATCTTGGGGTTTTTGCCGATTGGTAACAGTTTGTAATTATTTGATTTTCGTCGGTTTTTGCCGTTTTTTCAAGGAAAATCCCGGATTTTCTGGATTTCTTTCAAAAAAAGTGCTTGCATATTTGAAACGAATATGATAAAATAGTTACGAAATGATACCAAATCGTTTTTTCGCGGCCCCGCCGCTGTCTGTTTTTTTCATGAAGTGAGGTACGTATGAAGCGAAAAATCATTGCCCTGTTCCTGACGCTCTGTCTCTGCGTGAGTTTGGTTCCCGCCGTCTTTGCCAGCGGTCCGAGCCTGGAGGACTGCGTTGACGTCGCCCAGGTCGAGGCTTATGTCCGGCGGCTTTTTCTGCGATATGAGGGCAGCTACGATACCGTCGTCGCCAAGGACAACAACGCCCTGAGTATCGGCTTTGTGCAGTGGCACGGGAATCACGCCCTGAAGCTGATGAAGATGATTTGCTGCTCCGATCCCGTTACCGCGGAGGCCCTTCTGGGAACCGAGCTCTTCACCGAGATCGTGGAGGCCTCCGATACAGCCTGGAAAACCCGGGTCCTCAGCTCCGCGGAGGTTCCCCTGATCCGGGCGGCCATCGATTCCGAGGTCGGCCACTGGTGTCAGGATACCTACGCCAACGAATTCATTCTCGAAATGCTGCAGCACGGCTGGTCCTACGGCGTCCGCACCGACGCCTCTCTGGTCTACTACTGCGCTCTGGAAAACAAATACGGCAGCGGCGACGCCAAGGCCAAGATCAAGAAGGCCAAAGCCGGTCTGGGCCTCAGCGACAGCGACGTCTTCCCCTCTCTGGACGTGCTCCACTACGGCATCATCACCTATACGGCCGCCAGCGCCAGCAACCGCCAGAAGATCTACAACTACATCGTCAACACCCTGGGCCTGGATCCAGGCCCCGCTCCCGGCACGACCCCCTTCATTGATCTGCCCGCCGAGGGCCACTGGGCCCATGACGCCATCGTGTGGGCCTATAACCACGATCCCCAGATCACCGCCGGCACCAGCCCCACCACCTTCTCCCCCTATGCGGAGCTGACCCGGGGCGAGGCCGTGACCTTCCTCTGGGCCGCTGCCGGAAAGCCCTCGCCCACTTCCACCAACAATCCCTTCCAGGACGTCTCTTCGGACAAATATTATTACAGAGCCGTCCTCTGGGCCTCGGAAAACGGCATCACCGCCGGTAAAACGCCCACCAGTTTTGCTCCGAATGATTCGGTGAGCCGGGCGGAAATGATTACCTTCCTCTGGGCTTTCGCTGGAAAACCGGCTCCCGCCTCCTCTGCCAACCCCTTCCCCGACGTCAGTTCGAACAAGTATTATTTCAACTCCGTCCTCTGGGCGTACGGCGCGGGGATCCTTGTGGGCAACGAGGGTGAGGGAAGCTCGAATCTGCAGCCCAAACTGCCCTGCAACCGGGCCTATGTGGTGACCTATCTGTACCATTATTTTACCCGCTGATCCTGTTCTGCGCAGCGCAAAGCAAGGCCCCCGGCTTTGAAGCCGGGGGCCTTGCTTTGTGGTTTCCCGTTTACTGCTGGCTCTCCATATAGGAAACAATGTCGCCGACCGTTTTCAGCGTGGGGAGCACCTCGTCGGGAATGACGACGCCCTTCTCTTCCTCCAGGGCCATCAGGAGCTGGAGCACGTCCAGGGAGTCAGCGCCCAGATCCTCCTTGATCCGGGAGTCCAGTTTCACGTCCTCGGGGTTCAGGGGAAGCTGGTCGCAAAGGATAGTCACGAGTTCTTCAAACATGTTTATTACCTCTTTTCTGTTTGGTGGAGCCTCGGGCGGCGGCCGTCGGCCGTCTCCGCGGAGCAGGTTTTTTATTTTGCGGTGCTTTTGCGGGGTTCCGGCGGGATCCGGGCTGCGCATCGCGCCGGCATTGGATAAGATCGGGATCAGACGCGGCGCTTCTTCGGAACCGCCTTCTGGCATTTCTCGTTCATCAGACGCCAGAAATCAGCTTCGGTTCCATTCTCGAAGCGGTCCGGGTCCAGAATGTAAATCACATTGTTCTTCAGGAGCATCTGAAGTCCGTCCCCGGAGCGTTGGATGCTTACGACCTGATCGTAGGGGAAGGAGGCCGGCTGGTGGGTGAAGCTGTTCTCCTTTTCGATCTCCGAAGGGCCGAAGCGCAGCGTGATCTCCAGATCGTCCGGGATCCCCTGCTGTCTGCGCCGTTCCAGAGAGAGCCTGACGGAGCGCTCCGCCACCGTGAAGCCGTCCCGGACCAGGAAGATCCCCAGGCCAAAGAGGGCGACCGTGCCGATGATCATGGAATAGCCCGGCGATCCGGCTTTGATACAGCGCAGGACGTTATAGCCTCCCGCGAGGATCGCCAGCGCTGCGAATATGAAATCCAGATATCGCTGGGTCCGCGTCGAAAGCCGGGCGGAGGCCCGCATTTTTGCCTCGTCCATGCGGCAGCGGTTGATCAGACAGTCGTTCATGGGGCCTCCTTGGGAATGCAAAGTGCAAAATGCAAAGTGCAAAATGGGTCGCCAGTCACCAGAAGCTGTAGCGCGGGCAATCTGCCCGCCTGACGCAGCAACAGGCAACAGCCCTGCCTGTAGCGGCGCACAGTGTGCGCCACGCCGTTCTCCGCTCCTTTGAAATGCAAAATGGATCAGACGCGGTACTTCTTCGGCACGGCGTCGGGGCATTTTTCGTTCATCAGACGCCAGAAGTCGGCTTCGGTGCCGTTTTCAAAGCGAGTACGGTCCAGAGTGAAAAACTGCTTGGCCTGGGTAAAGACCAGGATCAGGCGCTGATAGGGGACCGCGTGCTTTACGACGGAATAGGAGATGTGCTTCACGTCGTTGCTGACGTCAGGCGCATCGAGGATCTCCTCCTGCGTAAAATGGTAAGCGTTATCAAATCCGCTGACCTGATGGGTTTCCTCCAGACGCTGAACGGAGCGCTTGACGATCTTGTTCACGAAGGTAAAGGTCTTCCAGAAATAGTAGACCGCGGCCGCGAAGGATATAAGCGGGCTCCAGATCAGCCGAAGCTCGCACTGGTATATCACGATATAGCGGTAGCTCTGGTAGACGCCGAAGATGAAGAAGAAAATGCCAAAGGTTAAAAAGGCCACAAGCCAGCGCCGGGTATAGCGGCGGTAGGCGATCCGCAGGGTCTCCGCATCATACCGGCAGCGGTTGGTCAGAACGGAGGGTTCGGGTTCCATTTGCGTGCTCCTTTTATACGGATGAATTGGCGCGGGGCGTCATGAATTGGCTTCGCCATGATTTCTCGCTGCGCTCCATGAATGGAATTGCGCCATTATGCCCCGCAGGGCAATTCATGTTCCGCAGGAACAATTCATGCACGAAGTGCAATTCATGCGCCGCCGGGCGCAATTCATTTTATACGGATGAATTGACGTGGGGCGTCATGAATTGGCTTCGCCATGATTTCTCGCTGCGCTCCATGAATGGAATTGCGCCATTATGCCCCGCAGGGCAATTCATGTTCCGCAGGAACAATTCATGCACGAAGCGCAATTCATGCGCCGCCGGGCGCAATTCATTGGGACGGGCGGCCGCCCGACCTCAGATCAGGGTCTCGACGACCTTGGCGCAGCGGGGGCAGAGGCCCTCGGCGTTAGCGTTGACAGAGTGCATCCAGCAGCGGGGGCACTTGGTCCCGGCGGCCTCGGAGACGGTGATCAGCAGGCCGGGGAAGTTGGTTCCCTGGGCGGTGATGCCGTCGAACTTGGCCTCGGGGATCAAGTCGGTGCCGCCGGTGACGCCGGAGACGATGAAGAGCTCCGCCAGATCCATGCGGCGGATGGCGTTCAGAGCGGCCTTGGCGGCCTCGTCCTGGGCCAGAAGCCGGACCTGGGCCTCCAGAGCCTTGCCAATGCGCTTGTCGGCGCGAGCCTGCTCCAGCACGCCGTTCACGTCCTCCCGGACCTTGATGAGGGTGTCCCACTTGGCCATGGTCCCGGCGTCCAGGGCGTAGTCCGTGAAGGGCTGGTTCATGTCGTTGAAGAGGATGTTCCGGGCGTCGTCGCCGGCGCGGTGGGGCATGGCCTGCCAGATCTCGTCGCAGGTGAAGGCCAGGATGGGGGAGAAGAGCTTCGCCATGGTGTCCAGGATCAGGAAGATGGCCGTCTGGGCGGAGCGGCGGCGCAGGCCGTCCCGTTCGTCGCAGTAGAGCCGGTCCTTGAGGATGTCCAGATAGAACTGGCTCAGCTCCACCACGCAGAAATCGTTGACCGCGTGGGTCAGCACGTGGAACTCATAGTTGTCGTAGGCCCGGAAGCCGGTCTCGATCAGCTTGTTCAGCCGGGTCAGAGCCCAGCGGTCCAGCTCCAGCATATCCTCAGGCTTCACGAGATCGTTGGGGTCGAAGCCGTCCAGGTTGCCCAGGCAGTAGCGGGCGGTGTTGCGGAACTTCAGGTAGCTCTGGCTGAGCTGCTTGAAGATCTCCTTGGAGCAGCGCACGTCGGCGTGATAGTCGGCAGAGGCGGCCCAGAGCCGGAGCAGGTCCGCGCCGAAGTCCTTGACGATGTCCGCGGGATCGACGCCGTTGCCCAGGCTCTTGTGCATGGCCCGGCCCTCGCCGTCCACGGTCCAGCCGTGGGTGATGCAGGTCTTGAAGGGGGAGCCCTGGCCCGTGGCGCCCACGGAGACCAGGAGGGAGGACTGGAACCAGCCCCGGTACTGGTCGGCGCCCTCGATATAGACGTCGGCGGGCCAGTTTTCGGGGTTGTCGCGTTTCAGGAAGGAGATGTGGGTGGAGCCGGAGTCGAACCAGCCGTCCAGGGTGTCGCTCTCCTTTTCAAAGGCTTTGCCGCCGCAGAAGGGGCAGGCGAAGCTTTCGGGGATCAGCTCCATGGCGTCCTTCTCGAACCAGATGTTGGAGCCGTGATCCAGGAAGAGCTCGGAGATCCGGGCGATGGTTTCGGGGGTGCAGACGGGCTTGCCGCAGTCCTTGCAGTAGAA
>CAMUYE010000092.1 GCA_947164825.1 uncultured Clostridia bacterium
CCTCCGCCCCCGCCCGGACGCTCAATGCAAAATGCAAGATGCAAAATGCAAAATGGGACGGGGGATGCGGATTGCCACGGCCAGTTTGTGAACTGGCCTCGCAATGACACGCTCGTAGGGGCGGCCATTGGCCGTCCGCCCGAGGCAGACGCTTCCGACGAGGCATCAGGCAACAGGCATCAGGCATAAGGAGACGGGGGATGCGAGGCAACAGGCAACAGGCAACAGGGAACGGGGGATAACGCCGTAGGGGCGGCCATTGGCCGTCCCCCGTCTCCTGTTGCCTGTTGCCTTATGTCGAAGCCTGTGCTATAATAGAAAAAAGGAGCTGAGGCCTGTGAAATATCGAAGAAGACTCTTTCACCATCGGGACCCCTACGATCTGAAGGGGACCGACGAGCTGTTCATACAGGCCGTGCGGGAAAACTGCGCCTATGTCTACGCCCGCAGCCCGGGTTACCGGGCGATCCTGGACGACGCGGGCTTCTCCCCGGAGCGGCTGCAAAGCCCCGCGGATCTGGCGGATCTGCCCTTCCTGCCCACGGCCCTCTTCAAGCGGCGGCGGCTCTTTGTCCTGCCCCGGCGGCGGCTGATCTGGGTGGTGACCTCCTCCGGCACCTCCTCCGGTAAGGCCAGCGAGGTGGGCTTCACCGCGGGGGATCTCTGGGCGGGACTGAAGATGGTCCTGCATATCTGCAAGCTGCGGCGTCTGATCTCCCTCCGGCCCTGCCATCACGTGGTCTTCGGCTACCAGCCCCGGCTGCGGAACCGGAAGGGCGTCTCCTGGACGGCCTTTGGCGTCACCTTTTTTGCCCCGGCCCTCAGCCGGACCTACGCCCTGCGCTGGAAAAACGGCGACTACGTGCTCGATTTGCAGCACGTCCAGGACGCCATCGTGAAGCACAGCCGCTCCCGCTTCCCCCTGCGCTTCATGGGCTTCCCGGCCTACGCCTGGTTCCTGATGAAGCGGATGGACGAGCAGGGGGTCCGCGTGCAGCTCCCCAAGGGCTCCAAGCTCATGCTGGGCGGGGGCTGGAAGCAGTTCTACGCCGAGGAAGTGGACAAGTCCGAGTTCTACGCTCTGGCAAAGAAGGTCCTGGGCCTGGACGACCGGGACATCATCGAGTTCTACGGAGCCGTAGAGCATCCGATCTTCTACAACGACTGCGAGCGCCATCACTTCCACGTGCCCATCTACAGCCGGGTCCTGATCCGGGACCCGGTGACCCTCCGGCCCGTGCCCAACGGCACCCCGGGGCTGGTGAATCTGATCACGCCCATGGACGTGGGCACGCCCCTGCTCTCCGTTATGACCGACGACCTGGGGATCCTCCACGATCCGGAGGAGTGCGGCTGCGGCCTGGACTCCCCCTGGCTGGAGATCCTGGGCCGGGTGGGCCTGCAGGACATCAAGACCTGCGCCGCGGGAGCCGCGGAGATCCTGAACAAGGTGGAGGTGAGCCTATGATCCTGGCAAACGGCATACAATATGAAAGCTCCATGCAGAGCGAGCTTCTGGCGGGTCTGGAAGCGAAGCTCAACGCCACCCTGGCGGGACCGCCCCTGGAGACCGAGACCGTCGTCGCCGCCATCGACGCCCTGGGGCGGCGGGTGGCCGCGGGAGAGTTCGACGCGCAGATCGACGCGCTGCAGATCGACGGGGCGGAGCAGTACAAGGAGATGGCGGTCCGCCTCCTGCGGCGGGACAGCCTGGAATTCAAGCTGCGGACGGAGCTGGGGGCGGAGTTCCGGCCCGACTTCGTCACCGAGCCCCCGGAGGGCCTGCGGCCCCTCCGGGTCCTGACCCGGCCCCTGGGCGTCCTGCTCCATATCGCCGCGGGCAACGCCGACGGCCTGCCCGCCTTCTCCGTGGCCGAGGGCCTGGCCACGGGCAACATCAACATCCTGAAGCTGCCCCAGGCCGACAACGGCCTGAGCCTCGCGATCTTCCGGGCCCTGCTGGACCAGGAGCCCCGGCTGGCGGACTGGCTCTACGTCTTCGACACCCCCTCCTCCGACCTGGGGGCCATCCAGAAGATGGCCGCGCTCTCCGACGGCATCGTGGTCTGGGGCGGGGAGGCCGCCGTGGCCGCGGTGCGCCGCTTCGCCCACCCGGGGACCAAGCTCATCGAGTGGGGCCACCGGCTGAGCTTCGCCTACCTGGCGGGCGAGCGCCCGCAGGAAGAGCTTGCCGCCCTGGCGGAGCACGTCGTCGCCACCCAACAGCTCCTCTGCTCCTCCTGCCAGGTGATCTATCTGGACACGGAGCGCTATGAGGATGTGACGGCCTTCTGCGGCCGCTTCTGGCCCATCCTGCGATCCGCCGCCGAGGCCCGGCGGCCCCGGACCCTGGGGGCCGTGGCGGAGCTGACCCTGCGAACCTACACGGACAGGCTGGAGGCGGTCCTGGACGGGGGAAAAGTCAAGCCCTGGAGCTCCCCCCTCTGCTCTCTGATCCCGAAGGAGGATATGGAGCTGGAGCTCTCGCCCATGTTCGGCAACGTCCTGGTCAAGCGCCTGCCCCGGGAGCGGATCATCCCCGTGCTGCGGAAGGCCAAGCCCTATCTGCAGACTGCGGGCCTGGGCTGCCCGCGGGAGGACCGGGAGGAACTCATCGGCCTGCTGAGCCGGGCCGGTCTGACCCGGATCACCCGCCCGGGCTCCATGTCCGAGTCCATCCCCGGCGAGGCCCACGACGGGGCCTACCCCCTGCGGCGGTATTTGCGCATCGTGGACGTGGAGCTGTGAGGCATCAGGCATCAGGCAACAGGCATCAGACCCGCTCGTAGGGGCGGCCATTGGCCGTCCGCCGTTCCCCGCACGGATACATAATGCAAAATGCAAGATGCAAAATGCAAAATGGGACGGGGGAGTAACTTAAGACTGAAAACTGAAAAATGAATAATGAATAATGGAGGTATTTTTCAATTCTGCGAATTGAAAAATGAAATTCAAATCTGTCCCGAAGGGACTCCTCAATTTTTCATTCTTAAGTCTTAAGTTTTCAGTATTCATTTTCACCCCCGTAGCGCGGGCGATCGGCCCTCCGTCCCCCGCCTGTAGGGCGGCCAGATCTCTGGCCGCCGCTCCCGCCCGTAGCGGCGCACAGTGTGCGCCACGCCGTTCCCCGCATGGACGGGGCATCAGGCATCAGGCAACAGACCCGCCCGTAGGGGCGGCCATTGGCCGTCCGCCGTTCCCCGCACGGAGGAGGCAACAGGCAACAGGGAACGGGGAACGGGGGATCACGCCGTAGGGGCGCTCATTGAGCGCCCGTTGTTCCCTCCGCCGCCCTGCGGATCTCGCGTATTGCGCCTTTATGTAAACGATTTACGGTTTTTTCCGCAAAGGACAGCTTCGTTCGCGGGTTTTCCACAACAATGGGTAGAACAGCCCGGAGGCCTTGTTTCAACAGGGCTTCCGGGCTGTGGAAATCTATGTGGAAAGTGTGTAAAACGGCTTTCGGGCAGAAAATATCGGGGCGTTTTTTGTAAACTTATTACCTATTCCTTTTTACTTCTTACTTGGAAAGAACTCTTCCACAAAGTCGACGGAGGCGACGGTGAACTCCTTTCCGTTCAGGTATTCGAGGCAGCCGGCGTCGGTGGTGAAGGCGAATTTCAGCTTGTAGGAATAAAGGGCCTGGTATTTCCGGTCGTAGCGCTTGTCCAGCTTCCCGTATTTGCCGTCCCCCAGCAGGGGCGTGCCTGCGGCGGCCATCATGGCCCGGATCTGGTGGGTCCGGCCGGTGATGAGCTCGCACTCCACCAGGGACAGGCCGTTCCGGGTCTCCAGGGTCCGGTACAGGGTCACGGCGGTTTTGGAGCCCGGCTGGGGCTTTTGGGTGACGTAGACCCGGTTTTCCTTCGCGTCCTTGAAGAGATAGCCCTCCAGCTTCCCCTCCCGGGGCTTCGGAGTTCCGTGGACGATGCAGAGGTATTTCTTCTCCAGCTCCCGGTCCTTGATCTTCTGGTTGAGGATCCGCAGGGCCTCGGCGGTCTTGGCGGCGATGACGATGCCCCCGGTGTTCCGGTCGATGCGGTTGCAGAGGGCCGGGGCGAAGGCGTTTTCCGCCCGGGGCTTCCATTCGCCCTTCGCGTAGAGGTAAGCCTGGATGTGGTCGATGAGGGTCTTGCCGTACTCGGCTCCGTCGTGGGGATGGACGGCCTGGCCCGGCTTTTTGTCCGCCAGGATCAGGTTTTCGTCCTCGTAGACCACGTTGAGTTTCGGGGTCGAGACGGTCAGCCAGGCGTTCTCCGGCTTCGGGGTGTCGAAGAACTCGTCGTTGATATATAATTGTAAAACGCTGCCCTCACAGAGCCGGGTGTCCCGCTCCGCCCGTTTGCCGTCCAGCTTGATCCGCTTGAGCCGGATGTACTTCTGGGCCAGAGAGGCCGGCAGCAGGGGAACGGCCTTGGCCAGAAACCGGTCCAGCCGCTGCCCGGCGTCGTTTTTCGTGATCGTGATTTCTTTCACGGCTTTTCACCTCTGCCTCCATCATACTCCATTTCCCCTCCTTCCGCAAGGGAAACTTTTTTCAAAAAAAGTCAAAAAAGTGTTTGACAAACGGACATTCCGCCGCTATAATATTCCAGCATGACTATGAGATTAGGAGAATTCGATGCTGCTGAACCTGTCTTCTCTCAAAGATAATCCCGGCGGCTCGATCCCGTTTGAGGTCGTTCTTGATCTCCATGAGCTTGCCTTCGGCGGATGCTGCCCCGCGACCGAGCCGGTCAAAGCTGCGGGCGAGGTCCGCAACACGGCCGGCGTCTACGTGCTCAGCGGTACGGTGCGCACGACCCTTCACGGGCCCTGCGACCGCTGCGCCCGGGAAGTGGACAAGCCGGTGTCCTTTCCCCTCCACGCCATCCTGGCGGAGGAGCTGACGGGCGGCGACGGCGAGGAGGACCCCTGGCTCTTCCTGCTGGAGGGCGGCTGTGCGGATCTGGACGACATTGTCACCACGACCTTCGTCCTGAGCATGGACAGCAAGTTCCTCTGCAGGGAAGACTGCAAGGGCCTCTGCTGCCGCTGCGGAAAGGATCTGAACGAAGGCCCCTGCGACTGCCGGCCCGAGGCGGATCCCCGCCTGGCTGTGCTGAAGCAGCTGTTAACGAAGTAAACCATTGCCTTAGAGGCATTCAGACCGAGGAGGTGTCACCATGGCTGTCCCCAAGTGTAAAGTTTCCAAAGCAAGACGCGACAAGAGACGCAGCTCCCACTGGAAGCTGTCCGTTCCCGGCGTGGTTGCCTGCCCCAAGTGCGGCGAGCCCCGTCTGCCCCACAGAGCCTGCAAGGCTTGCGGCTACTACAACGGTCGTCAGGTCGTCGAAGTTGCCGAGGACTGATTGCAGCAAAAAGATCCTCCGCTGCCGCCTTCAAGTCGGCTGCGGAGGATCTTTTTTACCTCCCCTGCGAGCAGGGGAGCTTATAAGGAAAGTTGATTAGTTGTTCCACTCCGGATGGTGGTCCAGGGTCTTGAAGGTGTAGCCCCGCTCCAGGGCGTCCTTGATCATGTACTCCAGGGTATCCACCGTGGTCTTCTCCGTCTCGTGGGTGATGAAGATCACCGTGGCGCTGTCGTCGCTGTCGTACCAGCCCATGCTCTGCTTATAGGAGTCGATGAAGTAGTCCTTCTGGGACAGGCCCTTGGTGTTGCCCTTGGGGTACTTGTCGTTGTTGGCCGCGTTCCAGTCGAACCAGCGGTAGCCCTTGAGAATGATCTGGGACTTGATTCCGTCTGCCACGTTCTTGGCGTTGGGCGTGGTAGAGCGCCCCGGGAAGCGGATGCAGATCCGGTCCGGCACGGTGCCGGTGGCGTTCTGCACGGCCTGCTTCCACTGCTCCACCTCGTCCATGAAGGCCTCCACCGAGGCGTAGCACTGTTTGTATTCGTGGGTATAGGAGTGGCAGGCGATGAGATTGCCGTGGTCCACGATGGCCTTGGCCTGTTCGGGGTAGTGGTCCACGTAGTAGCCGATGGTGAAGAAGGTGGCTTTGACGCCGCACTTGTCCAGAATCTCCAGCACGTCGTAGGTGTACTTGCCGGGGCCATCGTCAAAGGTCAGATAGATGGTCCGGGTGGTGGCGTCGTCGATGGCGTCCTGCCAGTCGGTGGTCGCGGGGACCGTGGTGGCGGGCGCCTCGGTGGTGGTCACGGGGAGCGTGGAGCTCTGCAGGGCCGCGCCGGAGTCGGCGCCGTCCTGATGGATCGCCGTCCGTTCGCCGGACGCCTGGGTTTCCGGGGCCTTCGACCCGCCGGAGCCGCCGCCGACCAGCAGGCCGATGATGAAGCAGCAGACGCCGAAGAGGAGAAACAGGATCAGCGTGGGTCCGTTCTGACGGAACCAGCGCTGCCGCCTCCGCTTCTTCCGCTCTTCCTCGCTCATCCTCTGCGGGCCGGGTCTTTGGGTATTTTGTTCTGTCATTTTGCCTCTCTCTTTCTCCGCGTTTCCGCGCCGGAACATGATTTCCCAGATATTATAGCAAATAACGCCTGTTTTTCAAGCTGAAATTTACAATTTATTTCCAAATATTGATTGAAAAGCCCTGCCGGATATGGCATAATAGGGGCGACCCCCGAAGGGAGGAACTGATATGTCCAAACATTACGTAGCGATCGTGGGCAGGCCCAACGTGGGCAAGTCCATGCTTTTCAATAAACTGACCGGCCGCCGCACGGCCATCGTGGAGGATACCCCCGGCGTCACCCGGGACCGGATCTACGGCAAATGCGAGTGGAACGGCCGCAGCTTCGAGCTCATCGACACCGGCGGCATCGAGCC
>CAMUYE010000093.1 GCA_947164825.1 uncultured Clostridia bacterium
GTGGCGTCCACGGCGATGGGGATGCCCCTGCCGTCCAGCCGGGCCATGATGCGCTCGTAGGTGTCCCCGGGCAGGCACTTGGGGATGGAGCCCGAGAGGACCAGCACGTCGTCGGGGCCGATGGCGTCCAGCTTCTCATAGAGCTTCGCCATGTCCTCCTCGGTGATGACGGGGCCGATGCCGTTGATCTCGGTCTCCTCGGCGGCCTTGACCTTGACGTTGATGCGGGTCATGCCCTCCTTCACGTGGATCAGGTCGGTTTTCAGGCCCATCTCGGTCAGGCCCTTTTCAAAGCCCTCGCCGATAAAGCCGGCCACGAAGCCCAGGGCCACGGTGTCGAAGCCCAGGGTCCGCAGCACGTTGGACACATTGATGCCCTTGCCGCCGAACTGGAACTCCTCGGATTCGTTGCGGTTGATCTCGCCGGGGCGGAGATGCTCGAAATGCACCACGTAGTCGATAGCGGGATTGAAGGTCACGGTGTAGATCATGCGGGTTCAGCCTCCTTTACGGTTGTGTACAGTCGATAGCTTTCATCGGGCAGACGGTCTGTGATGAAGAAGGCCTCCCTAATGCCGCAGATCCCGGCGGAATAGACCTTCCCGAACTTGCTGGAGTCGGCCAGGAACCAGGTCTCGGCGGAGGCGTGGTGGGCAGCCTCCTTGAGCTCCCGCTCCTCGATGCTGGGGGTGGTGTAGCCGTGATCCATGGAAACGCCGTTGACGCCAAGAAAGGCCTTGGTGAAGTTGTAGCGCCGCAGGCTGTTGATGGCGGTGGCCCCGATGATGGCCTCGGTGCGCTGCTTCACCTGTCCCCCGGGGACGTAAACAGCGCAGCCCTTCTGGGACAGAGCCCGGGTGTGGGCCAGACCGTTGGTGACGTAGACGGCTTTCAGCGCATCGCCAGACAGGGCCTGGATGAGCTGAAGGGTGGTGGAACCGGCGTCGATAAAAACGAAGTCGTCCGCCTTGATCATGGCGGCCGCCGTCCGGCCAATGTCCTGCTTCTGGGCGGTGTTCAGGCCCTCCTTGGTGAGCATATCCAGTTCGGAGGAAGAGAGCCGGATCTCCCGCATGGCCGCTCCGCCGTGAACTTTGGTGAGCAGCCCCTGGCTGTCCAGGGCCAGCAGATCCCGCCGGACGGTGGATATGCTGGTCTGCAGCCGCTCCGCCAGCTCCTGGGCCGTGACGGTCCCCCGCTGCTGGAGCGTTTCCAGAATCAGTCGATGTCTTGACTCTGAGATCATAAGCATGCCTCCGTTTCTGCCTTGTCTCTATCTCTAATATATCACACGAATCGCGCAATGTCAATCAAAAAAATGCAGTATTTTTAATTTATTTGATTTCTTTTGAACTTTTATGGGATGATATGCATTTTTTCTGTTATTTATGCGAATTTTGATGAAGAAACGGCGAAGGCCGGAAGCCCTCGCCGTTCGGGATCGCGTTATCGCTCGTAGTCAAACTCGAAATCGTAGATCGAGACCGTGTCGCCGTCCTCGATGCCCAGGGCCTCCAGCTTTTCAAAGAGGCCGGACTTGCGGAGCTGGCGGTCGAAGTACATGCGGCTCTCATAGTCCGCAAAGTTGATGTCGTTGATGAGCCGGGCCAGCCATTGGCCGGAGACGATCCAGGTATCGCCCTCGTGCCGGATCTCCAGCTCGTCGCTCTCCCCCGCCTCGGCCAGGGGCTTCACGTACTCGGGCTCGTAGACGATGACCGGGGGCAGCTCCCGGAGCCTGTTGGCCACGGTGCGCATAAGCTGTTTTGTGCCCTGGGTGGTGGCGGCGCAGATCTCGCAGAACTCCAGTCCCCTGGCCTCCACATGGGCCCGCAGCCGTTCCAGGTTGTCGCTGTCCGGCGGCAGGAGGTCCAGCTTATTGGCGGCCACGATCATGGGCCGGGCGGCCAGGTCCGGGGAATACTCCGCCAGCTCCCGGTTGATCTTTTCGAAATCCTCCACCGGGTCCCGATCCTCGGAGCCGGAGACGTCCACGATGTGGACGATCAGACGGCAGCGGTCGATGTGCCGCAGGAAATCGTGGCCCAGGCCCGCGCCCTCGGCGGCCCCCTCGATGATGCCGGGGATGTCCGCCATAACGAAGCTCACGCCTTCCTCCACGTAGATCACGCCCAGATTGGGGTAGAGGGTGGTAAAGTGGTAGTTGGCGATCTTGGGATGGGCGTTGGAGGTAACGGAGAGCAGGGTGGATTTGCCCACGTTGGGGAAGCCCACCAGGCCCACGTCGGCCAGGAGCTTCAGCTCCAGAATGACCTCATGCTCCTGTCCCGGGAGTCCCGCTTTGGCAAAGCGGGGCACCTGCCGGGTAGGGGTGGCGAAGTGCTTGTTGCCCCAGCCGCCCCGGCCGCCCTTGCAGAGCACGTATTCGTCCAGCTCGGACATATCCTGGATGACGGCCCCGGTCTCGGCGTCCTTGATGACGGTGCCCCGGGGGACCTTGATAATCAGGTCCTCGCCCCGCTTGCCGGCCCTCCGGCCGCCCTCGCCGGGCAGGCCGGACGCGGCCTGGTACTTGCGCTTGTAGCGGAAGTCCATGAGGGTAGACAGGTTGTCGTCCACCTTCACGATAACGGAGCCGCCGTGGCCGCCGTCTCCCCCGTCGGGACCGCCGGCCGCCACGAATTTCTCCCGGTGGAAGGCCACCGCGCCATTGCCGCCGTCGCCGGCCTTCACGTAGATTTTTACTTTATCAACAAACATGGTTGCGCCTCCTTCTTCAGGAATACGCCAAAGGCCGGAACAGCTTCTGTTCCGGCCTTGTGACGGTTCTTACTGCTCTGCGTAAACGGAGCACATCTTGCGATCCTTGCCCATACGCTCGAACTTGACCTTGCCGTCAATGAGCGCAAACAGGGTGTCGTCGCTGCCGATCCCGACGTTGTGACCGGGATGGATGTGGGTGCCTCTCTGGCGAACCAGAATGTTGCCGGCCAGGACGAACTGACCGTCAGCCCGCTTCACGCCAAGCCGCTTGGACTCGGAGTCACGGCCGTTCTTGGTGGAACCGCCGCCCTTCTTGTGAGCGAAGAACTGGAAACCGATTTTCAGCATTTGTTACACCTCCATAACTTCGATAAAATCAGGATAGTCGTCCCTGAGAGAGCTGAGGGTCAGCATCATGCCGGTCAGGACCGCCTGTACCGCGTCCTCATTCTCGCATCTCGCAGGGAGAGTCAGGGTGACGGCGGCGCTGCCGTCGTCCACCTTGGTTTTTGCCGATTCGCCCAACACATCCCGGATGGTGGCGTCGGCAAAGGTGACAGCCGCGGAGGCCGCCGCGCAGACCACGTCCGCGCCTTGCTCGGCATATCCGCTGTGGCCGGAGACGGAGAATCCGGTGATTCTCCCCTCGTGATTGAAAAACTCCGCTTTAATCATGGGATCAAGCGTTGATCTTTTCGATCTTGACCTTGGTGTAGGGCTGTCTGTGGCCGCGGAGGGACTTGCTGTCCTTCTTGGGGCGGTACTTGAAGACGGTGACCTTCTTGGCCTTGCCGTTCTTCAGGACCTTGGCTTCGACGGAAGCGCCGTCAACCACGGGAGTCCCGAAGCGGGAGTTCTCGCCGTCCACGATGGCCAGCACCTGATCGAAGGTTACGGTGTCGTCGGCATTCACGTTCAGCTTCTCGATGAAGAGCTCGTCGCCCTCGCTGACGTTGTACTGCTTGCCGCCGGTAACGATAATCGCCTGCATAGTGTTCTCTACCTTTCTGTAGTCTCGCTCTGGGGGCGGCAGAATGGATCTGCGCTTCACGCCCTTTCAATGCGGCCTGTAGAGTATAACACAGAGGCGGGCAAATGTCAAATGGTTTTTCAGGTTTTTTCGCAGCTTTTTTCAAGTATTTCGCGGGTTTTTTCCCGAAAATCCGTTGCGTTCGGGGATAAAATATGATACGATAGTCCAAAGTCAAGTCAGAGGACAAGGAAGCGGGGCGATTTTGATGGAAACGGATGTTCGGAAGCTCCTGGAACGGGTGCGGCGCGGCGAATGCACGATGGACGAGGCCGTGCTGGCGCTGAAAAAAGCGCCCTTTGCCGACATCGGCTACGCCAAGGTGGATCTCCACCGGAAAACGCGGCAGGGCGCCGCGGAAGTGGTCTACGGAGCGGGCAAGACCGCGGAACAGATCGCCGGGATCCTGGAGGTCATGGCACAGAACGGACAGGAACGGGTGCTGATCACCCGTCTGGACGCCGAAAAGGCCGCCGTTCTGACTGAGCGCTTCCCTCTGCGCTATGAGGCCGCGGCCCGGATCGGCATGCTGGGCCAGCCCCCTGCTCCCGACGGACTGGGGACGGTCGTGGTCGCCACCGGCGGCACCAGCGATATCCCCGTGGCAGAGGAAGCCGCGCTGACCGCGGAATTCCTGGGCAGCCGGGTGATCCGGCTCTACGACGTGGGCGTGGCCGGGCTCCACCGGACCCTGGCCCACCTGGACGAGCTGATGAACGCCTCGGTGGTCGTCGCCATCGCCGGGATGGAGGGAGCCCTGGCCAGCGTTCTGGGGGGCCTGGTGGACTGCCCCGTCATCGCAGTCCCCACCAGCGTGGGCTACGGAGCCTCCTTCGGCGGGCTCTCGGCGCTGCTGTCCATGCTCAACTCCTGCGCCAGCGGCGTCAGCGTGGTCAACATCGACAACGGCTTCGGCGCGGGCTTCCTGGCAAACCGGATCAATCACATGAGCCGCCGTCCCTGATCGTCAGGCATCTGCACGCCTTCCGCGCAAATGCTCGTCGAGGCATCAGGCAATAGGCATCAGGCATCAGGCACCGCATGTAAGGTATGCGGAAGCCTGACAGCTTGAAGCCCGTTCGGACGTTGGCTCCGAGCCCGTTTCAAACAGCCTCTAAACGATATGGCAGCAACGGAAAGAAACTATATTTTTGCACGAGGTCTCAGACGGGGTACCGCATCATGGATATGAAAAGCAATAGAGCGGTGCCTGATGCCTGATGCCTGATGCCTATTGCCTTACTGTCCGGTAGACGATTAACTGAAAAGGTATTTGACAACATAGGAGATAGATGAAAGATGAAAACGATCTATTTTGACTGCTCCATGGGCGCGGCGGGCGATATGCTGACCGCGGCTTTGCTGGAGCTTCTGCCGGATCCGGCAGGCTTCGTGGATCAGCTCAACGCCCTGGGAATCCCGGGGGTGGAGTTCCGGGCGGAGCCCTCCGTCAAGTGCGGGATTCAGGGTACGCACATGCGCGTCACCGTGCACGGGCAGGAGGAGCATGAACACGTGCATCATCACGAACACGAACACGAGCATGAGCACGTGCACGAACACGAGCATGAGCACCATCACCATGAACATCACGGGCTCCACGGGATCGAGCATCTCGTTCGCGATCACCTGAAGCTGCCGGAGGCAGTGCGGGAGGACGTGCTGGCGGTCTATGGCCTGCTGGCCGAGGCCGAGAGCAAGGTCCACGGCGTGCCCGTGGAGGAGATTCACTTCCACGAGGTCGGCTCTCTGGACGCGGTGGCCGACGTGACTGCGGTCTGCCTGCTGATGCGGGAGCTGGCCCCGGAACAGATCCTTGCCTCCCCTGTCCACGTCGGGAGCGGTCAGGTCCGCTGCGCCCATGGGCTGATGCCCGTCCCCGCCCCCGCCACAGCGGAGCTGCTGAAGGAGGTGCCCATCTACGGTGGGGCCGTCGCAGGTGAGCTCTGCACTCCCACGGGGGCGGCGCTCCTTCGATATTATGTAAACTCCTTCGGCGCTATGCCCGTGATGCGGACCGAGGCCGTGGGCTACGGCATGGGAACGAAGGACTTCCCTGCCGCTAACTGCGTCCGGGCCCTGCTGGGAGAGGCGGAGGACGGGAGCCGCGGCGGGCGCACACTGTGCGCCCCTGCGGCAGAGAACGGGAGCGATGGCGGGCACACACTGTGCGCCCCTACGGCGGAGAACGGGAGCGATGGCGGGCACGCACTGTGCGCCCCTGCGGCAGAGAACGGGAGCGATGGCGGGCACACACTGTGCGCCCCTGCGGCGGAGAACGGGAGCGACACGGTTCTGGAGCTGGCTTGCAACCTGGACGATATGACGGCGGAAGAAATCGCCTTCGCCGCCGAGCGGCTTTTGGAGGCCGGAGCCCTGGACGTATGGACCCAGGCCATCGGCATGAAAAAATCCCGTCCCGGGATTTTGTTGAGTGTATTATGTAAACCATCCGACCGCGACGCCCTGTGTTCCCTTCTGTTCCGTCATACCTCCACGCTCGGCATCCGGGAGGCACGCCTGCGCCGGGCTGTGCTGGATCGAACCCAGGTGACGCAGGAGACCCGCTTTGGGCCGGTACGGAAAAAAATCTCCGCCGGATACGGGGTTCACCGGGAAAAATATGAATACGAAGATCTGGCAAAAATCGCCAGGGATTTCGATTTGGCCTTGGAAGAGGCCAGGACGGCGATCGCCGCCGACTCAGAATCGTGATAAAACGCATTGCAATCGCATCAATCTATTCAAAACAGCCCCTGCCGTCGCAGTGACGACAGGGGCTGTTTTTTCCTCTCACGCCTCCCGTGCAAGCATGGGAGGCGTGAGAGGCAGCGCAGCGTTTCTTGCGCCGCGAGCTAATTGCCTGTTTGCTGGGTCGCTTTATATGCGGCGGCAGAGTCGCCGTAGGTCAGCAGGGCGTTGGCCAGGTTGGTCTTCAGAGGCAGGCTGC
>CAMUYE010000094.1 GCA_947164825.1 uncultured Clostridia bacterium
ATGACAGAGGAATTCGGGTATCCCAATCAAGTGTTTGTTTTGTACCCTTAAATCTGTACTGCTGGCTGAAAAGATATTTGGCATATCAGAATGATACCCTGGAAAAAGCTGCATGCTGCAAACTGACAAAATCCCGGTTTACAAGAACGTCATCGAAAATGATACAGTGGGTCAGGGAGGTCTGTTATGATCCTGTTTATCAATGCCTGTGTTCGCAAAAAATCCAGAACAAAAGAATTGGCGGATTACGTCCTGTCAAAACGGGAGGAACCCTATGAGGAAGTGCTTCTGAACGCCATTGACTTCCCGCATGTCGACGAGGATTTTCTCAAAAGGCGCGACCGGCTGATCGCGCATCGGGCGTTCGACGACCCCGTATTTGACCTTGCAAGACAATTTGCCGAAGCGGATGAAATCGTGATTGCCGCGCCCTTTTGGGATCTGTCTTTTCCCGCCGCCTTAAAACAGTATCTTGAGCAGATCAACGTCTGCGGGATCACCTTTTTCTACACGCCGGAAGGCATTCCAACCGGGTTATGCAGGGCAAAACGCCTCAGCTATATCACGACCGTCGGCGGAGAGTTCTTTCCCGAAGAATATGGAGCCGGATATCTCAAAGCGCTGGCGCAGAACTTCTACGGCATTCCGGAATTCAGACTGATCAAAGCCACCGGTCTCGATCTCATCGGCGCAAATATTGAGGCGATCCTCGATTCCGCAAAAAAATCGATCGAGGCGGACTGACAAGTTCGTGATTACGAGGGCGCAAAAGCAATGCTTCTCGTGGATGAGGTGGACGACCGCGCATTTCTGAAGGAATTGCTGGAGGCCATGTATCCGGAGCTGCCTGCCGCGAAGAAACGAAAATAGCGGAAACGTGAAACACGCGGAAGCGTAAACGAGGAGCCTGCCAGCGGCAGGCTCCCCGTTTTGTTTCAGGCTTATCTGTGAAATATCATACTGTTTACGGCTCGTAATACCACACAACTCTGGTCACAAGACCGTCGGAGACTGTGAGGCCGACCCGGGGAAGCTCGTTCTCATACCCGGGCTGCTTGTCGAAGAGATCCAGCACGTCGGCGCGGGGGACCAGGTCGCTTTCATCCGCGCCGGTCTGCTCGTAGACGCGGGTATCGTCGGTGAAGACAAAGCGGCCGGTGCCGGCGCTGTAGAGACGCCCTTCGCCGTTCTCGTCCAGCAGGGTCCACAGCTCGTTGTCGTCCCGGGAGAAGCGCAGAGTCTCGTCTCCGGCGGTAACGGTGCAGATATTTTTTTCGGCGTTAAAGTCCACAGTGGACACCCGGAAGCTCCCCAGGCCGAAGCGGGAGAGGTCGAGCTTGCTGTAGGGCTCCAGGCTCTCCAACTCATCCAGGGTGATCTGAATGCGGCTGAGCAGATCCGCGGTCGCGACATAGACGCCCGCTTCTTCGTTCAGGGCCGTGACGCCGCTCTTGCGCAGGGTGACGAGCCAGCTTCCGTCCGCAACGGAGGAACGGGGAATCTCCGGGGCCGCGAACTTGCAGCGGACCCAGCAGGAGAGCACCTTGTCGCCCACCCGGGCGCTGACCCGGATCGTACCGGGGCCCACGGCCCGGACACGGCCGTTGTCGTCCACGTAGGCCACGCCGTAGTCCTCGGAGGTCCAGACGATCGTCGCGTCCTCAGGGGCGTTGCTGACCTTGAGACGATAGCTCTCGCCCACGCCGAAGAAGCTGATATCGGTGCTGTTCAGGGTCGGTTCGCCTTCTGCGGGAGGCGTGTCGAACTTGCAGCGGATCCAGCATTCGAGGGTCGTATCGGCGACCTTTGCGAAGATCCTCGCCGAACCGGGGCCCACGGCGGTGACGCGGCCGGTCTCGTCGACCGCGGCGATCTCCTCGTTTTCGGCGCTCCAGACGATGTCAAAATGTCCCGCCGCGCCGGGCACCACCAGAATAAAGCTCTCTCCCGGGCCGAAGAAGCTGATGTCCGTCCTGTTCAGGGACGGGACCCAGTCGGGGGGGAGGGGCTCGGCGGTGGGCTCGGTCTCGGACGCGGGAACGTCCGTGGAATCCTCCGTCCCCGCGGTCTCCGTGGGCAGGGTGGTCTCCGGAGGGGCGGTAGTCAGCTCCGACGTGGCCGGGGCGGACTGCGTCTGGGTATCGTCGGGCTTCGGGTCCTTCGTGCAGCCGGTCAGCAGGGACACGGTCAGCAGCGTCAGGGAAAGAACCAGCATCAGCGCGGAAAAAAGGGCTGCGCCCGCCTTCCAGCGGCGGGTTCCGGAAGTCTTCTTGTACATGGCGGCTGTCCTCCTTTGGAAGATATTCATGCGCGGGGGATTTTTCTCTTGTTTGGCCATTAGACGAAGCGCGGCGCGTTTTGTTCCCGCCCTTCCGGATCCTATTGACAGCAAATTCTTTTCGGCGTATACTACGGGTGAAAAGCAAGAAAGGAGCGCTCCTGGAATGATCATCCTGCTCACCGGGGCCACCCACACGGGGAAGACCCTGCTGGCCCAGCGGCTGCTGGAGCGGTATCACTGGCCCTATCTGTCCGTGGACCACCTGAAAATGGGCCTGATCCGCAGCGGACAGACGGAGCTGACGCCTTTGGACGACGAGGCTCTGACGGACTACCTCTGGCCCATCCTCCGGGAGATCGTCAGGACGGCCGTCGAGAACCGGCAGAACCTCATCGTGGAGGGCTGCTACGTCCCCTTCGACTGGCGGCGGGACTTCGACGAGCGCTATCTTCCTTTCATCCGTTTCGTCTGCCTTGCCATGACGGAGGGCTACATCGACGCCCATTTCGATGAGATCCGGGCCCGCGCTTCGGACATTGAGGCCCGGCTGGACGACGGCGGCCTCAGCCCCGAGGGGCTGAAACGGGATAACCAGGCCGTCATCGACGGCTTCCGCAGCCGCGGCGAAGCGGTTTTTCTGATCGAGGACGATTATGGATCCGCCATCACGAAGCTGATACATCTGTTGGACGGGGAGAAATGTGATTCGCCATGAAACAATACTACGAAGCCTACGAGGACCGCTATCAAACGATCCACGCCCTGGGGCATGCCTGGTCCAGCGACCGGCCCACGCCCATTGTGGCGGAAACTCTGGCTCGATACGGCGTTCCGAAGACTGCCCCCATTCTGGAGCTGGGCTGCGGCGAGGGCCGGGACGCCCTCCCCCTGCTGCGGGAGGGCCGGAAGCTGTTGGCGACGGATCTCTCCCCGGAGGCCGTGGCCTGGTGCCAACGCCAGGCGCCGGCGTACGCGGAGCGCTTCCGGGTTCTGAACTGCCTGGGCGGCGAGCTGCCGGCGCGCTTTGAATTCGTCTTCGCCGTGGCCGTACTCCACATGCTGACGGAGGACGAAGACCGGGCCCGGTTTTTCGGCTTCATCCGGGCCCATCTGGCGGAGGACGGGATCGCCCTGGTCTGCACCATGGGGGACGGGCAGCGGGAATTCCGCTCCGACCCCGCCAAAGCCTTCGACCCGGCGAAACGGGATCACCCCGCCGGTCCCGTCACCGTGGCGGCCACCTCCTGCCGGATAGTCAGCTTCCGGACCCTGGAGCGGGAGCTTTCGGAAAGCGGCCTGACCCTCCTGGAGAAGGGCCTCACCCCCTCTCCGCCCGACTTTGACTGTCTGATGTACGCAGTGGTGAAAAAAACCGGATTCTGATCTTCGGAATCCGGTTTTTTTTGTCTCGATTCCGGCAAATATTTTTTTCTGATACATTATTATAAAGAAATACTTGTAAAATGATGAGATTTGTGGTATAATGTAAGGGTCAATTTATGCCTTTTCATAACTCGCACCGGAGGTGTGTTTTCATGTATTCCAACGCCTATATCTGGGCCAAGGTCATCGCCTATCTGGACGAGCGCATGACCCCCGGGATCGTCTCGACCTTCTTTGACCAATCCTATATTCTGGATAAAACCGATCAAAGCCTGACGGTTTACGCCCCCTCGGAATTCTGCAAGACCTTCATTGAGCGCCGCTGCCTGGGGTACATCAAGGACGCGGTCCGCGAGCTGACCGACCAGGATCTTGAAATCAGCGTGGTCTGCGAGGAGGAGCTGGCCGACTTTCAAAAGAGCCGGGAACGCAGCGGCAAGCCCCGCTTCAATCCCCAGTTCACCTTTGACTCCTTCGTCGTGGGCAAATCCAACCGCTTTGCCTACAATGCGGCCCTTGCCGTCACCGACAAGCCCGCCACGGCCTATAATCCCCTGTTCATCCACGGCCCTTCCGGCCTGGGCAAGACCCATCTGCTCTACGCCATCGCCAATCGGATGCAGGAGAATTATCCCGATTTCAATATCGTCTACATCAGCTCCGAACAGTTCACCAACGAGCTGATCATCGCTCTGCGCGAGCACCGGAACGTGGAGTTCCGCAAGAAATACCGCAACGCGGATCTGCTGCTCATGGACGACATCCAGTTTATCGGCGGCAAAACCTCCACGGAGGAGGAATTCTTCCATACCTTCAACGAGCTCTTCGAGGGCCGCAAGCAGATCGTCGTGACCTCCGACCGTCCGCCCTCCGAGATTTCCCTGCTGGCGGAGCGCTTGCGCACCCGCTTCGAGGGCGGTCTGATCTGCGACGTCACCCTGCCGGACTATGAGACCCGCATGGCCATCATCCAGAAGAAGGCCAACACCCTGGGCATGGACCTGCCCAACGACATCTGCGACCACATTGCCCAGAACATCACCAACAACATCCGTTCTCTGGAAGGCGCGGTGAACATCATCAAAGCCTACCACGAACTCAACGGCATGCCCCTGGATCTGCCCAACGTCTCCCGGGCCATCAAGGACATGTACATGGACGCGAGCCACAACCTGCCCACTCCCGCTCTGATCATCGGCGAGGTTTCCCGCTTCTACAGCGTGGAGGAGCATCTGCTCCGGGGCCGGCTGAAATCCAACAATATCGTCATGCCCCGCCAGATCGCCATGTACCTGATCCGCGATCTGACGCATCAGAGCTATAAGAACATCGGCCGGGAGTTCGGCCGGGATCACACCACGGTCATTTCCTCCCTGCAGAAGGTCGAGGCCCTGATCGCCAAGGGCGACAAGGAGACGCTGGACAATCTGCGGGATATCACGGCGAATATCAACTCCAAGCTGTGATCAAATTGAAAATGGAGTAGAGGCATCAGGGACCAGGCACCAGGCATCAGGCACCGCCTGGTTGGTGATCTTCAAACCTGACCGCATACCCCGTTCGGAATGATTGCGTGAAACGATCAGCCATATACGTCAAACATCAAAGAAGCCGTGAATGAATGCAAAAACATCGATATTGGTGTTCTTTGAAGACTTTGGAACGGGGTACAAGCCTTCAATTTTTCAATCGCTTGCGTGCGGTGCCTGATGCCTGGTGCCTATTGCCTGATGCCTACAGCGAACTCTTCCGTCCTTCTGAATCATTACATTTTTTCAACTTTTCACTTTTCCACAACCAATGGGGAGAGTGGAAAACGGAATGGGGAAAAGAAACGGCTCGAATCTGATGCGTCGGAGGCCTGTGGAAATCGCCCGGTTTCTCCCCATTCGATGTGGATAAAAACTTGTTGCGCCGCAACGAAAAATCGCGATTTCCCCCATCCACATGTCCTACTGATACTTACTACTGAACAATATTCTCTCTGTCTCTCTAAGAGAGAGAAAAGAAAGGAGATTCGCAATGAAATTTTTGTGTGAAAAAAACACCCTGGTCAACGCCATTTCCATTGTCTCCCGAACGGTAAGCCCGAAGAGCAGCCTGTCCTTTCTGGAAGGCATTTACCTGGCGGCAGGCGAAGATCTTCGTCTGACCGGGTATAATCTCGAAACGGGAATCACCGTCTGCATGGACGCCACCATTCGCAGTCCCGGCGAATGCGTCATGCCTGCCCGGATGTTCGCCGATATCGTGCGCAAGCTGCCCGAGGACGTGGTCTCCGTGGAAGTGGACGATAATTACCGCGTTACCATCAAGGGCGGCGTCGCCTCCTTCCAGCTCATGGCGACGGCAGCTGACGAATATCCCCAGCTTCCCACTGTGGAGGAGGAGAACGCAGTCCGTCTGCCTCAGAAGGCTCTGCGGGATCTGATTTCCGGCACGATCTTTGCGGTCTCTGAGGACACCGCCAACGCCATCTATACCGGCTGCCTGGTGGAGACCAGGGACAACGTTCTCACCATGGTCGCCATCGACGGCTACCGCATGGCAAAGCGCTCCTGGCACGCGGCGGAAACCGAGCTTCCGAATATGAGCTTTGTCGTTCCCTCCTCTGCTCTGAAGGAGCTGGAAAAGATTCTCTCCGACACGGAAGACGAGGTTCGCTTTACCCTGGGGAAGAAGCATATTTCCTTCTCCGTGGAGAACGCCACCCTGATCTGCCGTCTGCTGGAGGGCAAATTCGCCGAGTGGCGGCGATACATTCCGGCCTCCACGCCGATCCAGTTGGTTGCCAACGTGGCGGAGCTCACGGCCACCGTGGAGCGCGTGGGCCTCATCGTCAATGAAAAGTACAAGAGCCCGGTCCGCTGCCTGTTCTCCCGGGACGGCGCCCAGTTCCGCACCGTCACCACCGTGGCCTCCGCAACAGACGGCTGCCGCCTGGCCGGAGACGGCAAGGACACGGAGATCGGCTTCTCCTGCC
>CAMUYE010000095.1 GCA_947164825.1 uncultured Clostridia bacterium
ACCGTGCGGATGGCCAGCATGACGGCCTCCATGTGCTGCTCCTCGGTGGGATAGTTGAGGCTTTCGTCGGCTTCCGGCCAGCTGGCGGCGATCAGGGCCTCGCCCTCATGGGGAATGGCCTGCCAGATCTCCTCCGTCACGAAGGGCATGAAGGGATGCATGAGCCGCAGGATCTGATCCAGCACCCAGAGCAGCACCTGCTTGGCGGTCTGCTTCGCTTCCCCGTCCTCGCCGTAGAGCCGGGCCTTGGTCAGCTCGATATACCAGTCGCAGTAGTCGTCCCAGATAAAGTCGTAGATCTTCTGGATCGCCACGCCGAGCTCGTACTTCTCCATGTTCTCCGTGACTTCGCGGATGGTGCGGTTCAGCTTGGAGAGGATCCAGCGGTCGGCGATCTCCAGCTTCTCCCGGGCGGGCAGCTCGTTGCGCTCGTCCGTGAGATTCATCAGCACGTAGCGGCTGGCGTTCCAGAGCTTGTTGGCAAAGTTCCGCATGGCCTCGCAGCGCTCCACATAGAAGCGCATGTCGTTGCCGGGGCTGTTGCCGGTGATCATGTTCATGCGCAGGGCGTCGGAGCCGTAGCGCTCGATCATGTCCAGGGGGTCGATGCCGTTGCCCAGGGATTTGGACATCTTGCGGCCCTTGTCGTCCCGCACCAGGCCGTGGATCAGCACCGTATGGAAGGGCGGTCTGCCCGTGTGCTCGCAGGCAGAGAAGATCATGCGGGCCACCCAGAAGAAGATGATGTCGTAGCCCGTCACCAGCACGTCGGTGGGATAGAAGTAGTCCAGATCCGGGGTCTTTTCGGGCCAGCCCAGGATCTCAAAGGGCCAGAGGGCCGAGGAGAACCAGGTGTCCAGCACGTCGGGATCCCGTTCGATATTCTTGCTGCCGCAGGTTTCGCAGCAGGCCGCGTCCTCCCGGCTCACGGTCACGTGGCCGCAGTCGGCGCAGTACCAGGCGGGGATCTGATGGCCCCACCAGAGCTGGCGGGAGATGCACCAGTCCCGCACGTTCTCCATCCAGTTGACGTAGGTCTTGGTGAAGCGCTCAGGGACGAATTTGGTCTCCCCTTCCTTCACCACCCGCAGGGCCTCCCCCGCCAGGGGCTGCATCTTCACGAACCACTGGGCGGAGATGATGGGCTCCACGTCGTTGTGGCAGCGGTAGCAGGTGCCCACGTTGTGAGAATAGGGTTCGGTCTTCTCTAGCAGGCCCAGGGCCTCCAGATCGGCCACCACGGCCTTGCGGGCCTCGTAGCGGTCCATGCCGCAATATTTGCCGCCGTACTCGTTGATGCTGCCGTCGTCGGCGATGACCTTGATGGATTCCAGGTTGTGCCGCAGGCCCACCTCGAAGTCGTTGGGGTCGTGGGCGGGGGTCATCTTCACGCAGCCGGTTCCGAAGTCCATTTCCACGTACTCGTCGGCCACGATGGGGATTTCCCGGTTCATCAGGGGCAGGATGCAGGTCTTGCCCACCAGGTGCTTGTAGCGCTCGTCGTCGGGATGCACGGCCACGCCGGTGTCGCCCATCATGGTCTCGGGCCGGGTGGTGGCCACCACCAGATAACCGCTGCCGTCGGAAAGCGGATAGCGCATGTGCCAGAGGTGGCCGGGCTTGTCCACGTATTCCACCTCGGCGTCGGACAGGGCGGTGCGGCAGTGGGGGCACCAGTTGATGATGCGGCTGCCCTTGTAGATCAGGCCCTTCTCATAGAGGCTGACAAAGACCTCGCGGACGGCCTTGGAGCAGCCCTCGTCCATGGTGAAGCGGGCCCGGTCCCAGTCGCAGGAGGCGCCCAGGCGCTTCTGCTGTTCCACGATGCGGTTGCCGTATTTATGCTTCCAGTCCCAGACCTTCTCCAGGAACTTTTCCCGGCCCAGGTCGTAGCGGGTCAGGCCCTCCTTGCGGAGCTCCTCTTCCACCTTGATCTGGGTGGCGATGCCCGCGTGGTCCACGCCGGGGACCCAGAGGGCCGCGTAGCCCTGCATCCGCTTGAAGCGGATCAGGATATCCTGCAGAGCCGCGTCCATGGCGTGACCCATGTGGAGCTGACCGGTGACGTTGGGGGGCGGCATGACGATGGTAAAGGGCTTCTTGTCCGGGTCGCGCTCGGTCTTGAAGAAGCCGTTGTCCTGCCAGAAGCGGTAGATGCGATCCTCCACCTGCTTCGGGTCGTAGGTCTTGGGGAGTTCTCGTGCCATATTCATTTCCTCCTTTGAACGAAAAGCCGCCCCGAGCTTAACAGCTCAGGGCGGCAAAATAATACCGTGGTACCACCTGAATTCCCGGCAAACGCCGGACACTCTGCCCCTGTAACGGGAGGACCCGTGCAGGATTACTTGCTTCACCCTGCCCGCTCCGAAGCGACCTTCCGCTTTTTCCTTCCCGGGCTCGCACCGACCGCCCGTTCTCTGGATCCGGTTGAAAAGCGTACTCCTCTTCCTCTGCGCGTTTGATGCGAACAGTATATACCGAGTTTGCATATTTGTCAACCATAATTTTTCAAAAGCACAAAAAAAGCGTGACAAAGCCGACGCATTATGGTATAATAAGTTAAATGGATTCAGAGGGCCGCAGAGGCGGCGGAAAGGAGAAAACATGAAACGAATTCTTGCGCTGCTGCTCTGCGCGCTGCTGTTTTTGGGCCTGCTCGGCTGTTCCAAAGCCGCGGGCGGAAGCTATTTTCTCGACTATATGACCGCTGACGGCTACCGGATGAAGCCCGGCCTGTTCAGCATGAGCGTCACCCTGGATCTGGAGGAGGACGGCGTCGGCACCGCCAACTACAACGGAACGGTGCTGGGCATCACCTGGACGGACACCGGACGAACCGTGATCGTGAGCGGCCCCACCAAGGAACTGACCTTCTCAAAGGACGGCGATAAGCTGATCCTGCACAGCGAGGGAACGATCCTCTACTTCTCCCCCGTGGAAGAGGAAGACGAGGATTGACTTTCCATGATACGGACGAAACACCCTGCGAGCGTACAGGCCCGCAGGGTGCTTTGTTTTACTTGATCTTCCGGAAATTGCCCAGGGTTTCGGAGACCTGGGTGATGTAGGCGAAGCTGCCCGGGTATTTGCTGATGATGCCCTGGATGTCGGCGATCTGGTGCTTGTTGACGATGCAGATCACCAGGCTCTTCTGCTCGTGGGTGTAGGCGCCCTCGGCAGAGAGCAGGGTCACGCCGTGCTTGAGCTCTTTCATCAGGTCGGCGGAGAGGGCTTCCGGGTCCTGGGTGATGATCTCAAACTTCAAAGCGGACTGGGCGCCGCGGACCACGCTGTTGCCGATCACGGTCAGAACGAAGACGTAGATGATGCAACAGATCACCGGCTCGAACTGGAAGCCGTAGACGAAGTAGGAGGCGGCGGCGATCACCACGTTCAGGACGAAGCTGATCCAGGCGACGTTGAACTCCGGGTGGTAGTGCCGGATGCAGAAGCTGACGATATCCGTGCCGCCGCAGCTGCCGTGGATCCGCAGGGAAATGCCGAACATGGCCCCGTTGACCACGGCCGCGGCGATGGGCGCCAGAATGGTGCTGGTGCCCGTGTTGGTATGATAGGCGAATTTGCTGAAATCCAGGCCGAGATGGTCGAAGAGCATCAAAAAGCCGGAAAAGCAGAGGGTAAAGAGCGCCGTCTTGATGACGAATCCCCGATCCACCAGCTTCCAGGCGATGATCAGCAGGGGGATATTGATCAGCAGGTTCAGATACCCGGCGTTGAACTTGAACAGGTATTGGATCATGGTGGCGATGCCGCCCACGCCGGAGGGCGCGAAGTTGTTGGGAAAGATGAAAAGCTTATAGGACAGCGCCATGGCCAGGGCCAGGAACGGCACCAGGAGCAGGGTCTTATACTCGGATTTTTTGTGATCCTTCTGTTTCGCTTCCTTGCTCATTTCTGTTTCTCCTTTGTCGATTTGTCAGCGAGCGCCGGAAATATTGCCTCCCACGCCGGGCCATGCCTCCAGAATCGCTGCGTTGGGGTCTCCCCTGCTGTCCGTGACCCGGATCTCGACCTGGATCGGAACGTCCGCCGGGAGCTCTCCGGCGCAGACGTCCAGCAGGGTGATGAAATCCCCCTCCGTCAGATCGTAGGTGCCGGTCTCGATGCCGTTGACCGTGATGGTGACCTCCCTGGCAAGCAGGGTCGGATTGAAGATCGTGAGGCCGTTGAGGTCAAAATACAGGGCCTCTCCTTCGGTATGGCCTTCCGCCAGGATCCCCCCGGCGTTTCCGATCTCGGCATAGCGGGCCGCCTGGGCAGCCGTCCGCTCGGCGATGCTGCCCGCGCCGGGATCGTAGCCCTCCCGAAGACGGGCGGCCTGGAGCCGGTAGCTGTCCCCGTCCATCTCGCCCTGGCAGACCGTATAGGCGGCGGAGTCGCCAAAGTCCAGCATGGGAGAACAGTATCGCTCTATGACGGCCCAGGGGCTCTTGTTGATCCGTCGGGCGGCGCGCATCAGGGAGGCAAGGGCGTCGGGCCCCATTGCGTCAAGCAGATCCCGCGTGATCTCCGGGTCCATGCCTTCAGCAGCGGGGAGGTCGGTTACCGACAGATACTCGTAGGCGTAGGTGCCGTATCTGCCGTTGTAGCGCAAAACGAAGCTTGCTTCGGTACCGTCCGGGGCTTTGACGGAAAGGGCCCAGGCGTCCTCGCCCTCGGGCCGGTCCAGGGCCGCGCCGACGCAGCTTCCCTCTTCGCAAACGCTGGTATAGATCGGGCCCTCCAGACGCTCGTAATCCGTTTCCTCGTCGTGATAGTGAAGGATCCGCCAGGCGCTGAGCTCGGAGCCGACCCAGCGGGGGCAGACGACGAGCTGATCGTATTCACCCTCGCACCAGATCTCCGTGGGAACGGGATCTCCGTCCGCAAAGGGGGCGTTGCAGATCACGCCGAGGATCGCGTCGTCGCAGTCGGGACCGGCGATCCGGGTAAAGGCGCTGTTTTCGGTCAGAATGAGCGGAGCTTCCGTGCTTTCGACCTCGGATTCCGTCGCTTCGGTCAGTTCCGTGGCGGGCAGCTCCGTGGTCGGCACGGCTGCGGTCGTGGTGACGATAAGATCCTCGTCCGTGTCGGAGCTCACGGTCGCTTGGGCTTCCGTGGTCGTGACGGGCCCTTCGGTCGTGGCCGCAGACTGCGTCTCCGTTTCCGGCCGGGCTGAACAGCCCGCGCTGATCAGGGCAAGGATCAGCAGAGATACGATCAAACGCTTTCTCATTTCCGGTTCCTCCATCGTTTTTTTCTTGATTATAGCACAGCGGAACCGGAATTGCAAGAGGGGTCGGAGCCCCGCCTCCGTATCACACCGGGAGCCCCGCGTCCGTATCACACCGGGACCCCCGCTTTCGTATCACGCCTGGAGCCCCGCTTCCGTATCACGCCGGGAGCCCCGCTTCCGTTTACAAGCCGGAGCCCGGCTTCCGTTCGGGATGGGGCTGCGTTTCTTTGTTTTATGGGGTTTCCATGGCCTCCCGCAGCTTTTCCAACGCCTTCTTTTCGATGCGGGAGACGTAGCTGCGGCTGATGCCGAGGCGGGCGGCCACGTCCTGCTGCCGCTGGGGCGCGGAGCCGTCAAAGCCGTAACGGAGCCGGATCACGGTCTGTTCCCGTTCCGTCAGGCACCCGGAAATGGCAAGGCGCAGCTTTTTTGCGTCTTCTCTCCGGGACAGCTCTTCAAACAGATCCTCGTCGGAGGCCACCACGTCCAGCACAGACAGCGAAGTCCCGTCCTTGTTCGTTTCGATCGTATCGGAGAGGGAGATATCCCCCGCCGTTTTCTTCTGACTTCGGAAATACATCAGGATCTCGTTTTCCACACAGCGGGCGGCGTAGGTGGCAAGTCTCGCGCCTTTGTTCACGTCGAAAGACTCGATCCCTTTGATCAGGCCGATGGTGCCGATGGAGAGCAGATCCTCCTGATCCGCCGTCTGCGCGTAGTATTTTTTCATAATATGGGCGACTAAGCGGAGGTTTCGTTCGATCAGAATGTTGCGGGCGTTCAGATCCCCCTCTGCCGCACGTTCGAGATAGTAGCGTTCCTCCTTGGCGGACAGCGGCTTCGGAAAGGAGCCGGGCTGATCGAGCCGCAGAGAGCAGAACATGGAGCCGAAGATCAACATCGCTGCTGCGGATAACATGAACATCACCTCGCAGCAGTGTATTCAAGCGCGGTTTGTCCATATGTCCGCCCTCATACTGAACTCCCATAGAAGCCTTTAATCTGTTTCGGCAGGAATTGTGTCATACTTCGTTGTCGTCCTTGCCGGGCGTCAAGCCCGCCTGCGTCCTCCGCCTCGTCTGACGCAATTCCTGCACGGAACATTTTTCAATCTTTCTATGGGAGTTCAGTATCACAGCTGCCGGGCCGCGCAGCAGCAAAAGAGGAAGCCGAATCGGCTTCCCCTTTTGTTTTGCAGATGTTTACGCTTATTAGCTTGCTTGCTGGGCCGCTTTATAGGCGGCGGCGGAGTCGCCGTAGGTCAGCAGGGCGTTGGCCAGGTCAGTCTTCAGCTGATTGGTGCCGCCGCGGATCTCGCCCACGTAGGCCTCCACGGACCAGGTCCGGGTGTTGCCCGTCTC
>CAMUYE010000096.1 GCA_947164825.1 uncultured Clostridia bacterium
AGGCACCAGTCACCAGGGAATGTAGCGCGGGCAATCTGCCCGCCAAAGCCTCCCACTCCCTGGCCCTTCCCCTCATTCAAACGGCCAAAAGGGGTCAGCCCTCTTTTGGAGATCCCCGTGAAACAGACGATCCACTGCTTGCAGCTGATTCGCAGTAATAGTTTTATAAAGGAAAGAGCAATGGCTGAACTCACAAAAGAACAGAAAAAAGAAATGCTCAGAAAATGGAGAGCTGACCAGAAAAAGAAGTATCTTCTCAACAAAACCAACGCAAGAAAACTGTTTTCTTATTTGCGCAGGGAATTATCGAAAGCGCCTTGCGACCACACGTTGAAGAATACGGAGAAGTGGATCGACGAGCATTGTCCTCCGGAAAAGAAGGACGGAATTCTGGAAGAAATCAAAGAAATGGGCGGGTTCTGTGATTGCGAAGTATTGCTCAACTGCTATGAACGGTACGAACTCGAATAAGTTTTGTGAATACAATGAAGATAAAACGAGGATGCGGCGATGCATCCTCGTTTTATTAGTCAATTCTTCTTCATCTGATGCAAAAACGCCCACACGGCGGCGACCGTCAGTCCGGCGGCCCAGGCCAGGACGATCCAGAGATGGGGCAGGGCGGCGGCCAGGGCGTCGGCGTCGGAGAGGGCGCCGGAATAGACGGCGCGCTGGAACTCCACGGCGTGGTAGAAGGGGAGGACCTTGGCGAGGGTCTCAAAGAAGCCGCCCACCAGGGACACGTCGAACCAGATGCCGGACAGCCAGGCCGAGAGGTTGGTGAGCAGGGCGCCGCAGATGCCGCCCACCTGCTTGTCGTTGAGCAGGCTGCCGCAGAGCAGGCCCAGGGAGATAAAGACCAGGGCGGCGGGCAGATTCAGCAGGATCGCCGCCAGGATCGAGGCCTTCCAGGGCAGACCCAGAATCAGGCCGAAGCCATAGCAGAGGGCCGTCTGGGCCAGGGCTATGGGAAGCATGGGCAGCAGATAGCCGAAGACGTAGTGGGCCGGGCGCAGAGGCGTGGTGTAGAGCCGCAGCAGCAGGGCCGAGCAGCGGTCCCGGGACACCAGCAGGGCCGAGAAGAGAGTCATAAAGGAGAGGCCGAAGACCGTGATGCCGGGGACCAGCTTTTCCGGGACAAACAGCGAGACAGCGTCGGGGATATTGGCCTGGATGGCCGAGAGCAGGCCCAGGACCACCAGGGGGAAGCCCAGGCCGAAGAAGATGGTCAGAGGATCCCGCAGGACCTCCTTGGCGGTCCGCCGGGAGAGGAGCATGGTCTGTTTCATTTCCGCACCTCCTTAGCAATCTGGATGAAGGCTTCCTCCAGGGTGGCCGCGCCGGCGGCCTCCTTGAGCTCCGCCGCCGTGCCGACCCGGAGCAGCTTTCCGCCGCCCATGATGCCGATCCGGTCCGACAGGGCCTCGGCCTCCTCCATGTAGTGGGTCGTCAGGATGACGGTCATTTCCTGCTTCAGCCCCCGGATCAGCTCCCAGAGCTCCGCCCGGGCCAGCACGTCCAGGCCCAGGGTGGGCTCGTCCAGGAAGAGGATCTTCGGCTCCAGGATCAGGGCCATGGCGATGCTCAGACGGCGCTGCCAGCCCCCCGAGAGCTTCCCGGCGGCCTTGCGGCGGACCTGGCCGAGGCCCAGCTTGTCGCAGAAGGTTTCAACCCGCTCGTCGGCCGCTTTCCGATCCGCGCCGGAGATCCGGGCCATGAGTTCCAGGTTCTCCTCCACCGTCAGCTTGGGGGCCACGGCGGTCTCCTGGGGGGAGACGGCGATGAGCCGCTTGACGGCCTCGGGCTCCGCGACCACGCTCTTTCCCAGCAGCAGGGCGTCCCCCGCCGTGGGCCGGGTCAGGCCGGAGAGCATCTTGATCGTGGTGGTCTTGCCCGCCCCGTTGACGCCCAGCAGGGCGAAGAGCTCTCCCTCCCGGACCTCCAGATCCAGCCTGTTCACGGCGGTAATATCTTTATATTGTTTGGTCAATTCGTGGGTTTCGATGGCGTTCATTTTATTTCCTCCCATCTTTGTTTGGTTCCCAGATACACGTCCGTCAGCATGCGGCTGACGGTGGGCTCGTCCAGGTCCAGGTAGCCCGTGGCCCGCATGACGGCAATGCCGTGGACCGCGGCCCACATCTCCAGGTGGAAGAGCTCGGCTTCGGCTCCGGCCAGACCCGTTTCGGCCCCGGCCAGAGCAGTATCCTTGGGCCAGTCCCCGTTCTCGGGGCTGTCCGTCTCCCCGGCCCGGCCCCGCATGAAGAGCAGGCGGAAGAGCTGGGGCTCCTCCCCGGCGAAGGCGATATAGGCCATGCCCCGGGCCTTGTAGGGCGGATAGGGGGAGCCGGGGCCCGAGGCTGCCTCCACCTGCCGCCGGTAGAGGACGTGGGCCCGCTCCAGCACCGCCCGCCGCAGGGCCTCCATGGAGGCGAAGACCCGGAAGATCGGCTGGGTCGAGCAGCCCAGGGCCTTTGCCAGGGCCCGGGCGTTCAGAGCCTCGGGTCCGCCCGCCCGGACCAGCTCCAGGGCGGCGTCCAGGATGGCGTCCTTTGATATCTTGATCGGGGCAGGCATCGCATCCACCTCGCGCAGTAAAATAACATCTGTTATTTTACTGCGCGAGGCTGGTTTTGTCAAGCCCTTTCCGAAAACGAAACTTCCATTCCGAAAACTAAACTTCAATTAAGGTTCCCAATGCTATAATGTACGATGTCATATTATAATGGAAGGAGAACCCCTATGCACATTCGCAAACTCTTGGCCTGGGCTCTTTGTCTCTGCCTGCTCCTGAGCCTGATCCCCGCAGTCACGGCGGACAACGAGACCCTCACCCCGGCGCTGAACGGAAACAAGGGCGCCACCATTACCTGCTCCTCCACCCCGCTTTCCGCCGAGGTGGACGACAACGATCTTGCCATCGTGGAGATTCGCGGCAGCAAGGTCAACGTAATCGGCAAGGAGAACGCCGTGGGCGTGGCTCGGCTGACGGTCCAGACTGCCTCCGGCTATCACGTCTTCGACATTCCCATCGGCTATACCACCTTCGTCTTCGACGGCAATACCCTGACCGTCATCGAGGGCGACAGCGCCAACTACGAGGTCGCGGGCGTCAACCCTGCCAACGAGGAGTACCTGGTGGGCGACCCCAGCTTCCCCCTCCCCGTCAGCCTGGACGCCAACGGCAACCAGGTCTTTGAGAACACCGATACCTACAAGCTCTGCGTGGGTCTGAAGAAGAACGGCGGCACCTACGTCTTCACCGGCACCGGTACCGACGGCTGCATCGCCGTCAAGAAGGCCGCCGTGGCCCCCACCACCGTCCTGCTGGCCGGCCTCAACCTGACCTCCTCCTTCACCGCCCCCCTGGCCGTCAAGAAGGAATCCACCACCACCGCCACCATCACCGCCCTGGGCGGCTTCGTGAACACCCTCACCGACAATCCCTTCAACAACGCCGACAACTACGGCGATCCCACCACCGACGGCGGCGACGGCACCAACATCGAGTACGCCGAGTCCGCGGTCATCAAGTGCAAGTCCTATTCCCAGGTCACCCTCAACGGCGCGGGCACCCTGAACCTGAACTGCAGCACCAAGAACGGCCTGAAGTCCGGCGAGTACGGCAGCCTGACCATCGACGAGCTGACCCTGAACGTCAACTCCGTCAAGAACGGCATCTCCGCCGACAACCTGCTGACCGTCAACGGCGGCAAGATCAGCGTCACCACCACCGCCAACACCGGCGACTGCATCCGCTCCGACCCCGACGCGGTGGACGCCGCGGCGGGCTGCGCCGCCAACATCGTCATCAACGGCGGCGAGTTCACCCTCCAGGCCGACGGCGACGGCATCCAGTCCGCCCAGGACCTGACCATCAACGGCGGCAGCTTCAACATCCGCGCCGGCAGCGGCTACAACGACAGCAGCTTCAACAAGGACACCATGAGCCGCAAGGGCCTCAAGGGCGGCAACCCCTCCGACGACGAGACCGTGGAGGGCACCAACGTGGTCACCATCAACGGCGGCGAGTTCACCATCAACACCCCCGACGACGCCATCCACTCCGACGGCACCATCGTAATCACCGGCGGCGATTTCACCATCCAGACCGGCGACGACGGCGTCCACGGCGAGATTCAGGCGGACTTCGGCGTCCAGAACGCGCCGGACTGCAAGATCCACATGACGGTCTCCACCAGCTACGAGGGCCTGGAGGCCAAGGACGTCTACATCAGGTCCGGCTGCTATGACGTTACGGCCTCCGACGACGGCATCAACGCCGCGGGCGGCTCCACCAGCGGCTCCGATCCCTCTCCCTGGGGGCCCGGCGGCGGCGGAACGGCCGGCGACTACACCCTGGCGATCAGCGGCGGCAACGTCAACGTCAACTGCAACGGCGACGGTCTGGACTCCAACGGCGCTCTGAACATTACCGGCGGCCAGTCCATTGTCTGGGCCCAGGCGCCCAACGGCGACAACTCCCCCCTGGACTGCGACGGCACCATGACCGTCAACGGCGGCACCTTGTTCGGCGGCGGCACGAACCCAATGAATGAGAATCCCAGCACCTCCACCAGCCAGCCCTACGTCCTCTACGGCGGCTCCTCCGGCGGCTGGGGCGGCGGCAGCGGCTCCACCATCAGCTCCGGCAAGACGGTGGTGGTCAAGAACGCCTCCAGCCAGACGGTCTTCAGCATCAAGGCTCCCAAGAACATCAACTACGCCATCTATTCCTCCCCCAGCATGAGCTCCAGCTCCGGCTGGTCCATTACCAGCGATACCTCCACCCCCACGGTCACCCGCTTCTGGGCCGAGCACAGCTACGGCTCCTACGTCCAGACCCAGGCCCCGACCTGCACGGTCCCCGGCGTCAGCACCGCCACCTGCTCCCTCTGCGGCGACGCCCAGACCCAGGAGATCGCCCCCACGGGCCACAGCTGGTCCTATGTGACGATCGCCCCCACGGCGACCCTGGAGGGCTACGACCTCTACACCTGCGCCACCTGCGGCGGCCAGTACCGCACCAACTTCGTCGATCCCCTCAACGGCCCCAACCCCTGCCAGAACGGCCATACCTGGGACGCCGGCGTCGTCACCGTCCAGCCTACCTGCACCGAGGCCGGTGAGACCACCTACACCTGCACCGTCTGCGGCGAGACCAACGTCCTGGCCTCCCCCGCGGCCCTGGGCCACGACTTCAACGAGACCACCGGCGTCTGCAATCGCTGCGGCGCCGAGGCCTTCACGGCTACCTTCGTCTGCGTCGGTCCCGTGTCCGTCACGGCCTTCCCCAGCCAGGATCTGACCACCGGCGGCGTGCCCAACGCCACCACCACCTTTATCCGCACCGGCGAGGGCGTCATTGACGTCTCCGGCAGCGGCCAGCTGAACTTCATGCTGAGCATGGATGAGGGCTACGGCGTGGAGAGCATCGTGGTCAGCCCCGAGGGCTCCTACAACGCCATCAAGTACCCCTCCGACGTGGGCACCGCCAACGCCTACCGGGTCACCAAGGTCAACCAGAGCGTCACCGTCACCATCACCGTGGCGGAGGGCATCTGCGAGCACGAGTTTGACGAGAACGGCTTCTGCATCCACTGCGGCATCGAGGCCCCCAAGGCGGTCTTCAGCTGCGGCGAAGGCGCCTCCGTCACCGCCTATCCCACCCAGGACCTGACCACCGGCGGCGTGCCCAACGCCACCGTCGCCATTGCCCGCAACAGCACCACCGGCGAAATCAGCCTCACCGGCAGCGGCCAGGTGAACTTCGTGGTGGAGCTGGCCAACGGCTACGAGATCGAGAGCCTCACCGCCGAGCCCAGCACCGCCTACAACAAGCTCAACAGCTACGAGGGCAACGCCTACCGCCTGACCAAGGTCAGCGGCACCGTCAACGTCACCGTAAATACCGTCTACACCGGCCCTGCCGGCTATACGGTCCACTTCTCTGTCCCCGCAGGGGTGACCGCTCCTGCGGACATGATCTCCGTCCCCGGCACCGGCATCACCCTTCCCACTGCCGAAGCCCCCGAGGGCTATACCTTCCTGGGCTGGGTCACCGATACCTATGACAACGTAGAGACCATGCCCGCCGGGATCCTGACCGGCAGCTATGAAGCCGAAGCCGATATCACCCTGAAGGCCCTGTACACCTACACCGAGGGCGGCAGCGGTGTGACGGCCTATGAGCTGGTCACCGCAGCTCCCGCGGACTGGACCGGCAACTACGTCATCTCCTACGGCACCGATACCAGCATGTATCTGATGAAGGGCGTGACCCCCAGCTCCAATGGCGCCTCCATCGAGTCCACCGCCAACGCCGCCGCCTATGCGGCTGCCGGCGTGACCCTGGACGGCACCACCCTGACCGGCGTGGCCAATGACTACGTCTTCGCCATAGCCAAGCAGGGAAGCTACTATTCCATCCAGAACCTTGCCACTGGCACCTATCTGGGTGAGGTGAGCAGCAACGGTTACCTGGGAGGCTACACCACCTACAACTCCACCACCTGCGACTGGACCCCCGGTACTCTGACCGGCGCCAGCAGCATGGCCTTTGCCCACTATACCTCCAGCTCCAACTACTATCC
>CAMUYE010000097.1 GCA_947164825.1 uncultured Clostridia bacterium
TCTCGATGTCGCCGGTGCGGATGCACTTCTGGCAGGTGCAGACCCGGCGGCGGGGGGGCTCCACCTCGCCCTTGAAGTAGGGCTTCATGGGGGCCATGCCGGAGTTGATCAGCAGCAGGCTCTTGTCGTTCTGGGGGATCAAAGAGAAGGAGGGCAGGCGCAGATGCCCCTTGCTCTCAAAGTAGCTCAGGAACATCTCCCGAAGCTCGTTCAGTCCGTGATAAGTTGGCATGATATTACCTCCAAAAGGGAATGTAGGGACAAGCCTTGCTTGTCCGCCGTTTTTGCATTGGGTGAGAAAAAAATACACCCCGCCCCCCGATAGGGGCGAAGTGATCGCGGTACCACCCTAATTTGGTCTCTGGGCTCTGTAACGGGAGCGCCCGTCCCGCTCCTCGCGGGCCGCTCGGAAGTGGCTGACCGGTTTGAAAACGCCGGGGCTCGCACCCTCCCCCGTTCGCTGCCGTTTCTCTGCCGGTCTCGTTTCCTCAACGCATTTAACGCATCTATTATACTGCCTTTTCCGAGGATGTCAACTGTTTTTTCTGCACGGGAACCCTTGCACGGGAGGCTTTTTCGTGGTAAAATGAAAAAAACAGAAGGAAGAACGCAAAATGCTGCTTCACAATGAATAGGAAAAAGCAAAAAAGCAAGAAGCAGAAAATCGGGCAGAGATCAAACCCTGCAAGGGAAGGAGCTGAGCCTATGACGAAAAAGCTGCTGTCGCTGTGCTGCAATCTCTTTGTCTTCGCCGCGACGACGCTGTGCGTACTCGGCTTCTTTATCCGCGGCGGCGTGGGAAATATGCAGGCGGTCGGCGCAAAAGCTTTTATCTATTTCACGGTGGACTCCAACGTACTCTGCGCCCTGGCCTGTCTGGGCATGGCAGTGTGGGAGCTGCCGCATCTGCGCCGCAGGGACGCGGAGATCCCGCGCTGGCTGAACGTCTTCAAATTCGTCGGGACGGTCGCCGTCAGCCTCACCTTCTGCACGGTGATACTCTTCCTCGGGCAGCTCTACGGCTACGGACCCATGCTTACCGGAAGGAATCTCTACCTGCATCTGCTCTGCCCGCTGGCCGCGATCATCAGTTTTGCCGCACTGGAGCGGAGCGGGCCCGCTCCGCTGTGGTCCTGCCTGCTGGGTCTGCTGCCTGTTGTGGTTTATGGCGCGGTTTATTTCACCTGCGTGATCCTTCTGAAGCGCTGGAACGATTTTTACGGCTTTAACCGGGGCGGCCGCTGGCCTTTGAGCCTTGTGCTGATGGTTCTGGCGACGCTGATCCTGTGCGTGCTGCTGTGGACCGCCAATCATCGCAGACATCGCCGCTGAACAGGATAAAAACCAGTCAGAAAAAGTAAGAAGTGACAGGGATCGGCCCCGCACTTCTTACTTTTTTATTTCTTACTTATTCCTTGTCCAAGGCGTCCGCCCAGTCGCGGAGGATCTGCATGGCGACGTCGTATTTCTCCTGGGGGACCGCGCCGAGGTTCAGCTCGTAGAGGGCGCTGCCGGCGGCCATATAGCCGGTCATGCCCAGGTAATCGTTGTCATACTCGGGCTTCAGCACGGCGATGGCGCAGTCCTTCCCGCCGGGAGTCGTATAATGCCGGAACTCTACGTCCCTGGGAAATTCGTAGGTCCAGACGCCGCCGGAGACGTATTCCGACTGCGGGGCGGCGTCGGTGAGAATGGTGACGTAGAGCTGGGCGCCGATGTCGTTGCGGACGATGCGCTCCGCGGTGAGCTGCACCATGTCAACCCGGCCCTTTTCGTCTCCGTGGGCGGAAACGGAGCAGTCATATTCATCGAAGGGGAAGGTGGGGAGCTTGAAGCCCTCCAGCCCGATATAGGCCGCGGCCTCGTCGATGGTCGCAAAACTCAGGGCGTAGGTGCCGGGGTCCGCGTAATAGGAGGAAAACATGGGCTGGGAGACGGGGTTCTGATACTGCTCCGCGATCTTCTCCCCCGCGGTCCGGATCTCCCCCGTGAAGCTGCTCCGGGGCACCAGGGGAAGCTGGACCCTCGCCTCGAAGCCCTGCTCCTCCGTTCCCGGGCTGTCGGTCTTCCGCAGCTCGATTCCCTTCGCAACGCCGTAGACCGTCCCGGCCAGCAGCAGCACAGCGGCCGCGGCCAGGGCGAAGCGCCGGATCAGTTTGCTCCGGGACCGCTTCCCGGCGGCGGGCCGGTCCTCCAGGAGCGCCGGGTCGAGGTCGTTGATCTTTTCCATAAATTCAATTTCTTTCATGGTAAATACCCCTCTTTCTCAAGTTGTTTGGCCAGCTCCCGCCGGGCGCGCCAGAGCAGGGACTTGACCTTGGACTCGCTGATTCCGTACCGATCCGCGATCTGCTGCAGGGACTCCGCATACCAGTAGCGGCGGACGAAGACCCGGCGTTTCTCCTCGGAGACGCTCCGCAGCCAGCGGCTGACGGCGGCGGCCAGCTCCTTCGCCTCCGCGGCGGCCTCGGTGTCGTCGGCGCTGCGGAGCATTCCCGCCAGCTCCTCCGTCAGGGAGACCAGCTCCGCGCTGCGTTTTTCGGCGCTCATGGCCTTCACCCGGTTCAGGGCTTTTGCCCGGACGATCTTTGCCAGAAAGGCGAAGAGATAGTCCCCGGGCTCGTGGGGCGGGATGCGGTTCCAGGCCTCCAGCCAGGCGTCGTTGACGCATTCCTCGGCGTCGGCGTCGCTGCCCAAAAGATTCCGGGCAAGGGCGTGGAGCCGGGACCCGTATCGTTCCGCGGCGGCGGTGATGGCCGCCTCGTCCCGGCGGAGAAAAAGCTTCACGATCCCGGCGTCGTCCATGGCGTGCTCCTTTCTGCTTGATGAAGGCCTTCCCTGTCATAATCAACTTTTCGAGGGGCTTGGTTGCGCGGGTGAAAAAAGATTAACCGCTGCAGAGGCCCTGCAGGCGGTTACCGCAGGGCCCACAGTCCCGCGCCGATGCCGAAGCTCAGCAGGAGCATGACGAAGACGGTAACGTACCACAGGCCGCCCACGTTGAAGTGGTAGAAATCCTTCCACTGCTTTTTCACAATGACCTTCCACAGATAGAGGACGCCGTAGAGCGCCGTGGGGACCAGGCCCAGCAGGGTCCAGGCGAAGGGCAGGGGCGCGCTCCGCTCCAGGAAAGCCCAGGAGCCCATGGCGGCCAGGGGACAGAGCGCGTGGAGGCAGAAGTTCCAGCCCGCGTAGAGCAGCTTGAAATCGAATTTCGTGACGGGCAGCAGATAGCAGAGGGTGGTGAAGAAGGTGACGCCCACGGCGACGCTGCCCGCGAACTTGAACAGGTCCAGCCAGCGGGGAACGAGGACCCCGCCGCCCCGGCCCAGAGCTGCGGCGTCCCAGACGCAGAGGGCCAGGCAGGCCAGGGCGCAGAGCAGGTTGGAGTCCACGGTAAAGTAGATCAGGGCCTTCCTGCCGCCCTCCTTCATGTTGCCCTGCCCGCCCAGGCGGAAAAAGGCCAGGGTACTGCAAAAAACGAGCACTGCGACGGCAGAATTCAATACCAGGGACCAGATCAGCTGAGTGCTTGTCATGGGCGTTCCTCCAATCAATTCGGATTTGCCGAGCTCTCGCCGTAGGGGCCGGCGTCCCCGACGGCCCGCACGTATCAGATAACGGCATGTTCGGGGCGTCGGGGACGCCGCCCCCTACGGCGCTACAAATCCCGATTTACAGTTCATTATACCGCCGGCCGGGAGCCCTGTCAAGTAAGCCGCGCTTATGACGGAATTCACAAAAAGTTTTCTGTCCGCGCCCTTTACTTTTGTATAGGTTTCGTGTATGATACAATCAGAGAGAGGGGCGTTTCCGACCTTCCAAAATACAGATCACGAGGTGTTACTATGGCAAGAACAGCACAGGACATCATGCAGCTTATCCGGGACGAGGACATCAAGATGGTGGACTTCAAGGTCGTGGACATCAACGGCCAGTTCCGGCACGTCACCATTCCCGCCGTCCACTTCAATGAGGAGACCATGATCAACGGCATCGGCTTCGACGCCTCCAACTACGGCTACGCCGTGGTGGAAAAGTCCGACATGGTCTACATTCCCGACCTGGACACCGCGGCCATCGACCCCTTCTGCGAGGTCAAGACCCTGTCCATGATCGGCAACGCCATGATCATCGACTATCCCGAGAACCGCCCCCTGCCCCAGTATCCCCGGAACATCGTGGCCGCCGCCAAGAAGTACATGCAGGACAGCGGCATTGCCGACACCATGCTGATCCTCCCCGAGTTTGAGTTCTATCTCTTCGACCAGGTTGGCTGGACCGTGGAGAACAACCGGGTCGCCTTCGCCGTGGACACCCAGCAGGCCTACTGGAACAGCGAGGTCGAGGGCAGCGGCAACGTGGTTCCCTTCCAGAAGAACTACCACATCGCCAAGCCTCTGGACACCACCTATGAGTGCCGCTCCGAGATGTGCATGGAGATCGAAAAGGCCGGCATCCCCGTCAAGTACCACCACCCCGAGGTGGGCGGCGCCGGTCAGTTTGAGATCGAGCCCCTGCTCTGCGAGCTGGAGAAGATGGCCGACGGCACCATGATGGTCAAGTACATCATCCACAACGTGGCCAAGAAGTACGGCCTGGCCGCCACCCTGATGCCCAAGCCCGTCTACGGCGAGGCCGGCAGCGGTATGCACGTCCACATGCTCCTTCTGAAGGACGGCGAGCCCGTCTTCTCCGACGACAACGGCTACTCCCATCTGTCCAAGGAGGCCCACTGGTTCATGGGCGGTCTGCTGAAGCACATCGCTTCCCTCTGCGCCATCACGAACCCCTCCACCAACTCCTTCAAGCGGCTGGTTCCCGGCTTTGAGGCCCCCGTCACCGTGGGCTACGCCACCTCCAACCGCTCCGCCGTCATCCGCATCCCGGCCTACGCCAAGTCCCCCAAGCTGCGCCGCTTCGAGCTGCGGAACCCCGACGCCACCTGCAACCCCTACTTCTGCTACGCCGCCATCCTGATGGCCGGCATCGACGGCATCAAGAATCAGATCGACCCCCACGCCAACGGCTGGGGCCCCTACGATATGAACCTCTTCGATCTTCCCGAGGAGGAAAAGAAAAAGCTCCATCAGCTCCCCACCCGTCTGGAGGACGCCCTGGACGCCCTGGAGGCGGACCATGACTACCTCACCGCCGGCGGCGTCTTCCCCGAGAGCCTGATCAAGAACTTCCTCAAGCGCAAGCGCGCCGAGTGCGCCGAGCTGAGCCGGATCCCGCATCCCGCGGAGTTCGAGAAGTACTTCAACCTGTAAGGCCCTTTGCCGGGCCGCGGAGGGGATCCGCGGCCCGGCAAAGTTTTTCCGACGGCTTTTGCAAGAAAGGAGACGTATCAATGGACAAGCTGATTACAGCCCGGGAGGAAGGCGCGACCCGGCGCTTCTTCGTCTGGGACCAGGAATGGACCCCGGAGGCCCTGGAGGAGCTGCGCCGGGACCACGGCATCCTCTTCCGGGAAGACAGCGTCGTGCCTGTGATGATCCGCGGCAAGATCCTGATCCTCGGCATCGAAGACGACGGCGTTCTGAGCTTCGGCCCCGACGCCCCCCGCTTCCACGCCGCCTACGCGGGCGGCCTGGCCGCCGAGCTGGCCGAGGCTGTCTCTCTCCTGGACAGCGACGCCCCGTAGGGCGGCCTGGCCCCAGGCCGCCGATCTCCCGAATAGAAAAACCCGGAACCGTCCAAACGGTTCCGGGTTTTTCTATGACAGGATCTGTCTTGTTCGCTTGGGGCGAGATTACTTGACCTCGACCTCGGCGCCGGCGGCCTTGAGATCCTCGGCCAGCTTCTCGGCGTCTTCCTTGGAGATGGCTTCCTTGATGGCCTTGGGGGCGTTGTCGACCAGCTCCTTGGCTTCCTTCAGGCCCAGACCGGTAGCGGTGCGGACGACCTTGATGACGTTCAGCTTGGAAGCGCCAGCGGACTTCAGGATGACGTCGAACTCGGTCTTCTCTTCGACCTCGACGGCACCGGCAGCGGGACCGGCAGCGACGGCGGCAGCGGCGGCGGAGACACCGAAGGTCTCCTCCAGAGCGTGAACCAGCTCGGACAGCTCGAGCACGGACAGATTCTTGACTTCCTCGATGAGGGCAGCGATCTTTTCAGACATTGTAATATCCTCCAATTTTAGTAGTAGTTTTTTTGTTTGTGTGGTTTGGGATTACTCAGCGGGGGCTTCTGCGGGAGCGGGGCCGGCCTTCTGCTCGCGGATCTGGTCGATGACGAACGCCAGGGACGTGATGGGAGCCAGGAAGGTGCCGAGGACCTGCGCGATCAGAGCATTCTTGGAGGGCAGTTCGCCGAACGCGTTGAGCGCGTCAACAGACTGGACCTTACCTTCCACGATGCCGCCCTTGATCTTCAGGACGTTCTTGTTCTTC
>CAMUYE010000098.1 GCA_947164825.1 uncultured Clostridia bacterium
GACGTCCTGGGCGCTCTCGCACTTGGCGATACGGATGCCGTCGGCGCCGCCGGCGACACAGACCCGGATGTCCTCCTGCCAGTGGGGGGTATCCAGACCGTTGATGCGTACGATGACCTCGGTATCGCCGTAGTCAATGGTCTTGAGGCAGTGATACAGGGAGAAGCGGGCGGCGTCCTTCTGGTTCTCCGCCACGGCGTCCTCCAGGTCCAGCATGATGGAGTCCACACCGTAGATGTAGGCGTCCTTGATGAGACCCGGCTTCTGCGCGCTCATAAAGATCATGGTCCGGCGCAGACGGAACCGTTCCGGCTTCGGACGAGGAATCATCTGATCACACCTCCCCAGTCAATATTCTTGTCGGCCTTGTCGCAGCTGCGCAGCACGGCGCACTCCACGCGGGCCTTGATGGTGCAGTCCAGAGCGCCCTTGTCCACCACGGTGACCTTTGCGTCCTTGACCTCCAGCCGCTCCAGGGTCTCCAGAACGGTCTTCTTGATCTGACGGCCGTATTGATTCATTACGCTGCTGCTCAGAGACAGCTCGATGCCGTCAGTGCCCGGCTCCAGCGTAACCATCACGTCGCTGGACTCCAGGGTGCCCGCCACTGCGGGCTTCAGAATTTGCATAGAAAAACGCCTCCTTTATCAAATCCTGTTATGTGCATTGTAACACAGGAAACCCGTTCTGACAAGCAATTTTTAAACAATTTTATATAAAGATGATATTTCCTTGAATTTCCGCGGAAATCTGCTATAATGGATCCGTAACGGATCTGAAAAGGGGGTGGAGGACCTGATGGGAGAACGGGAAGAGACGCTTCGGGATGAAGAAACAGAACTCCCGGAAGAGGACCAAAAACGAGGGCGGCGGATCGCCCGGCTGGAGAGCCTGCGCCGCTGGATGCTGGTGCTGGCCGCGCTCCTGCTGATCGGCGGTTATGCCATCGATATCCTGCCCGTCCTCTACACTTCGGCGATCCCCCTGATCGTCGCCCTGTTCGCGACCTACCGGATCAAGCGCCTGGAGGAAGGGGCCGGTAAGCAGCCCCGCCCGTAGCGGCGCACAGTGTGCGCCACTGGCCCCCGCCTGGGCCGAATGAATAATGAATAGTGAATAATGAATAATTGTGGTATCGTTCAAATTGCCATTTGAACGATAGAAAAGAAAAGGTAAATCACATTATGACAGATTTTTTGAACGTTACCTTATCCCCCGAACAGCTCTCCACGGTTTCCGAGCTGGCCCTCGCCCACGTGGGGGACGCGGTTTTCGAATTGCTGGTCCGCTCGGAGCTGCTCTGCGAGACGGGGAGCGCAAAGGTCGGAGAGCTCCACGCCCGGACCGTGGCCCGGGTCACGGCCCCGGCCCAGGCGGCCTTCGTGGAGCGGCTTCTGCCCCATCTGACGCCGGAGGAGACGACCGTCTACAAGCGGGGCCGCAACGCCCATTCCCACCCGGCCCCCAAATCCGCCAGTCCCGGCCAGTATGCCCGGGCCACCGGCCTGGAAACGCTGTTCGGCTGGCTCTGGCTCACGGGACAAAAGGAGCGGGTCAGCGAGCTCTATGCCCTTGGGCGGAAAAATGAAAATATTAAAATATGAAACTATAATATTTTCATATTTTCATAGTTTCATAGTTTCATTCAGATAGAGGAAACGAAGTTATGCCTTTAGACGCAATATTTTTGTCAGCTCTTACAGAGGAACTCAACCAAACCCTCCCCGGATCCCGGATCGACAAGATCCAGCAGCCGGAGCGGGACACGGTGCTGCTCCAGGTCCGGAGCCAAAGCGCCGGGAACCGGAAGCTGCTGCTCTCGGCCTCCTCCAACCATCCCCGGCTCCACTACACGGAGGCCCGGTACGAGAATCCGGCCCAGCCTCCCATGTTCTGCATGCTGCTGCGCAAGCACCTGGCCGGAGGCCGGGTGGTCTCCCTGCGGCAGCTGCCCCTGGAGCGGGCAGTGGACCTCTGCGTGGAGAGCGCCGACGAGCTGGGCGAGCTCAGCGAGAAGCACCTCTATCTGGAGCTCATGGGCCGCAACTCCAACCTGATCCTGACCGGCCCCGACGGCCGGATCCTGGACTGCCTGCGCCGGGTGGACTTTGAGATGTCCGAAAAGCGCCAGGTCCTGCCCGGCCTTTTCTATCGGGAGCCCCCGGCCCAGGGGAAGCTGGATTTTCGGACCGAGACCGTGGAAACGCTGTATGAGGCGCTGGGGGCCGTGGATCACCCCGCGGCGCTGGATCGCTGGCTCATGGACCGCTTCGCCGGGATCTCCCCCCTGATTGCCCGGGAGCTGGCCTGGCTGAGCACGGGCTGCACGGACCCGGATATTCTGGATCTGGATCGGCCGGTCCTGGCGGCGGCCCTGGCCCGGGAGCTCCGGGCCCTGTCCTCGGGCTTCGTTCCCACCCGGCTCCTGCTGCACGGGGAGCGCAAGGATTTCTCCTTCCGGCCCATCCGCCAGTACGAGGGCTATATGACCCAGGACAGCTTCCCCAGCTTCTCGGCGCTCCTGGACGACTTCTACACCGGCAAAGCCCTGGCCGAGCGGATGCGGGCCAGGACCCAGACCATCCACAAGACCCTGAGCAATCAGCTCGCCCGGCTCCGCCGCAAGCTGGCCAACCAGGAGCAGGAGCTGGCGGCCACCTACGGCCGGGAGCGGCTGCGCCAGCTGGGAGATATCGTCACCGCCAACCTGCACCGCATGGAGCGGGGGCAGGCCCGGCTCAGCGCCGTGGACTTCTACGATCCGGACATGAAGGAGATCGAGATCCCCCTGAACGTGACGCTTTCCCCCCAGCAGAACGCGGCCAAATACTACAAGGACTACAACAAGGCCAAGCACGCGGAGAAGTTTCTGACGGAGCAGATCGCCCTGGGCCGGACCGAGGAGGGCTATCTGGCCTCGGTGCTGGAGTCCCTGGCGCGGGCCGAGACCGAGGGGGACATCGCCGATATCCGTGCCGAGCTGGTGGAGGGCGGCTATCTGAAGCAGACCGATCGGCGGAAGCAGATGAAGCTCCCGCCCTCCAAGCCCATGGAGTTCCGCTCCTCCGACGGCTTCCAGATCTTAGTGGGCCGCAACAACCGGCAGAACGACCTGCTCACCACCAGGCTGGCCTATAAGACCGACCTCTGGCTCCACGTCCAGAAGGCCCACGGCTCCCACGTCATCATCGCCTGCGCCGGGGCCCCCGTCCCGGATCAGACCATCACCGAGGCGGCGCAGCTGGCCGCCTGGTTCTCCCAGGCCCGCCAGGGCCGCAACGTTCCCGTGGATCTCTGCCCGGTCCGCCAGGTGAAAAAGCCCGCCGGCGCCAAGCCCGGCATGGTGGTCTACGAGAACTACCGGACCGTTTACGTGAACCCCTGCGAACCACGCCTGTAGCGCGGGCAATCTGCCCGCCCTTGCACCCCACCGAGGAAGCGAAAAGTAATAAGTAAGAAGTAATAAGTATCCGCATCGACACAGTTACTTATTACTTATTACCTATTACTTATTCCTTAATGCAAAGCAAAAAAAGTAGATATAGAAGGAGGCCCCCACCATGACAGACGTACCCTCCGCCGCGAAGACCCTGGCCGAACTGACCGTCGGCATCCCCGGTGCAGGACGCCGGACCCTGCTGGATGCCATGCCGGCGCTTGCCGGGGCCCGGCTGCCGGAGAACTTCCGCCTCTGCGTCCTGGACGCGGAACGCCCGGAGGCCCCGGCCCAGCTCGCCCTGCTGGACGAGCTGGCGGCCGACCCCGGACTGGAGCCGCGCTTCGTGCTGAATAAGGCCGACAAGGTCCCCGAGCTCCGCGCCGCCGTGACCCGCACCCTCGCCCTGCTGCGCGAACGGGGCTTTGCCGAACCCGGAATCTACCCGATCTGCGCCGCCGCGGCCAAGCTGTTCCGCCTGCCCGTGAACGCGGAGCTCTCTCCCAGGCATCTTGCCGCCCGGGAAGCCTTCTATGAGCGCTTCGGCCCCGGAGAGAACAGCCTGTCCGCCTATGCCGTCACGGGAGAGCCCGCACTGGAGCTGGGCGGCCGGGAGATCAGCCCGGAGCAGCTGAGCCTGGCTCTGACCAACACCGGAATCCCCGCCCTGGCCGCCGCCCTGGCCGCTTTGCGTATGCCCGACGAGGCAACAGGCAACAGGCAGCAGGCAACAGAAGACGGAGAGAACGAGGCAACAGGCAACAGGCAGCAGGCAACAGGGGACGGAGAGAACGAGGCAACGGGCAACAGGCAGCAGGCAACAGAAGACGGAGAGAACGAGGCAACAGGCAACAGGCAGCAGGCAGCAGGGGACGGGGAGAACGAGGCAACAGACAACAGGCAGCAGGCAGCAGGGGACGAGGAGAACGAGGCCGTAGGGGCGGCCATTGGCCGTCCGCCCGAGGCAGAGCCCTCCGAAGAACCCAGCTCGAGCCATCCGCTGACCGAAATGCTGGCCCAGGCCGAAACGGCGGACTGCGCCAGGCTGCTGGAGCTTGCCCGCGCCATTTCCACCGCGGAGGCCCCGGTGGAGGAGCGCGATCTGGCGCTGGACGTGCTGCACGAGGCCTATCTGAACCGCCAGATCCAGGAGCTGGACGCCCTGACCCGGGGCGCGGAGGGTCTGGATCTCTCCGGGCTGCGGGCGCTGGCGGACCGGATCGCCGCGGGTCCCTATACGGTCCAGGCCCGCACTCCCTACGCCGCCCGGATCAACAGCCGGATCGACGCCCTCCAGTACGCCGCGCTGGATGCGCTCTGCACCGGAGTGGAGGAGGCCGAGGCTTCCGATCTGGCCGGGATCCGCGCCGCCCTCGACAGGGCGGACTGCGCCGAGGTCCTGAAGACCGCATACTACCGCCGGATCGAAGACCGGCAGGACGCCCTGGACCTGGCGGCCCTGGATCGGGCCACCGCCGGGGCCGAGTCCATGAGCGAACAGGAGCTCCGGGCCGTTGCCGAAACGCTGGAGGGGGACGACTGGAGTCCCAAATTTGTGACCGCCTACCGGCATAAGATCGCGCTTCTGCGGGAAGCCGCCCTTTACCGGGAAGTGGAGGCGGAGCTGGACGATCTGGACGATATGGAGCGCACGGAAATCCTGGCGGTCCGGGAACGGATCGAAGCCCGGGAGCTGCCCCCCCGCTTTACGGTCCCGGCCATGAAGCGCCTGAATGAAAAGCTTTTCCGCCTGGATATGCTGCGGCTCATGGCCCTGAACAGGGACTTTGACCGGCTGGACTTCGAGGACATCGACGAGCTGCGCTTCGCCGTGAACAGCGGCGATTACTGCGACAAGGCCAAGCGGCATTATCTGCGCTGCGTGCTGGCCCGGGAAAACGCCCTGATCCTCGAAAACTGCTCCGCCCGGGCGGAGCTGACAAAACAGCTCATCGCCCATCACAAGCTCCACAGCGGAGACTTTGTCCTGCCTTCGTCCGGGGAATACTACCGGGAGAAGCTGGCGGAGTTCTGGGACGGTTCCGGCCTGGAGACGCCCCGGGATATTCCCGTTTTCCTCTTTGAATGCGGGAGCATGTACGCCATGACCGCCACCCGGTTCTATTACAAGGTGGGCAAGCATCTGGACTATCTGCCCCTGGAGAACATCGAACGCTTCCAGGCCATGAAGCAGCACCTGTCGCTTGTCCTGCAGATCGTGGGCAAGGACAACTCCTATCGGCTCACAGAGGCCCGGATCAGCCGCTCCGGCTACGAGCGCAGCCTGGAATTCCTCAACGACTGCCTGAGCCGCTGGGCTGAGCCGGGTCCCGCGGCCCCGCTGCCCGCTGCGCTCCGGGTCCGCATGGCGGAGGACGTCCAATCCTGCACCGCGCCCGTGGAGCCGGAGCTTCTGAGCCCCAAAATGGCCTGGGAGATCTTCTGCCGGGCCTGCGAGACCGCCGGCCTCCGGGAGGGCAATCTGATCCGCCTGGAGGACCGCAGCGCCATGGAGCGCCTGCCCAAACTCCGGCTGAGCCTGGGGCTGCCGGAGAACACGCCCGTGATTTGGTATAAATCCGCTTCCCGTCTCGGCCCCGTCAAAGAGGGCGTGGCCCTGGGCGCCCGGGGAATCTATCTCAAGGAGGGCAAGCTCCCGCTGAAGACCATCCCGATGGAGGAGATCGCCTCCGTGCAGGCTGTCGGCAGCAAACGCACTGCCGTGACGACCCTGCAGAACGAGACGATCCAGCTGGAGGTCTCCGACGACATGGCCCCGCTGATCGCCGACTACGCCCGGGCTGTCCAGCTCAGCGCGTACCTGTTCAGCCGGGAGGAGAAGGCATGAAACCACGCCGCCTCTCCGGCAAAGCCGAACCCGCGTCCCGCGATAAAGCTAAACCCGCGTCCCGCGATAAAGCTAAACCCGCGTCCCGC
>CAMUYE010000099.1 GCA_947164825.1 uncultured Clostridia bacterium
GCGACGGTGCCGATGGCGCTGACCTTGTAGAGGACGCGGACCTCGGCGTGGCCGATGACGACCTCCCGGTACTTGGGAGCCAGCATGCCCTTCATGGCGGCCTCGATCTCCTCCAGGCACTCGTAGATGACGGAGTAGAGCCGGATATCCACGTTGGAACGCTGGGCGGAGGCCGCCGCGGCGGCGTCGGGCCGGACGTTGAAGCCGACGATGATAGCGTTGGCCGTGGAGGCCAGCAGGATATCGGACTCGTTGATGGCGCCTACGCCGGAGTGGATGACCTTGACGGCCACTTCCTCGTTGCTGAGCTTCATCAGGTTGGCTCGGACGGCTTCGGCGGAGCCTTGGACGTCGGCCTTGACCAGGATGTTGAGCTCCTTCATCTCGCCCTTCTTCATCTGATCGAAGAGGTTCTCCAGGGTGACCTTGGACTGCTGCTTGGCAAGCTCGTCCTTGGCCTTCTGCTTGCGCTGCTCCACAAGCTGACGGGCCATGCGCTCGTCGGTGACGGCCTCAAAGCTGTCGCCGGGGGCGGGCGCTTCGGCCAGACCAGTGATCTCCACGGGGATGGAGGGGCCGGCGTGCTTGATGGACTTGCCCTTGTCGTCGGTCATCACGCGGACGTGGCCCACGGCGGTACCGGCGATGATGGTATCGCCCTGGTTGAGGGTGCCGTTCTGGACCAGCAGGGTGGCGATGGGGCCGCGGGTCTTGTCCAGCCGGGCCTCGATGACGGTGCCCTTGGCGGCACGGTTGGGGTTGGCCTTGAGCTCCTGGAGCTCTGCGGTGACGATGACGGTCTCCAGCAGTTCGTCGATGCCCATGCCGGTCTTGGCGGAGATGCGGCAGACTTCGGTGTCGCCGCCCCACTCGGAGGGCACCAGATCGTGCTCGGTGAGCTGGGTCAGGATGCGGTCCGGGTTCGCGCCGGGCTTATCCATCTTGTTGACCGCCACCACGATGGGGATCTTGGCGGCCTTGGCGTGGTTGATGGCCTCGATGGTCTGGGGCATGATGCCGTCGTCGGCGGCCACCACCAGGATCGCCACGTCCGTACACATGGCGCCGCGGGCTCGCATGGAGGTGAAAGCCGCGTGGCCCGGGGTGTCCAGGAAGGTGATCAGATTGCCGTTGATCTTGACGGTGTAGGCGCCGATATGCTGGGTGATGCCGCCGGCCTCGCCGGCCACCACGTTGGTTTTCCGCACGGCGTCGAGCAGGCTCGTCTTGCCGTGGTCCACGTGGCCCATGACCACCACGACGGGGGGCCGGGTGACCAGCTCCTCGGCGGTGTCCTGATGGTCGTCAAAGAGCTTGTCTTCGATGGTGAGCACGACCTCCCGCTCTACCTTGCAGCCCAGCTCCGTGGCGACGAATTCGGCGGTGTCGAAGTCGATGGTCTGGTTGACCGTTGCCATGACGCCGTTCTTGATCAGGCACTTGATGAGCTCGGCGGCGGTCTTCTTCATGCGGACCGCCAGTTCGCCCACGGTGATCTCGTCGGGGATCTTGACGGTAAGCGGGGTCTTCTTGACCACCTCCAGGCGGAGACGGTTCATCCGCTTGCGCTCATCCTCCTTGGACTTGGCGCCCTTGGGACCCTGCTGCTTCTTGTTCTTGCCGCCGATCTTCTGCTTGCCGCCGGAGCGGTTTTGATCCCGTTCGGAGATCAGAGTGTCCACGTGGTCGTCGAAGCGGTCGGCGTTGACCTGGACGGCGGAGGTGTCCACCACCCGGCGCTCGCGCTTGCGCTGGGGCTCCGCGGGCTTCTTCTCGGCGGGCTTGTTCTGGCCCTGGACCGGCTTTTTCTCGCCGGGCTTGGCGGCACCGGCAGGCGCGGCGGGCGCAGTGGAAGCCGGAGCGGCTTTGCCTGCGGCCTTGGCCGCGTCCTCCGCCTTCTTTTTCTCCTCGGCGGCCTTCTTCGCCGCCTCCTCGGCCTGGCGCTTCTCCTCAGCCTCCTTGGCGGCGAACGCCGCGGCAAAGACCACCTCAATGGAGGAGATCTGGTTGTTCTGGGTCATGAGGTCAAAGATCACGTTGAGCTGCTGCTCATCCAGCACCTGTGCCGTGCTCTTGGGTTTTTCAAAATATTTTTCCACGATGGCGGAGATTTCCTTGGGCGCAACGCCGAAATCCGCGGCCACCTCTTTAATCCGATACTTGACTAACGTACTCATATAGCCACCTCCACATAACAATTGACAGTTGACAAGAGACAATTGACAATTGATGCCTGTCAACTGTCAATTCTTTCGCTGCCGCTTCGCTTTGACCCGGGCGACGCGGCGTTCTAAATCCTCGACCAAATCCTGCGGCGCGGTCCCGGGGGGCAGGGTCTTCACAAAGGCCAGCGCCATGGAGACGTCCGCAAAAGCCGCGACGGAAACCACCGGCCTGCCCAGGGCGGCGCCGAGGCTCAGCTTGTCGCAGGGGATCGTCAGAACCCGCTGCCGGGTGCCCTCGGCCAGGCCGCGGATCTTCCGGGCCACAGCCTCTCCCGCGTCGCTGGCCAGGACGGTCAGGCGGGCGTGTTTTTCCGCGAGCATGGCGCTCACGGTCTCTTCTCCGGTCTGGAGCTTTCCGGCCTTCCGGGCCAGGCCCAGCATTCCGAGCGATCTATCCGTTTCCTGCGTCATCCGGTTCCTCCATCTGCGCGGCAAGCGCGTCGTAGATCTCGGGAGGGATCTCCACGCCGAGGGCACGGCTCACCGACCGGGAGCGCAGGGCCTTTTTCAGACAGTCCGCGCTGCGGCAGACATAGGCGCCCCGTCCCGGGGCCTTGCCCCGCAGGTCCACGCTGACCGTCCCCTCCGGGGAGCGGACGACCCGGACAAGCTCTGCCTTGGGCTTCATCTCCCGGCAGCCTAAGCATTGGCGCAAAGGCGTATGCTTTGGCATTATAGATCCCTCCTTTCCTGAACTATGAAACTATGAAACTATGAGACCATGAAACTATGAATGTGTTTTTCAAATTGCAATTTGAAAAACTCCGAAATATTTTCATAGTTTCATAGTTTCATATTTTCATTCTTCGTTGGCTTGCGACTCAGGCTTGATATCGATCTTATGCCCGGTCAAGCGGGCCGCCAGACGGGCGTTCTGGCCTTCCTTGCCGATGGCCAGGGAGAGCTGATCGTCGGGGACGATGACGCGGCAGGCCTTCTCGCCCTCCACCATGGTCACGCTGACCACGTCGGCGGGGGCCAGAGCAGCGGCCACGAACTTGGCGGGATCCTCGTCCCAGACCACGATATCCATTTTCTCACCGTGCAGTTCGTCCACGACGGCAGCCACACGGGCGCCCCGCTGGCCCACGCAGGTGCCCACGGGATCCAGGTTCTCATCCACCGCGTGAACGGCCAGCTTCGTGCGGGAGCCGGCTTCCCGGGCGATGGACTTGATCTCCACCTCGCCGGAGGCGATCTCGGGGACGTTCAGCTCGAACAGCCGCTTCACCAGGCCGGGATGGGTCCGGGAGACGATGATCTGGGGCCCGCGGTTGCTGCGGCGAACCTCCACCACGTAGACGCGGATAAAGTCACCCTCGCGGTAATGCTCGCCCTTGACCTGCTCGCTCAGAGCCAGACGGGCCTCGGTGCGGTCGGAGCCCTGGCCGATGCGGACGGACATATCGCCGGTGTTGTTGTCGATGCGGGAGACGGTGGCCGTCAGGATCTCGTGCTCCTTGGAGGAGAACTTGTCGTAGATCATGCCGTGCTCGGCCTCGCGGATGCCCTGGATGATGACCTGCTTGGCGGTCTGGGCGGCGATGCGGCCGAAGGCCTGGGTCTCAATTTCTTCGTTGACCAGATCGCCCAGCTCGCAGTGGGGATCGATCTTGCGGGCGGCTTCGAGCTGAATCTCGGTGGCCGGGGTGAAGACCTCGTCCACGACCTCCTTCGTGGCGTACATCTTGAGCTCTTTCTCGTTGAGCTCCACGTAGACGTTGTCGGTATAGCCGACGCGGTCCTTTTTGTAGGCCGCCAGCAGCGCCTGGGTGATACGGTCGGTCATATACTCCACGGGAATGCCTCTGTCCCGCTCCAGCTGCCGCAGGGCGGCAAAGATCTCAGAACTGGTGTTTTGGTTCATAATTCAGGTTCCTCCTATGTGTTTACGAAAAGTCCACCCGCAGCCGCACCAGGGCGACCTGGGACTTGGAAAATGTCATCGTTTCGCCGCCGTATTCCACGGTGACGTTGCCGTTGTCATAGCCCCGCAGGACGCAGGGGAATTCCCGGATCCCGTTTACGGGCCGGTAGAGCTTCACCAGCACGTCGGCGCCGAGAAAGGCCTCGAAATCCGAGGGCCGCTTCAGGGGACGCTCCAGCCCGGCTGAGCAGACCTCGAAGCGGTAGCTGCCCTCGATGGGGTCCTCCCGGTCCAGAATGGGGTCCACGTCCCGGGAGATGGCTTCGCAGTCGTTGATATTTACGCCGCCGACCTTGTCGATATACAGGCGCAGAAACCACTCGCCGCCCTCCCGGACGTATTCCACGTCCCAGAGGGAGCAGCCGTGGGCCTCCACCACCGGCTCGGCAAAGCCGCGCACGCGATCCGTTACCTTCATTTATGACGCCTCCCAATATGGGGTAAACTCAATATTACATTAAGAAAGAGAGGCTTGATGGCCTCTCTAACGTACTTCCTACCTAATGACGGGGCAATTATAGCACATCTTATATAGAAATGCAAGCATTTTTCAAAAATTCTTTCTGAAAAATGCCTGCATTTTCCCGTTTTTTCCGCTATTTCCGCTTCAGCTCCGAATACGGCGCCAGCCAGGGCTTGCCGAAGCTCTCCATCCCGGACAGGTGGATCAGCAGGGCGAGCAGGCCAAAAGTCAGACCGAAGAGGCCCGCCAGGGCGGCGCAGACGGTGAGCGCGAAGCGACAGAGCCGGACCGCGTCGGCAAAACTCTTTCCGGGCAGGGCAAAGCCGCAGATCCCCGCCGCCGATACCACGATCAGAGCGGCCGGAGAGATCAGGCTGGCTTCGACTGCCGCAGTCCCCACCACCAGCCCGCCGATGATGGAGACCGGCTGGGAGACGGCTTTCGGCGCGGAGAGGCCCGCCTCCTGCAGCAGCTCAAAGGCCGCCAGCAGGCCCAGGACTTCCAGGACCGTGGGAAAGGGGACCTTCTGCTTGCTCTCGATGATGGCCTCCAGCAGCGGCGTGGGCAGCATCTCCTGATGAAAGGACGCCATGGACACGTAGAGCGCAGGCAGAAGCAGGGCGAAGACCAGGGCAAACAGCCGCAGGACCTTCAAAAAGCGGGCGGACATCCAGTCTGTGTCCCGGTCCTCCGCGGCCTGGAGCAGCCAGCCCAGGTTCACCGGCGCCAGATAGCCTACGGGCAGCCCGTCCACAAACAGACCGATCCGGCCCGCCATCAGACCCGCCGCCAGCTTGTCGGTCCGTTCTGTGGCCTGGAGCAGGGGGAAGGCCGTGCGCCGCCGCCCGGGAACCAGACGCTCCACCGCCGCCGGCGTCAGCAGATCCCCGGCTTCCAGGGCGCTCAGCCGGGCCTTCATCCGTTCCACGGTCTCCGGCTCCGCCGTGCCCTCCAGCCAGAGCAGGCTCACGTTGGTGTGGCTCACCCCGCCGACGGCGGTCTCCCAGAGCCGGAGCCCGGAGCTTCGCAGGTGGCGGCGCAGCAGAGCCGTGTTGGTCCGGGCCGTTTCGGTGAAGGCGTCCTTCGGCCCCCGGGTGGTGCTCTCCACCTCGGGCTCCGAGGGTCCCCGCTTTTCCCCGGATTTGACCTCGAAGGCCGCCGCCCCCGCGCCAGGCACAGCCAGCACGCAGAAGCCGTTGAGCAGCTTCGCCTCCGCGTCCTCGACGTCGGAGCAAATCGCCCCCGAAGCCGCCTCCACGCCCCCGTTCAGCGCCCATTCCAGCAGGTCTGCCGGAGCCAGGCCCCCCGCGGCGCGCCGCAACGGCCGGATCACAAACTCCGCGATCTCCGATCCCGAAGTCAAACCATCTATAAACAGCAGCGAACAGTCCGAACCCGCAACCCGGACCCGCCGCTCCGTGAAATCCGCCGCCTCTTCAAAGCTGGATCGGAGCTCCGATAAAAAATCCATGAGCAAGCCCCCTTTTCCGGAAGCTTGCCCATGAAACGAAAAAATATGTATTCAGACAGCATAGGACGGCCTGACCCCAGACCACCCGATTTATTCGTTTTCATTTTCCAATTCGCAGAATTGGGAAATACCGCAATTATTCATTATTCGTTATTCACGATTCATTCCGCGTCCCGGGCGGGGCAGAGCGGATAAGCAATGTAAGCGCGTTCAGCGCCGACAGCCCGGTGGGCTGTCGCGGAACGTCG
>CAMUYE010000100.1 GCA_947164825.1 uncultured Clostridia bacterium
TCGGCTATGAGATCTTCCTGAAGAACGAGGACGCGGAATGGGCCTGGAACCGGCTCATGGAGCTGGGCGCGAAGCCCGCCGGCCTCGGCGCCCGCGACACCCTCCGCATGGAGGCTATGCTGCCCCTCTACGGCGACGAGCTGGGCGTGGACGAGGAAGGCAAGGAAATGCCCATTTTCGCCCTGGCGCTGGCCCGTTTTGCCGTCTCCTTTGATGAATGCAAGGGCGATTTCATTGGCCGCGAGGCCCTGGCCAAGCAGGCTGCCGCCCAGACCGCTTTCCGGGAGAAGCGCGGCACCGCCCAGGATCTGATCGACCTGCCCAAGCGCGTCCGCCCCATCGCCCTGATGGATCGCGGCGTCATGCGTCACGGCATGGATATCTACCGGAACGGCGAGAAGATCGGCTACGTCACCTCCGCCACCATGATCCCCTACTACAAGACCGAGGGCGAAGGCGCTGAGGCCAAGCTGCTGGATGAGACCGGCAAGCGCGCCATCGGCATCGCCTACATCACTTCCGACGTGCCCACCAATGGCGAGGTCGAGGTGGACGTCCGCGGCAAGCGGCTCAAGGCCGTCATCCCCCTGAAGCACGTGGCCAACAACCTGCCTCCCTACGTGATCCCCGTTCTTGCCAAGTAAGCCCGCTTCCTTTTGGAAGCCGTTCCATATGAACCAATCTACAGAAAAATTTATTAGGAGGTTTTTACCATGACCATCAATCCCGATCTGAAGTACACCAAGTCCCACGAGTGGGTCAAGGAAGAAGACGGCGTTGCCGTCGTCGGCATCACCGATTTTGCTCAGGACGCCCTGGGCGACGTGGTTTTCATCAATCTGCCTGAGGCGGGCGACGAGGTCGTCGCCGGCGAGTCCTTCGGCGACGTGGAGTCCGTCAAGGCCGTCTCCGACCTGCTGAGCCCCGTGTCCGGCATCGTGCAGGCTGTCAACGAGGAGCTCATTGACGCTCCCGAGATGCTGAACTCCGATCCCTACGGCGCCTGGATCATCAAAGTCGAGCAGGTCAACGACTACGAAGAGCTGCTGGACGCCGACGATTACGAGGCTCTTTGCGCCGAGGAGGGCTAAATGGGCAGCTACGTTCCCGGGACTGCTGCGGAACGGGAGCAAATGCTGAAGGCCATCGGCATGGAGCGGGAAGACCAGCTCTATGCCGACGTGCCTGCGCAGATGCTCCTCACCGAGCCGCTGAACATCCCCTCCGGCATGAGTGAGCTGGAGGTCCGCTCCAAAATGGAGGCCCTGGCCGCCGAGAACAAGGTCTACAAGACCGTTCTGCGCGGCGCCGGCGCCTATGACCATTACATCCCCAGCATCGTCAAGTATATTCCGGCCAAGGAAGAATTCCTGACTGCCTACACCCCCTACCAGGCTGAGATGAGCCAGGGTATTCTGCAGTCCATCTTTGAGTATCAGACCATGATCTGCCAGCTCACCGGCATGGACGTGTCCAACGCCTCCGTCTACGACGGCGCCACTGCCGCCGCCGAGGCCGCCGCCATGTGCCGGGACCGCAAGCGCAGCGTCACCCTGATCTCCGCCGCGGCCCACCCCGACACCATCAACACCGTCCGCACCTACTGCTACGGCGCCAACGCTGAACTGCGGATCGTCCCCTGCAAGGACGGAAAGACCGATCTGGACGCCCTGCAGTCGATGCTGACCCCCGACGTGGCCTCCGTCATCCTGCAGCAGCCCAACTTCTTCGGTCAGCTGGAGGACGCCAAGGCCATTGGCGAGGCCGTCCACGCGGCCAAGGCCATGTTCGTCCTGTCCTGCGATCCCCTGAGCCTTGCCATCCTGCCCACGCCCAAGGAAGTCGGCGCGGACGTCATGGTGGGCGAGGGCCAGTGCCTGGGCCTGCCCATCGCCTGGGGCGGCCCGTATCTCGGCATTATGGCTACCACGACCAAAAATATGCGCAAGCTCCCCGGCCGCATCGTGGGCGAGACCCATGACGACGCGGGCAACAAGGCCTACGTCCTGTCCCTGCAGGCCCGCGAGCAGCACATCCGCCGGGAGAAGGCCAGCTCCAACATCTGCTCCAACGAGGCGCTCTGCGCTCTGACCGCCGGTCTTTATATGGCGACGATGGGCCCCGAGGGCATGAAGGAAGCGGCCCGGCAGACCACCGCCAAAGCCCACTATCTCCAGGCCGAGCTCTGCAAGCTCCCCGGCGTGGAGCTGAAGTACAACGGCCCCTTCTATCAGGAGTTCGTCACCGTTCTGCCCAAGCGCTGCGAGGTTCTCAAGGCCCTGGACGCCGCCGGTATCCTGGGCGGCCTGCCCCTGGGCGAGAACGAGATCCTCTGGTGCGCCACCGAGAAGAACACCCGCGCCGAGCTCGACAGAGCCGTTTCCATTGTGAAGGAGGTGCTGGCGAAATGAAGCTGATTTTCGAGAAGAGCGTTCCCGGCCGCCACAGCAGCCTGCTCCCCGCATGCGACGTTCCCGCCTTTGACCTCCCCGAGACCCGGCAGGAGCCTCTGGAGCTCCCCGAGCTCTGCGAGAACGACGTCTCCCGCCACTACACCCAGCTCTGCCAGCGGGTCCACGGCGTCAACTGCGGCTTCTATCCCCTGGGCTCCTGCACCATGAAGTACAATCCCCGCATTGACGAGGAGGCCGCGGCTCTGCCCGGCTTCACCGGCGTCCACCCCCTGGCCCCCGCCGATTCTGTCAAGGGCTGCCGGGAGGTCTGCGAGCTGGCCGCCAAGTACCTCTGCGAGATCTCCGGCATGGACGGCATGACCTTCCAGCCCGCCGCCGGCGCTCACGGCGAGTTCACCGGCGTGCTGCTGATCAAGCAGTACCACGACGCCCGGGGCGACAAGGCCCGGACCAAGATCATCGTCCCCGACTCCGCCCACGGCACCAACCCCGCCACCGCCGCCATGTGCGGCTACGACGTGGTGAACGTGGCCTCGGCCCCCGACGGCTGCGTGGATCTGGAGGCCCTGAAGGCCGCCCTGGGTCCCGACACCGCGGGCCTGATGCTGACCAACCCCAACACCGTCGGCATCTTCGATAAGAACATCCTGGAGATCACCCGGCTGGTCCACGAGGCCGGCGGCCTGTGCTACTACGACGGCGCCAACCTGAACGCCGTCATGGGTCACGTCCGTCCCGGCGACATGGGCTTCGACTGCATCCACATGAACCTGCACAAGACCTTCGCCACGCCCCACGGCGGCGGCGGTCCCGGCGCGGGCGCTGTGGGCTGCAAGGAGTTCCTGAAAGAGTTCCTGCCCAAGTCCGCCCTGATGGAGGGCGAGGGCCACATCCAGGTCCGGGGCTTCGCCGGCAACTTCCTGGTGGTGGTCCGGGCTCTGGCCTATCTGATGACCCTGGGCAAGGAAGGCGTCCCCGAGGCTTCGACCAACGCCGTCCTCAACGCCAACTATCTCATGGAGAAGATCAAGGGCAGCTTCACTCCCGCCTTTGACCGGGTCTGCATGCACGAGTTCGTGCTGGACCTCTCCGAGTTCAAGAAGGAGACCGGCGTGTCCGCCCTGGACGTGGCCAAGTCTCTGATCGACAACGGCATGCACCCGCCCACAATGTACTTCCCGCTGATCGTCCACGAGGCTCTGATGCTGGAGCCCACCGAGACCGAGAGCCGGGAGACCCTGGACGAGGCCGCCGAGATCTTCCGCAAGCTCTACGATCTGGCCCACACCGATCCCGAGTATATGCACCACGCGCCCCATCACGCCCAGATCGGCCGTCCCGACGAGGTGGCCGCTGCCCGGAACCCCATCGTTCGCTGGGTGAAGGCATGATCGAGCGGCTGCTGGTCTGCCGGAGCCGGAGCTTCGACCCCTATGAAAACCTCGCCCTGGAGGAAGCCCTGCTGAACCGGGTGGGGGAGGGGGAGCTGATCCTCTACCTCTGGCAGAACGAACGCACCGTGGTCATCGGAAGGAACCAGAATCCCTGGAAGGAATGCAGGACCGCCCTCCTCGCTGAGGAGGGCGGCTGCCTGGCCCGCCGCCTCTCCGGGGGCGGCGCTGTTTTTCACGACCTGGGGAACCTGAACTTCACCTTTGTCATGCCCGCGGAGGACTACGACCTGCCCCGGCAGCTCACGGTGATCGAGCGGGCCTGCCGAAGTCTGGGCATTCCGGCGGAGCGCTCCGGCCGCAACGACCTGCTGGCCGACGGCCGCAAGTTCTCCGGCAACGCCTTTTACAAGCACAACGGGAAGGCCTACCACCACGGCACCCTGATGGTGGACGTGGACATGGAGATGGTGCAGCGCTATCTGAGCCCCTCCAAGGCCAAGCTGGCCGCCAAGGGCGTCGATTCCGTCCGCTCCCGGGTGGTCAACCTGCGGGAGTTCGTTCCGAGCTTGACCATAGATCAGCTCTCCGACGCCCTGATCGTCGCCCTGGCGGAGGTCTACGCCGTAGCGGCGCACAGTGTGCGCCACGACGAGGCATCAGGCATCAGGCATCAGGCAACAGGGGACGGGGAACGCGAGGCAACAGGCAACAGGCAACAGGCATCAGAGGACGGGGGACGCGAGGCAACAGGCAACAGGCAACAGGCAACAGGGGACGGGGGACGCGAGGCAGCAGCCAAAGCCTTCCCCTTGAGGGGAAGCTGCCCCAGTGCGCACACTGAGGCGGATGAGGTGGTCCCGGTTGAACGGATCAGCCCCGAGGAATTCGAGCTGCGGGAGCTGCGGGCCAAATATGCCTCAGACGCCTGGCTCTACGGGCAAAAGCTGCCCTTCACCCTCTCCGTGGAAGACCGCTTCCCCTGGGGCGGGGTGGAGCTGCAGCTCCGGGTCGAATCCGGCGTGATCCAGGCCGCGAAGGTCTACACCGACGCTATGGACGAGACCCTGGCCCCCCGGCTGGAGGCCGCCCTGACCGGCGTCCCCCTCCGCCCGGAGGCCCTCGCCGCCGCCCTGCCCGACGCGGCGCATGACGAGCTGCTGGGGCTGCTGCAGGCCGCTCTGTAGCGGCGCACAGCGTGCGCCACCCGCCGCTACCGAATCTCGAAAAATGAATCTCGAATGATAAAAGGAGAGCATCCTATGAACAACTATGATCTGATCGTGATCGGCGCCGGTCCCGGCGGCTACGAGGCCGCCCTGCATGCGGCGAAGCTGGGCCTGAAGACCGCCCTGGTGGAGCGCCGGGACGTGGGCGGCACCTGCCTCAACCGGGGCTGCATTCCCACCAAGACCCTGCTGCACTCCGCGGAAGTTTACCATGAGGCCAAAGAGGCTGAGACCTTCGGCGTCAAGGCCGGGAACGTGGAATTCGACCTGCCCGCGATCTTCGCCCGGAAGCAGGCCGTGGTGGAGAAGCTGCGCGGCGGCGTGGAGTCCCTGCTGAAATCCGCCAAGGTGACCCTCCTGCGCGGCACCGGCACCATCCTTGGCACCGGCAAAGTCCGGGTGACCAACGCAGAGGGCGAGACCGAGTACGAATGCGCCAATATCCTGGCCGCCACGGGCTCCGTCCCCGCCCGGCCCCCCATCCCCGGCCTGGAGCTGGCCATGAGCTCCGACGAGCTGCTGGACGGGGCCGAGACCCTCTACAAGAGCCTGATCATCATCGGCGGCGGCGTCATCGGCGTGGAGCTCGCCACCTTCTACGCGGACCTGGGCTGCCCCGTCACCATCGTGGAGGGCCTGGACCGCCTGCTGCCCAATATGGACAAGGAACTGGGCCAGAATCTTGCCATGCAGCTGAAAAAGCGCGGCGTCGCCATCCAGACCGGCGCCATGGTCCAGGGCGTGGAAAAGACCGAAAACGGCCTGACCGTCCGCTTCGAGCAGAAGGGCAAGCCCGGCGCCGTGGAGGCCGAGGCCGTGCTCTGCGCCATCGGCCGGGCCCCCTACAGCAAGGACCTTTTTGCTGAAGGCCTGGAAGTCGCCTACGACCGCCGCCGGGTTCATGTGGACGAGCACTTCCGCACCTCCATTCCCGGCGTCTATGCCATCGGCGACGTGTCCTCTCCCGTCCAGCTGGCCCACGTGGCCACCGCCCAGGGCATCGCCTGCGTGGATGAGATCGCGGGCAGGACCCCCGGCCAGGATCTGAGCCTGGTCCCGGGCTGCGTCTACACCCGGCCCGAGATCGCCACCGTGGGCATCACCGAGGCCGAGGCCAAGGACCGGGGCATCCCCGTTAAGACCGCCAAGGGCCTCATGTCCGCCAACGGCCGGACCGTGATCCTGGAGGGCGAGCGGGGCTTTATGAAGCTGGTGGCCAACGCCGAGACCGGCAAGCTCATCGGCG
>CAMUYE010000101.1 GCA_947164825.1 uncultured Clostridia bacterium
TCTGGCCCAGCTTGGCGGCGCCCACGGGGCAGACCTCCACGCACTTGCCGCAGGCGACGCACTTTTCGCTGTCCACGTGAGCCCGGTAGGCGGAGCGGGACATATTGGGGGTATTGTAGAGCTGAGAGGTGCGCAGGGCGTTGCAGACGCCGGGAGCGCAGTTGCAGATGGCGACGATCTTGTCTTCGCCGTCGATGTTGGTGATCTGGTGGACGAAGCCGTGGCGCTCGGCCCGCTCCAGGATTTCCAGGGCCTCCTCGTAGCTGATATAGCGGCCCATACCCTTGTCCACCTGGTACTCGGCCATGTCGCCCATGCCCATGCAGAACTCGCCGTTGATCTGGCCGGAGCCCTCGCCGCGCATGGTCTGCTGCTTGCGGCAGGTGCACTGGCCCACGGAGTACTTGTCGTATTTCTTCAGCCAGTGGGAGATGTGCTCCACGGAGACGGACTGATTCTCATGCTCGATGGCCTTCTCCACGGGGATGACGTGCATGCCCACGCCGGCGCCACCGAGGGGGATCATGGGCGTGACGTTTTCCAGCGGCATCTGGGTCATCAGGTTGAAGAAGGTGGCAAGCTCGGGGTGCTTCGCGGTGAGCTCGTCGTTCATCATCATAAACTCGGCGGAGCCGGGCACGAAGATGGGCACGTTATAGACCTTGGACTTGTCCGGGCTCTCCCGGGTCATCTCCAACATGCCGAGCCAGCAAAGATGGTCGATCATCTTTTGGGTGTCTTTCAGGCTCATGCCATTCATTTCGGCCAGCTGCTCCGGGGAATAGGGAACCCGGGTCTTTTTGAAGTTCAGCAGGAAGCGGGCCTCTTCCTTGGTCAGCACCGCGTTCAGCGCCCAGTATTCCGGATCGTCGTATTTCAGGCTGTGGGTGTACTTTTGCAGGTAGCGGTCGGTGATCATGGTGCCGAGCTTCAGGATCAGCTTGGCCTTTTCCGGGTCCGCGGGCTTGTAGTTGGGATCCTGCCGGAAATCCCGCTCATTGACCATGCGGTTCTTTTGATCTTTCATATCTGTCTCCTCTCAGCGTTATAAACAGTTGTATTTCAATGACTGGATTTGTCCGATGATCCAATGTGCCAGTTCTTCCATCCCCTCGCCGGTTTTTGCGCTGACGGGGAAGATCCGGATAGCCGGGTTCAGTTTCCGGGCCCGCTCCGCGCACTGTTCCGGGTCGAAGTTGAAGTAGGGGAGCGCGTCGGTTTTCGTAATCACCAGGGCGTCGCTCTTCTGGAACATCAGCGGGTATTTCAGGGGCTTGTCGTCCCCCTCGGGGACGGAGAGCAGCATCAGGTTTTTCGCCGCGCCGGTGTCGTATTCCGCAGGGCAGATCAGATTGCCCACGTTTTCCAGGAAGATCAGATCCAGGTCCTTCCGCTCCAGGGCCTCCCAGGCCGCCGCCGTCATGCCCGCGTCCATGTGGCACATGCCGGAGGTGTGGACCTGGATGGCCGCGGCTCCCAGGGCCTCGATCCGCTTTGCGTCCACGTCGGATTCGATATCCGCCTCCATGACGCCGATCCGCAGCATCGGCAGATCCCGGATCAGCCGGGAGATCAGGGTCGTCTTGCCGGAGCCGGGACTGGACATGACGTTGACCAGCAGGGTTCCGGCCCTGCGCAGCTGGAGCCGCAGGGCCTCCGCGTCCCGGTCGTTGGAGGCGGTGACGGTTTCGTTCAATTCGATGATCTTCAAGGCTTCGGCCTCCTTTCCGCGAGGGCAGCGCGCAGACAGGCCGCAAGGTCCTCGAAGCCCGCGCCGGTTTTCGCGGAGACGGGGAACACCCGGATCTTCGGATTGCAGGCCCGGGCTCGGGAAACCGCGGCCTCGAAATCAAAATCGAAGATCGGCGCGGTGTCGATCTTGTTGACAAGCATCAGGTCGCTGACCGTAAACATCAGCGGGTATTTGAGGGGCTTGTCATCGCCCTCCGGCACGGAGAGGATCATCATCCGAAGATCCGCGCCAACGTCGAATTCTGCCGGGCAAACCAGATTGCCGACGTTTTCCAGGAAGACCAGATCGAGCCCCGCGAGCCCCAGCGCCTCCAGACCCTGGGCGGTCATGGCGGCGTCCATGTGACAAAGGCCGCCGGTATGGAGCTGGACGGCCTTTGCACCCGCGTCCGAGACGGCCTTCGCGTCCACGTCGGAGTCCACGTCAGCCTCCAAGACGCCAATTTTGTATTCTTCTTTTAGCGCGGCAATCAGGCGGAGCAGTACCGAAGTCTTGCCCGCGCCGGGAGAGCCCATCAGATTGATCAGCAGCGTTCCGTTCCGCTGCAGTGCTTTCCGGTTCGATGCAGCAAGTATGTCGTTTTCCTCCAGCAGCTGCTCCTTTACGTCCAGGATCTTGTAGTTCATTGTTTTTCATCTCCCGCATAATAGTCAAATCGCAGCCGGAACACGCGCTTCCCGGCAGAACCGGAAAACAGGAAACAGCTTTCCTGCAGCTCAGCGCTGAGCGCCATGGACTCTCCGAAGCGGATCTCCGAGGCGTATTCCGCCTGAATGCGTTTCAGCCGACGGGCCCGCAGCACGGCGGGCATAGCGTCCTCTGCCAGATCCACGTAGCGGGCGTTGTTCAGATGCCCGTTGAGGTCCGTCATGCTGTATGGAACCGTCCAGCTCCTGGGAGAATCGTCAGAAGCACTCTTGGGTGTTCGGGGGAAAGCGGGTTTCCATTCGACGTCCATCCCATGGATCAGAACGCCGGTTCGTTCCGGCGCAGCCATGGTTCTGTCGTCTTCCCCGATCAGCGTCCAGATGGAGGAGACGTTCAGCAGTTCATTTCCGTTGTCGTCCAGAATTCTGGAATACCTGGGATAGAGTGTGTGCATTGTTTCTCCGGGAACAGACTCCAGAATGATCTGTTCATCATAGAACGGAAGCCGGGAAACCTGGATTTCCTGAAGAGCCAGAACCCAAAGAAAGCCCCGGTCCAGGGTTTTTTTCCGTCCGAAGCCAAGCGCTTCTGTGTGCGCGATCGCTGCCTCCTGAAGCAGAGTGAACAGACGGCTCAGCCGCAGACGTCGGACGGGATCCACGTCCGAAGACAGGACCTTATAGCGCAGATTGTAAGCTGTCGTGCTCATTTCAGCCGCTTCTCGATGGCGGAGACCACGTCGCCCACGGTATAGAGCTTCTGCCACTGCCGATCCGGGATCTTCACATCAAAGCTCGCCTCCAGGCGGCAGATGATCAGAGTAAACCCCATAGAATCAATGGCGGTGTCGGTGTTAATGACGGTGCTTTCAGTCAGTTCCTGCTCCTCGGTCTCGGGGACGCAGTCGTGTACGATTTCCAACACCTTGTCAAAAATTTCCTGTCTTGTCATGTGAAATTACCTACCTTTTTCTGCAGCATCCAGCGTTGTGTTTTTCCGGTTGCGGTCCGTGGAAGGGGAGCGGGATCAAAATAGATGGCATTCAGGCGTCTTGCCAGGGGCAGCTCCCGCATCACAGGCTCCAAAGCGGCGCTTACCGCCTCGCGCTCAGACTCTTTGCCCCGCAGGAAGAGCGCCGGAGCCCCCTTCGATTCGATCACGGCGAAGTCCCGATCCGGCAGGACAGTCCGGAGCTTTGCCTCGTATTCGGGCAGATAGAGCTTCGTGCCGTCCGGGAAGACCAGAATCTCTTTTTTGCGGCCCGTAACGTGAAGCAGCCCGTTTTCGTCAAAGTGACCCAGGTCACCGGTGTGGAGGACGCCGTCTTTCAATATTGCCTCCGTGGCGTCGGGATCCTTGTAATAGCCCTGCATTCTGCAGCTCTCGCAGCGGATCAGGATCTCTCCGTCCTCTGCCAGCGTCAGCTCGTCGTCGGGGCAGACGGTCATGGCGTAGGGATCCGCCCCCAGGGAGAGGGCTACACCGGAGGAAGTTTCCGTCAGTCCGTAACCGAAGCTGACCCGGATCCCACGGGCTTGCAGTGCGGCGGGCAGTGCCGGGGGGCAGTCTCCCGCCCCGATCAGTACCAGGCGCAGCGCTTCATTCAGCGCGTTCTGTTTCAGCAGGAAGCCGAGCAGCAAGGGGACCACGGGGATCGCTGTGGGCTGAAACAGCTTCAGATCTTCTGCATAATACCGCGGCCCTCGGCCAAGAGCCACGCAGGCCCCGCAGGCCAGGCCCCAGAGCAGGCCGCATACGAAGCCAAAGACGTGGTTCAGGGGAAGCACGCAGAGCAGCGTGTCCTCCTGAGAGAGCGGCAGCAAAGCGCTGCCGTTCCAGGCGCTTGCGCAGAGGCTTGCTTCCGTCAACACCACAGCCTTGGAGAAGCTGGTGGTTCCGGAGGTAAAGAACAGCAGTTTTCCTGCCCCGTTTTCTGCCTTGCCGGTGAGCCAGGGGCTCATATCTTCTTCCAGCTCCTCCGCACCCCAGAGACAGTCCACGTCAGTCTTTTGCAGCAGCTCCGGCAGCTCCGCTTCGGAGATATTGCCGTCAAACAGTACCACCTGAAGCCCGGCCAGCACTGCGCCGAAAATGGTGAGAACGCATTCCGGGGTCCCGTTGCAGAGCACACCCAGACAGTGCTTCCCGGAATCGCGCCAGAGCGCCTCCTGCGTCAGGACTGCCTGGTTCAGCTGTTCGTAGGACAGTACCCTTGCGTCGGCTCCGGAACGGATGGCAGGCCGCATCGGAACGGCGTTTTTTTGCCGGTTCAGCAGCGCCCGGAAGGACAGGTCCCTTGGAAAGAGTTGTTTTTGCATACGCTTCGCCTCGTTTTTTCTTAGTATAACATTTTTAATTCAAAAAAGATACAAAAATCTTCGTTTACAACAAAAAAACTTCGTGCATTTTCGGACGGCATGATGTATAATAGCTTTGCATATCGAATGCCATTATCTAAGGAGGAAAAGAAATGGACAAAACGACAAGAATCTGCATCATCGGCGGCGGCCCCGCCGGCCTTTCCGCCGGTATGTACCTGGAGAAGAAAGGCTACACCAACTACACCATCCTGGAGCGCCTGGATCGGGTGGGCGGCAAGTGCTGGTCTCCTCATTACAACGGACGACGCTACGAGATGGGCGCCATCATGGGAGTGCCCTCCTACTACGCTGTGCACGACGTGGAGGAGTTCTGCGGCATCACGCATGACGGCCCCAAGCTGAACCGAAACTACAAAAACGCGCAAGGCAAGGTCATTGAGCCCTTTGAGCCCAAGAAGAACCTGCTCAAGATTCCCCGCCTTCTCAAGATGAAGAAGCAGATCAAGAAGCTGGGCGAGATTCTGGAAACGAAATATAAGGGCTATGACGTCAACGGTCACCGTGGTGTCAGCGAGGGACGCTATGAAGGCTTCTCCCAGCAGAATGCCAAGCGCGAGCCTGTCAGCGGCGTGAACCCGAATCTGAAGGATTTGGCTCTGCCCTTCAATCAGTTCTGCAAGCTCAACGGCGTGGAGCTGACCCAGGACGTCTGGATCGGGCCCTACACCTCCTTCGGCTACGGCTATTTTGACGAGATCCCCGCTGCCTATGTTCTGAAGTACCTGGACTTCCAGACCTGCATGAACTTCGTCAAGGTCAACCTCTGGACCTGGAAAAACGGCACGCAGTATATTTGGGAGCAGCTCAATGCCCATCTCAAGAATCCTGCACGCCTGAACTCCAAGATCGACAAGGTGGAGCGCAAGGACGGCAAGGTTTACGTCACCGTCAACGGCAAGGTGGAGGAGTATGACAAGATCATCGTCACCGCCCCCCTGTACGTGCCGAACAAGGAAAACCGCAAGGACGGTCTGGTCGGTATGGTGGACTACTTCGACGCCCGTCAGGACGAGAAGCAGCTCTTCTCCAAGATCGACTACGAGCGCTATGACGTGCTGGCCGTGGAGACCAAGCCCGAGGATCATCCCGAGATCTCCTACTACGTCTTTGAGAACATGGTTCCCGAAAAGCTTGGTCATCTTATGGTCTATTACCGCCGCTGGAAGGATACCAAGGACCAGGTTATTACCACCTACGCCCTGCGCAAGCACAAGGATAAGGCGGAGATTCCTTACGAAACCTGCCGCCAGATGGTGCTCGACGATCTCAAGACCATGCACAACCCCGCTTCCAACGTGGTCAACGAGTGGTCCGTGTACTACTTCCCCCATGTCTTCTCCAAGGACTATGCCGACGGCTGGTACGA
>CAMUYE010000102.1 GCA_947164825.1 uncultured Clostridia bacterium
TTGAACCGCAGATTTCACCCTCTGAAACCTGCGGTTCTTTGACAGACTGAAAAACACGGTTGTTCCGCAGACAGGTTTTTTGTTTTTTCAGGAAAGACTGGTAAACTCCCCGCTGTTTGCCTTTGCGTAATCTGTCAGGATCTTCCAGAGGGGCGGGAGCTCGGAGAAATGATAATCGAAGTCGGCGAAGTTGATCCGCTCGCTGAGTTTATTCATGTTCGACCACTTGAAGTCGGAGAGCTCCGTCAGGTCGATGTCGTTCTCCTCCAGAAAGCTTTTCAGCATAGCCCGGTGCTCCGAGGCCCCGATCCGCTCCAGATCCTCCGGCAGCGAGGGCCCGTAAGCCTTCCCGTCAGTGTTGGCAAAGTACCCGAAGACTCCGCCGCAGGAATACTGCGTCCAGAAGGCGTCCACCCGGTAAAAGACCGCCACGGCCTCCGGCTGGGCTGCCAGTCCCGCCGCGTCCAGCTTCTCGCAGCGGCGCAGGACTTCCTCCCGCAGCAGCTCATACTCCGCATAGGCTTCCAGATCAACGGGCTCGGGATACTGCGTCAGGCCGCCCGTTTTCAAGCACACGGCCCGATAGGGATTGCCGCTCGTTGCGTCGAAGCCCTGGGGGAGGTAGTCCTCCGGGATATAGGCCTTGTAGTCCAGATCGTAGAAATAATTGCAGAACTCCATCAGCACGTAGGTCACGCTGTTCTCCGCGCCGGGGGTCGGGATGGCGTAGAGAAAACCGGAGTAGCTGTCTACGTTGACGGCCAGGGGCTCCTCCGCGAAGCCGGTGACGGAATAGACCCCTTCATAGTTTCCCCGGGGGAAGGCCGCCAGCCGCTCCGCCTCCCGGGCGTAGTCCGCTTCGGAATAGGCCACGGTCAGATACCCGAGCCACTGGGGGTCCCAGGGATTGTAGTAGATCATTTTGAACTCCCGGACCTCCATCTCCGGCGTCAGAGCCGCGGGGAAAATGGCTGGGTCCAGGCTCTCTTCGACGAGGTATTCCTCCGTGGCCCCGGGGCCGAAGTAGCGGCCGTATTCGGCCGGGTCCTCACAGATCTCCGGCTTCTCGAAGGCGGAAAGGCCCAGCAGCCCCAGCGCCCCGCCGAGGGCGCAGCCGCTGAGGCTCAGGCAGAGGCACAAAACCAACACCGCCGCCCCGATCCCCCGCAGATGAAATCGGGGACGGTTCTTGTTTTCATCTAAGTTAACATGATTCACAGACTTCTCTCCTCCTTCATCCGGGACAGCCGCCCAATCGCAGGGCAGCGTGAGATTCCATACGGTAATGCAGAAATACGGTCCCTGCTGTTCGTTCGGGAAGCTGTGGGCTTCGTCCTCGCTTGGGTGAAAGAGATAACGCAGTCCGCTTTCCGTTTGGGGAACCGGCTCCTTGGCAGTCAACCGCGGGATCGACCCGCAGACGGTATAATGCACGGCTGCGAAGAGAATGCTCCCGTCCTGCTCGTAGGGCTCCGTCTCGTCGGGCCGGGCCGCGTCCACGCCGAATCGCTCCAGCAGCGCCGTCATTTGGGGATAACGCGCCCGGACCTGCTCCCGGAAGCAGCGGCAATAGGCGCAGGCGCAGACCGTATTCGATTGATAGTAGGCGCGGGTCCGCTCCGGATCCACGTCAAAGACATTCCCAGCCAGGTTCAGTTCCATGTCAGCCTCCTTTTTTCATCGCTTGTCGCGCGGGCAGAGCTGCTCCTTTTCTACAGCATGAGCAGCGCGGCGGCCAGGAGCAGGGAAAGCAGTCATTTCATGGAGAATCCTCCTGTGGGTGAGCTTTTGCGGGGCGGCCTGACCTCAGGCCGCCGTCGAAACGCAGCTGTTACCCGATGGCGGGCAGAGGTCTGCCCGCCCTACGATAGATTCAGCCGCTTCTTCGTCATGATCCAGGTCAGGAAGTAGTAGACGCCGCAGAAGATCAGGTTAATGCAGAGGCTGAGCAGGAAGCTCTGCTGCGAGAAGGTGCTGAGCTCCGCGGTTTCGGAGTCCAGGAAACTGCTGGAAAAAACCAGGGCCAGCAGGGTGGAGATGACGGAGGCGATGGTATTCATGGCAAAGTAGAACAGAATGCTGAAGCCCACCTTGCCGCGGTTGAAGCTGTGGCCGATGGAGATCGCAGCAAAGATCAGCAGGACCGTGGTGACCAGCGAGACGAAGACGGACGCGACCACCCGCCAAAGGAAGCCGGAGTCCAGGCCCAGGTACTCGAAACCGCTGGTGAAGATCATGTTGAAATCCTCCATGGCCTCCACGTTCCAGGTGCAGAGGCGGATCGCCAGGTAGGTCACGCCCAGGGCGGCGGCCAGGGACAGGACCGTGATCAGCAGGCGGCTGAGCAGGATGCTGTGGACGCCTACGGGAAGGGTATGGGTCAGATAGCCCTCGTCTCCGTGGACGGATTTGGTGAAACGGACCATCATCAGGATGGCGGTCAGGATCACGCAGGCGATACAGGCAAAAACGAACAGGCTGATGAAGAGGGTTCCCATGAAAGCCAGAACGACGTGGTCGTTTTGCTCCATGACCCAGATCATGGCCCGGGCCATGGCCGCGAAGAGCAGCAGGCCGCCGAAGACAGGCAGCAGCATCCGGGCTGTCTCATGCAGCTCGTGCTTGACTAATTTCAAAAACATCTGAATTCCTCCCTGAACAGCGCGTCCACGGACTTCCCCATCTGCTCGCGGATCTCGTCCACGGGGGTGTGGCGAAGGATGTGGCCGTTTTGGATGAAGACCACCTCGTCGAGCAGAGGCTCCACGTCGGCGATCAGGTGTGTGGAGATCACCACCGCGGCCTGGGGGTCGTAGTTGCCGATGATGGTGTTGAGGATGTAGTCCCGGGCAGCGGGATCCACGCCGCCGATGGGCTCATCCAGCAGGTAGAGCTTGGCCCGGCGGCTCATAACCAGGATGAGCTGGACCTTCTCGCGGGTGCCCTTGGACATCTGGCGGATGCGCTGGGTTTCGGGGATGCCCAGATGGGAGAGCATTGCGGCGGCTCGCTCCCGGTCGAAATCGGCGTAAAAGTCCTCAAAGTAGCTGAGGATCTGCTTGACGTTCATCCAGTTGGCCAGGTAGGTCCGCTCGGGCAGATAGGACACCAGCTTCTTGGTCTCCACGCCCGGCTCCATCCCGCCGATCAGGATGCGGCCCTCAGTGGGGGTCAGCAGGCCGTTGGCCAGCTTGATGAGGGTGGTCTTGCCGCTGCCGTTGGGGCCCAGCAGACCGACGATCCGCCCGGGTTCGATGTTCAGATTGACGCCGTCCAGGGCGGCGACGGTGCCATAGTGTTTGCTCAGGTTTTCACAGCTCAGAATTGACATGTTCTGATCCTCCTTCTGCGTTCAGCTGCCTGTGCAGCAGCGACTCGGCCTCCTCGGGGCTGCAGCCAAGCTCGGTCATGCCCCGGAGATATTGCCGGATGATTTTTGCGGCCAGTTCCTCCCGAACCGTCGAGATGATCTGCTGGTCGCCGGTGACGAAATGACCGGCGGTGCGCTGGCTGTAGATCAGCCCGCCCCGCTCCAGTTCCGTCAGGGCTCTTTGCATGGTGTTGGGGTTGACGCCGGCCTCCAGCGCGAAGCTCCGTACCGAGGGCAGCTTCTGGCCGGGCTGAATGGTGCCGGAGACGATCAGACGCTCGATCCGCTCCGTCACCTGGACGTGGATCGGCGCGTCGTCATGGAATTCCCACCGCATGGCCTCATCTCCTTTGCGTGATTGTATTACGACAATAACACAGTTTCCGCGATTTGTCAAGCACTATTTCAAAAACTTCCATAGAGGCCGGATCCTCCGGCCCTCTTTCTGCCGTCGTCCCCACCGTAGGGGCGCTCAGTGATCGCCCGTAAAACCTCCCCTTCTCGCAGGGGAAGGGGACCGCCGCCCCAAAAGCGGCGGTGGAGGGGTTTCTCCAGTTTTACGCCGCCTTCCCGTCGCAGCGCCGGCGATCTGCCCGAAAAAAACAAGCTGAGGGAACGGCTCAAAGCAGACCGTTCCTCTCAGCTTGTGTTTTATGAATTGTCGGCCCCGCCGACATGCATTGCCGCCATGCGGCATAATTTGGCTTCGCCGTGAATTGAATTGCGCCTCCGATGCTCCGCTGAGCAATTCACGTGCCGAAGGCACAATTCATGACCGAAGGTCAATTCACGCGGCGTCAGGCGCAATTCATTCTGTTACCAGCCCAGCTTGGTCATGGCGGCGTCGACGGCGTTGATGACGATGTCGACCTCCTCCTCGGTGGTGACCAGAGGCGGGATGAAGCGCAGCACGTTGCCGGCGGTGCAGTTGATGAGCACCTTGTTGTCCTCGAAGCAGAGGTCCACCACGGGCTTGCCGGACTCCTTGGTCAGCTGGATGCCGTTGATCAGGCCCAGGCCGCGAATCTCCTTGACGGCGTCGGGATGGTTCTTCTCGATGACCTCATGGGCGCGCTTGCGGAAATACTCGCCCACCTTGGCGCAGTTGTCGATGACGCCTTCGTTCAGCATCACGTCCAGGGTGGTCATGGCCAGAGCGCAGGCCAGGGGGCCGCCGGCGAAGGTGGAGCCGTGGGTGCCGGGGGTCAGGGTCCTGGCGGCGTCGCCCCGGGCGCAGACAGCGGCGATGGGCACGCCGGAGCCGAGCGCCTTGGCCATGGAGCAGGTGTCGGGCTCCACGCCGTAGTTCTGGTGGGCGAAGAGCTTGCCGGTACGGCCGGAGCCGACCTGAACCTCGTCGAACATCAGCAGGATGCCCTTCTCGTCACAGAGATCCCGGAGACCCTTGAGGAACTCGGGCGTGGCGGGGTTGACGCCGCCCTCGCCCTGGACGGGCTCGGTGAGGATGGCGCAGACGTACTCGTCCATCAGCATCTTGACGGAGTCCAGGTTGTTGAACTCGGCGTAGCGGAAGCCGTCGGGCAGGGGCTCAAAGTAGCGGTGCACGCCGTACTGGCCGGTGGCGGTGCAGGTGGCCAGGGTGCGGCCGTGGAAGGACTTCTTCATGGTGATGACCACGTAGCGCTCGGGATGGCCGTGATCCTTGGCGTACTTGCGGGCCAGCTTGATCTGGCCTTCGTTGGCCTCGGCGCCGGAGTTGGCGAAGAGGACCTTCTCGAAGCAGCTGTTCTCCACGATCAGCTTTGCGGTCTGAACCGCAGGCTCGTTATAGAAGTAGTTGGAGCAGTGGAGAATGGTCTCCGCACGCTCCCGCAGGCACTGCTGGATGCGGGGATGGCAGTGGCCCAGGCCGTTGACGGCGATGCCGCCCACGTAGTCCAGATACTTGTTGCCGTCCTTGTCGAAGACCCAGCAGCCTTCGCCGCGCTCCATGGAGATGGGCATGCGGACGTGGTTGGGATAGAGGTACTTGTCACCGGCTTCGATGACTTCCTGGTTGGTCTTGAACAGTTCGATCATTGAGTAGGTCCTCCTGTATTTGAGTTGGTAATAGTTTTTGAGCTGTTTCGGTTATCGTGCGTATGTGCTTGTCGAGGCATCAGGCAATAGGCAATAGGCATCAGGCACCGCTCCATTGCGGTTCAAATCCTAATCCCTGTTCCCCGTCTGATACCATGCATGAGTGCGAAAATAATACACTTCGTACTGCCGCTGTATTTGAAGACAGTGCAATATGTTAAGATAACAATATGAGAAACATTTGAACGGGCTTCAAGCTGTCAGGTTGCCGCATACCTTGCAGGCGGTGTCTGAACTCGAAGAGTCACGAAGTATGCCTAATGCCTGATCCCTGGTGCCTTACTTGATTCCAACGCTGGGACGCTCCATTCCGATGGTCGTTCCCAGATCTTCGGAAGCAAACGCTTCATACAAGATACTGTGTGGCTTGCGGCCGTCGATGATATGGACGCTGGTGACGCCCTCCTCGATGGCCTGGACGCAGCAGTCCACCTTGGGAATCATGCCGCCGGAGATGGTGCCCTTCTCCTTGAGCATGGGCACGTCGGCAATGTTCAGATAGCTGATGACGTCCCGGAGCTCAATGCTGTTGCACAGGCCCTCGATGTCGGTGAGCAGGATCAGCTTCTCGGCTCCCAGGGCGGAGGCCA
>CAMUYE010000103.1 GCA_947164825.1 uncultured Clostridia bacterium
GCCTGTAGCGGCGCACAGTGTGCGCCACGCCGTACCCCGCACGGGTGAGTCACCAGGCTACGGGCACCAGGCAACAGGCAACAGACCCGCCTGTAGCGGCGCACAGTGTGCGCCACGCCGTACCCCGCACGGGTGAGTCACCAAGCTACGGGCAACAGGCAACAGGAGTAAACGATGACACTGTATTCCGAAAAAACCGTCGACTTTCTCTGGTCGCTGCGGCTGAACAACTCCCGCGAGTGGTTCCATGCGCACAGGGAGGACTATGAAACCCTGATGCTCCGGCCCACGAAGGAGCTGGCAAACGCCCTCTTCGAGCACCTGCGGGAGAAGTACCCGAAGCACGACTGGAACCTCCATATTTCCCGGATCTACCGGGACGCCCGGCGGCTCTACGGCCGGGGCCCCATGAACGACCACCTCTGGTTCACTCTCTGGGCGGACCGGGAGGAGGAGAGCGCCCCCGCCTTTTGGTTCAGCTTCAGCCCCGAGGGCTGGGACTGCGGCATGGGCCTCTGGTCCGCCGGAAAAAACGTGGGCATGGACCGCTTCCGGGCCGCCGTAAAGCTGGACCCGGCCCCCGCCGAGGCTCTGGCCCGGCGGCTGAGGACCCAGGACCTCTTCGTCCTGGGCGGCGAGCCCTACAAGAAGCCGAAGCTGCAGACCACGCCCCTGCTCATGCCCTGGGTCAACAAAAAATGGCTGGGCCTGGAGCACCGCGCCCCCCACAACGAGATCTCCCTTTCGGATCAGCTTTTCCCCTTTATCCGCGACGGCTGGGACTGGCTGATGCCCTTCTACGACTACTTCCTGACGCTCCCCAAATTGGAGGAGTACGTGACGATCACGCCGTAGCGCGGGCTATACTTCGTGACTCTTCGAGTTCAGCCCGCTTAACCTTCTCCCTCGCCGTAGCGCGGGCTATTAGCCCGCAAAAACCTGACGACTTATGAAACCATACGATTATCCCCCGGACCTTCCGACTCGGCAACACCGCAAACCGAATCGTCTCTCCGGCTACGATTACTCCACTCCGGGTTATTACTTTATCACGATCTGTACGGAAAACCACGATCCCCTGCTGGGCCGGATCTGCGCCTGCGAAGACGGGATCGTTTCCGCCGAAATGGTCCTCAACGACGCCGGACGTACCGTTGAATCGGCGATCCTCGCCATACCGGACCATTACCCGGGAATCACAATCGACAAATACGTCGTTATGCCGAACCACGTACATTTGATCCTCACGATCCCCTCCGGTTCCGATCAAACACCTGGTATCCCCAATATCGTTCGGCAATTCAAACGCGCTGTTTCGGTTCAGCTTGGAAAAAGCATTTGGCAGCTGGGGTTTCACGACCATATCATCCGGGGCGAAACGGATTATCAGGAGATCTGGACGTATATCGACAACAACCCGTTGAAATGGGCCCTAGACAAGTATTATCGGGAATGCCCATAAATCCGTCGATGGCAATCGTCGAGCCGTTATGCGGGCTAATAGCCCGCGCTACGGCAGATTTCGTACCGTTTCCGATATTTGCCCACCGTATTTCCAAAATGTAGCGCGGGCAATCTGCCCGCAAAAACCAGGCAGCTAATGAAAACCAATGATTAATGGATAATGGAGGTTACTATGAAACGCCTTATCTGCATCGCTCTGATCCTGATTCTTTGCGCCGCGTTTCTGACTGCTTGCTGGCCCAGGGAAAATCCGCCCACGGTCCATGTGGTCCATGATGGAGAACTCTACGAGGTCCCCGACGTCACGACCGGCATCGCGGATCTGGACGAATCCAAGCTGATCGAAGCCACGATCATTCCCGATAACGTCATGCCCGCCAAGGAAGGCGAGGTCAACGTCAATGCGCAGTCCGTTCAGCTCTATGATCTTGATGAAAACGAATTCCTCGTCATCATTGACGGTGAACAATACCTGATCAAGCGATAAATCCTGATAGCCCGCGCTACATACATTTTCGGAGGTAACATTATGCCTGCTATCACACCCCGGACGCTGTCCGGGTTTATGGAGCTGCTGCCCGGGCCGCAGCAGCAGATGGAGCGCTTTCTGAACACGCTCCGGGAGACCTACGCCCTCTACGGCTTCACGCCTCTGGACACGCCCCTGGTGGAGTCCGCCGAGATCCTGCTGGCCAAGGGCGGCGGCGAGACCGAAAAGCAGATCTACCGCTTCTCCAAGGGCGACGCCGATCTGGCCCTGCGCTTCGATCTGACGGTCCCCCTGGCGAAGTACGTGGCCATGCACGCGGGAGAGCTGGCCTTCCCCTTCCGCCGCTTCCAGATCGGCAAGGTCTACCGGGGTGAGCGGGCCCAGCGGGGCCGCTTCCGGGAGTTCTACCAGGCCGACATCGACGTGATCGGCGACGGGAAGCTGGACATCGCCAACGAGGCGGAGATCCCCGCCGTCATCTACTCCACCTTCACCCGCCTGGGTCTGGAGCGCTTCCAGATCCGGGTCAACAACCGCAAGATCCTCAACGGCTTCTACGCCATGCAGGGCCTCGCCGAACAGTCCGGCGAGATCATGCGCACCGTGGACAAGCTGGACAAGATCGGCCCGGAGAAGGTTCGGGGCCTGCTGGTCGAGGACGCCCAGCTCACCGAAGCCCAGGCCGACGAAATTTTGAAGTTCATCGCCATCCGCGGCACCAACGCCCAGGTCCTGGAGGCCCTGGAGGGCTACGCGGACCGGAACGAGCTCTTTGACCTGGGCCTGGAGGAGCTGAAGGCCGTCACGAAGTATCTGGCTGCCTTCGGCGTCCCCGAGACCCACTTCGCCGTGGACCTCACCATCGCCCGGGGTCTGGACTACTACACCGGCACGGTCTACGAGACCCTGATGCTGGATCACCCCGAGATCGGCTCCATCTGCTCCGGCGGCCGCTATGACAATCTGGCGGAGTACTACACCGACCGGCAGCTTCCCGGCGTGGGCATCTCCATCGGCGCCACCCGGCTGTTCTACGTGCTCCAGGAGCAGAAGATGCTCAACGAGGCCCTGAACACCGCCCCCGCCGAGGTGTTGATCCTGCCCATGACCCAGGACCTGACCGCCGCCGCCGAGGCCGCCACCTTCCTGCGGGCCGCGGGCATCCGCACCCAGCTCTACACGGAGCAGAAGAAGTTCAAGGCCAAGATGGGCTACGCCGACAAGCTGGGCATCCCCTTCGTGGCCTTCCTGGGGGAGGACGAGATCGCCCAGGGAAAGATCTCTCTGAAAAACATGCAGAGCGGCGAGCAGCAGCTTTTGAGCCTGGAAGAGGCCGTCCGCCTCGTTCAGGAGGATCTGCGCGTTCGCGACAACGGAAAGCTGATCCTCGGCTGATCGATCGCCATGTCCTTTACTACCTTTCTCTTTTTCGGCTTTTTCGCCCTGATCCTGCTGGGCTGGTATCTGCTGCCCGGGCGGGGGCAGCGGCTCTGGCTGCTGGCGGCCAACTACGTGTTTTACATGTGGTCCATGCCCGCTCTGGGGCTGCTGCTGCTGGCCTCCACGGCTCTCTCCTACGGAGCCGCCCGCTGGATGGGCGGGCCGGAGGACAAGCCGAAAAACCGCCGCAGGGCCATCCTGACCGCCGCCTGCCTGGTCCACTTCGGTCTGCTCTTCGCCTGCAAGTATCTGCAAATGGCGCTGGACCTGCTGGGCCGGGTCGTCCCCGGCGCCGCCGGGCTCCAGGTGGGGCTTCTGCTCCCCGCGGGCATCTCCTTTTTCACCTTTGCCATGACCGGCTATCTCTTCGACGTCTACCGGGGCAAGACCGCGGCGGAGAAGAACTTTCCCGACTACGCGATCTTCGTCTCCTTCTTCCCCTGCATCCTGGCGGGCCCCATCGGCCAGGCCAGGAGCTTCCTGCCCCAGCTCAAGACCCGGCGGCCCTTCGAGGCGGTCAAGCTCAAGGGCGGCCTGCTCCGCTTTGCCTGGGGCATGGTCCAGAAGCTGGTGCTGGCGGACAACATCGGCACGATGGTAAACGCCGCCTACGGCGGCCAGATCGTGACGCCCCTCACCTGGATCGTGCTGATCCTGCTCTACAGCCTGCAGATCTACTTCGACTTCGCGGGCTACTCCAACATGGCGATCGGTCTGGCCGAGGCCATGGGGCTGACGGTCCCGGAGAACTTCGACGCGCCATATTTCACCACCTCGGTGACGGGCTTCTGGAAGAAGTGGCACATGTCCCTGACAGGCTGGTTCCGGGAGTACCTCTACTTCCCTCTGGGCGGCAGCCGGAAGGGCAGCTTCCGCACCTATCTCAACATTCTGATCGTCTTCGCCGTCTCCGGCCTCTGGCACGGGGCCGCGGTCCACTACGTGGTCTGGGGTCTGCTGAACGGCGTCTTCCAGGTCTGGGAACGCTTCACTTCTCCCCTTCGGAAGAAGCTGGAGAGCAGGCTTCGGCACCCGGCAGCCCGCTGGCCCTACCTGGTCCTGCGCTGGGCCCTTACTTACTGTCTGATCAGCCTGACCTGGCTCTGCTTCCGGGCCGAGAGCTTCACCCAGCTCCGCTTCATCCTGGGGCAGGTCCTGGGCCTGTTCAAAACCGGCTTCGGCTCCCTGGGTCTGAAGGCCCTGGGGCTCCAGGACGGCATGGGGACCATGCTTCTGATCTGCGGCGGCGCCGCCGCCCTGGTGGACGCCCTCCGGGCCCGGGGCAGAAGGGTCCGCTGGCTTCAGACCACGGTGCTGCCCTACTATTCGGTGATGATCGTCCTGCTGCTGACCGTCGCGGTCTACGGCGTCTACGGCGAGGGCTTCAACGCCCAGGACTTCGTCTATTTCAAGTATTGAGGAGGGCGGCATGGAACGACGAAAAAAACTGCAGCTGTTCTATGAACTGCTCGTTCTCCTTGCGGCCCTGGTCCTGCTGGCCGTGCTGCTCTTCCGGATCGGCTGTCGGCTGATGCCGGAGCGGACCACCTACGGCGCCGTCTGGTCCTCTTATCTCAAAGAAGAAAAGGACTCCGTCGATCTGCTGGTCCTGGGCAGCTCCCGGGCCTACTGCGACGTGATCCCCGCCGAGATCTTCCAAAAAACCGGCATTTCCTCCTACTGCATGTGCGGCCCCTCCCAGACCCCTTCCCTAAGCTACTACTATCTGCGGGAGTGTCTGCGGACCCAGAAGCCCAAGTACGTCTTCGTGGAGGCCTCGGGCCTCTGGTACGGCAAAAACGAGGAGCATTCCAAGACCAACGTCCTCTATATGCCGGGCTCGATCAACCGCGTCCTGGCTGCCGCGGCCTGCGAGGAGGGTATTCTGGAGCTGGCCCTGTATCCGCTCCAGGAATTTCACTACCGCATCTACGCCCCGGACCGGGACCTTCCTGCGAAGAAGGACGGCGTCATGCTCTGCGGCTATACGCCCCTGGACGATGCCAAGCCCCAGACCGAGCGCGGTCTGCGCATTCCCAAGGTGGAACCGGGCAATGAGAATTATCTCTACAATCTCGATTACTTCCGGCGGATCGCGGAGCTCTGCGACCGGGAAGGGATCGAATGCGTCTTCTTTATCACCCCCACCATGGAGGACTACACCGAGGAACAGACTGCGCGCATGCTGACGGACCTCCGGGCCCTGCCCTGCCGGGCCGTGGAGGACTGGACGGATCTGATCGAAGAGATCGGGATCGACAACGAAACCGACTGGTTCGACAGCATCCACTTCAACCAGAGCGGCGCGGAGAAGTTCACCGCCTTCTTCTCGGACTACCTGCTGGACCTGGGCCTGGAGCCCACCCCCGGCGCCGACGCCGGGCTGTGGCAGAGGCGGTGGGATTACCTGCATCCCTGATAAACGGAATTAACCTGAAAAGAGGTATTGTTATGACACAGAACAGAACCCATACCTGCGGGGAGCTGCGGCT
>CAMUYE010000104.1 GCA_947164825.1 uncultured Clostridia bacterium
TACGCTTGAACCGCAGATTTCACCCTCTGAAACCTGCGGTTCTTTGACAGACTGCCATGCAAAAGGCAGCCGTAAGGCTGCCTTTTGCATGGGAAGGGCTATACAAAAAAGATGACAGCTTCTCGATGTAGTAATCGGGACCCCACGCGAGCCCAGCGGAGCAGGTCGCGTGGGGAGAAGGAGGAAGGATGCTGCGGATATGAAGTTTTCGCAGTTCCGTAAGGAATCTGCGGAAACGGAATGGAGCAGCAAATAAATGGGGACCCCACGCGAGCCCAGCGGAGCGGGTCGCGTGGGGAGAAGGAGGAAGGATGCTGCGGATATGAAGTTTTCGCAGTTCCGTAAGGAATCTGCGGAAACGGAATGGAGCAGCATTCTTCCGACGTGGTGCCGCTGACCGGACTCGAACCGGTACGGTATCGCTACCGGCGGATTTTAAGTCCGCTTTGTCTACCGATTCCAACACAGCGGCGTGCAGAGGTATTTTAACATGGTTTGAATGTTTCGTCAAGGGGAAAGCGAGGCAAATCGGGATTTGTCGGGGTCTTGCCAGCGTTTCGAGGTTCAGGCAAACCTCCCCTGCTTGCAGGGGAGGGGGACCGGCCTCAAGGCCGGTGGAGGGGTCGTCTGATGACAGAGCCGTTGCATGGGAGCGCTCTATCGATGAAGCGAACCCCTCCGCCCCAGTGTGCGCACTGGGGCACCTCCCCTGCAAGCAGGGGAGGTTTTCGGGAGCTCCACAAATCCCGATCAGTCGAACAGATAGGCCTCCAGCTTCGCCGGGTCTTCGAAGGCCAGCTCGCAGTTGGCCTCCATGAAGGCCCGGATCTCCGGGACGTCGTAGGCCCAGCAGGCGGCTGCAAAGGGGACGCCTGCGGCCCGGGCCATATCGTAACCGGGCTTGAGATCGTCCACCACCAGGCATTCCTCGGGCTTCAGGCCGAAACGCTCCAGGACTTGGTTCAGCGCCCAGGGATCGGGCTTGCGGCGCTCCGGCGGCAGCTCCCAGCCGTAGACGGCGTCGGGCTCCGGCAGGCCGTTGGCGGCGTAGTCCCGGCGGATGTTGTAGTCGAAGGAGTGGGAGATCACGCAGACCAGGCCCCCGGCCTCCTTCTGGCGGCGGATGATCCGGGCCATGCCGGGGTAGACCTCCGGAACGTGGTCCCGGACGTATTCCTTCCACATCTCCACTTCCCGCTCCAGCTCCGCGGGGGTAAAGCCCAGGACGTCCCGGCAGTAGGCCACGAAGCCGGGGTGGAAATTCACCCGGAAGTAGTCCTCCAGGCTGATGGTATGGCCGGGGCGCAGCTCCGCCAGGGAGACCAGAAAGGCCGGATGGTGGACGTGAGCAGTGGAGTCCATGACGGTGTCGTCGTGGTCCAGGATGAGGCATTTATGTTTCATCGTTTATAACGGCAAAAACAGATTTGCCACGCCGAAGTAGACCAGCAGGGAGAGGGCGTCCACAATGGTAGTGATGAAGGGGCTCGCCATAACCGCCGGGTCAAAGCCCAGCTTCTTGGCCAGCAGAGGCAGCGAGCAGCCGACGATCTTGGCGAAGAGCACCGTGATCGCCAGGGTAATACAGATGACGCCGATGATCAGGAAGGGGCTCGCCATGGTAACCTCGGAAAAGCTGCCCAGGATCAGGTAATCCACCAGCAGGATCTTGGCGAAGCAGGCCACGGCCAGGCTCAGGCCGCAGAGGACGGCCACCCGGGCCTCCTTCCAGATGATGGAGAAAATGTCCTTGAATTCCAGCTCGTTCAGGCTCAGGCCGCGGATGATGGTGACGGAGGCCTGGGAGCCGGAGTTGCCGGCGGTGTCCATCAGCATGGGGATGAAGGCCGTGAGGATCACCAGCTTGGCCAGGGCGGACTCGAAGTGGGAGATGATGATGCCGGTGAAGGTGGCCGATACCATCAGGAGCATCAGCCAGGGGATGCGCTTTTTCCAGATCTCGAAGGGGCTCATGCTCATGTAGGGCTTCTCCGAGGGGATGATGGCGGCCATCTTTTCGATATCCTCGGTGGCCTCTTCTTCCATGACGTCCATGGCGTCATCGAAGGTGACGATACCGACGAGGCGGTTTTCACCGTCCACGACAGGCAGGGCCATGAAGTTGTACTTGGAGAACATCTGGGCGACTTCTTCCTGGTCGTCATGGGTGTTGACCGAGATGACCTTGTCGATCATGATGTCCCCGATCAGCTTGTCGTCATCGTCGCAGAGCAGCAGGTCCTTCACCGTCACGACGCCGATCAGGGTCCGGTCCTTGGTGACGTAGCAGGTGTAGATGGTCTCCTTGTCAATGCCGGTGCGGCGGATGCGGGTGATGGCCTCCGCCACGGTCATCTGGGGCCGGAGAGAGATATACTCCGTGGTCATGATGGAGCCGGCGGAGCTCTCGGGGTAGCGCAGGATCTCGTTGATGGACTTGCGCATCTCGGGGTCGGCCTGCTGCAGGATGCGGCGCACTACCGTGGCGGGCATCTCCTCGATGATGTCCACGGCGTCGTCCACGAAGAGCTCGTCCAGAACCTCTTTCAGCTCGGAGTCCGAGAAGCCGCGGATCAGCAGTTCCTGGGCCTCCTGGTCCATTTCAACGAAGACGTCCGCCGCCAGTTCCTTGGGAAGCAGGCGGTAGAGCAGGGGCAGGCGGTCTTCCTCCATCTCGTCGAAGATGGCGGCGATGTCCGCCGGGTTCATGGTGACCAGGATCTCCCGCAGGGTGGCGTATTTCTTTTCCGCCAGCAGCTTGCGCAGGGTGTTCTCCATGATCACGGTATGTTCTGCCATTTGGGTTACCTCCTTTTCATGGTTTGTTTGACAGCTTTCTGCCGCGGCGCACAGCGGCGCGCCGCGGCAGGGCCGTCGCAGCCTTTGCGATGGGGACATGAAAAGCAGGCACGTTGGCCGAAACTACAGGAACTCCCAGGCACACAAGGGAATTCCGTCTATGGGACTTCGGCCGGATGTGCCGCCGTTACTCCCCGCGTCCATGGTCGTTCACTTCCTTTGTAATCAGATTGAAGGGGCAGCGCCCTATCTTGAATATCATAAACGAAATTCCGGGGATTGTCAAGTGATTTTGCGCCCCGGAGCGTCCGCATTTTGCCCTCCGGAGCGTCCGCTTTCACAGGCTTGATCCACTGCTTTCTGCTTGCTTTATCCGCCTGTGTGTGTTATAATTTGCATCGCCGCCGAATCATCGTATCGGCGCAACTCCCATGCTCTGGAAAAGGTTTTGACGCGATATGAATCTCTTTGAAAAAATCATCTGTTTTCTGCAATTTGAAATGGAGCGCCCGCACTCCTACGGCTGGTTCCACCTGCTCTGGCTGGGGGCCTCCCTCGCTCTGATCCTGTTCCTCTGCCTGCGCAGGGAGAAGGACCACGAGCGCAGCCTGCGCACCCTCTTGCTGATCTACGGTCTCGGCGCTCTGCTGCTGGAGGCTGTCAAGCAGATCATCTGGTCCTATTCTTTCGACCCGGCCACCGGGACGGGGGTCTGGGACTACCAGTGGTACGCCTTTCCCTTCCAGCTCTGCACGACGCCGATCTTCGTCTCGCTGATCGCCGCGTTTCTGAAAAAGGGGCCGGCCCGGGATTGGCTGCTCTCCTTCCTGGCCTTTGTCAGCATCCTGGGCAGCCTGGCCACCGCCCTCTACCCCGAGTCCTGCTTCGTCTCCACGGTGATGGTGGATCTGCACACCATGTATCTCCACTTCGGCAGTCTGGTCGTCTCCGTCTACCTGCTGGCCACGGGGGAGATCCAGCCCCGGTTCCGGAACCTGCTGCGGGGCTTCGCCGTGTTTCTGATCTTCGCAGCCCTGGCGGAGCTGCTGAATCTGGCGGTCTACCGTTCCGGCGTCCTGCAGGGTGAGAGCTTCAATATGTTCTACATCAGCCCCTGGTTCCCCAGCTCCCTGCCGGTCTTCGACCGGATTCAGGCAGGCGTTCCCTTCCCGGTCTTTCTGCTGAGCTATCTCCTGGCCGTTTTCCTGGGGGCCCTGCTGGTCTTCCTGACGGCCAGGCTGCTCGGCGGCAGGAAAAGGAAGCCGTAATCTGTAAGAAGTAAGAAGCATCCGTGTCGAAGCGGGTGCTTCTTCTTTTTTTCCGGGAATCGGGAGGAGTATCGTATCAATTCCGGCGAACGTACTCATTCAGTCTGCACTTCTGACAGCTGAAGGCAGTGGAAAACCATGTGGAAATCAGGTGGAAACACGGTGGAAAATCCTTGCGTTTGCGGCCGGTTTGGGATTCTTTTTCAAAATATTGTCGGAATCTTGCGCGATTATGGATCAAAAAGCAGCCAAAGCGCTGCGTTCTTTCCGCGGGGTTCCGCAAATCGCAGCGGGAAACTGCAGCAAACCGCTTCGGAAATGCCGGAAGCCGTTTCGTTTTCTTCTTTTATTTAAGTGCTTTTTAAGATATTTTTTCAGATTATTTGAAATTTTTTCGCGTTTAGTATCTTGACAAAACGATATAAATATGGTATCATTGTAGTATCTTAAAAAGGTGTTTGTATCGCTTTGAAAGGAGTTGCCAGCATGAAGCAAGAGGTTCTCAACCGGGGGCAGTTCACCTTTTACGCCTCCTATTTCATCGCCGTGGAGAAGCTGCCGAAAAGCCGCAGATACGAGGTTTTACAAGGGATTATCCGCTTTGCCCTCTACGGGGAGGAGCCGGAGCTGAAAGGCGCGGCGCTGGGGGTATTCGAGTCCATCCGGCCCCACCTGACCGCAGGCCGCGACAAGGCCGCCTGGCGGCTGCGCAGGAACACCGCAGCTGCCGCCGAGCCCGCCGATTCCCTTTCCGCCGTCCATTCCACTGTCCGGATGTAGAATAAGAATAAGAATAAGGGTAAGTATAAGGGTAAGGGTAAGTGTAAGGGTAAGCGTAAGCGAAAGAAAAAGAAATCCTCTCTATCAGGAAGAGAGAGGAAAAGCAAAGACGGCCCCGGCGTCGGATGACGCGCAGAACCGTCCGTGTTTATCTATGGATCGGGCTGGGAAAACATTCCGCTTTCCACCCTGATCCCTTTTGCGGGCTAATAGCCCGCGCTGCATTCCCTGATCCTTGATCCCTTTTGCGGGCTAATAGCCCGCGCTACATTCCCTGATCCTTGATCCCTGATCCCTGATCCCTGATCCCTGATCCTTGATCTCTGATCTCTGATCCCTGATCCCTGATCCCTGAATGGCGCACACTGTGCGCCGCTACGTCCGGGGGCTCCAGCCCGCGTCCTCGATCTCGCGGCCCTTCTTGCGGCTCATGAGGGAGCCCAGGGCGGAGCCCACGGGGGCGCCTTCGTAGAGGACCCGGTAGGCGGCCTGGGTGATGGGCATGTCCACGCCCGTGCGGTCGGCCAGGAGCTTGACGGCCTTGGCGGCGTAGTAGCCCTCCACCACGGCGCCGACTTCCTTCATGGCCTCGTCCACGCTCATGCCGTTGCCGATCAGAATGCCGGCCCGGCGGTTGCGGGAGTGCATGGAGGTACAGGTGACGATCAGATCGCCGATGCCGGTGAGACCGGCAAAGGTATCAGTCCGGGAACCCAGCTTCATGCCCAGACGGGCCACCTCCGTGAGTCCGCGGGTCATCAGCAGGGCCTTGGTGTTGTCGCCGTAGCCCAAACCGTCGCAGACGCCGGCGCA
>CAMUYE010000105.1 GCA_947164825.1 uncultured Clostridia bacterium
GGCTGCCCCTGGCCCAGGCGGTGATCCTCCTGGCCACGGCGCCGAAATCCAACTCCGTGGTGGCCGCCATTGACCGGGCCATGAGCGACGTGAAGAAGGGCAAGGCCGGACCCTTCCCCCGGGAGCTGCAGAACGTCCACGCCGACGGCGCGGGCTTCGAGCGGGAGCAGGGCTATCTGTATCCCCACGATTTCCCCGGCCATTGGGTGAAGCAGCAATATCTGCCGGACTGCCTGGTCGGGACGACGTACTACGAGTACGGGGACAACAAATTCGAGCAGGCGTGCAAGGCGTATTGGGACGCGATCAAGGGATAATGCAAAAAGCAAAAAGCAAAACGCAAAATGATTCGGAGGGATCTGCAATTTTGCATTTTGCACTTTGCATTTTGCATTTCCGAAACGAGGTGGTTTAATTTGCCCATGGACATCCGGGTCGGCGACGTGCTGACCATGAAGAAGAAGCACCCCTGCGGGGCGGACCGCTGGCTGGTGCTGCGCTCCGGCATGGATTTCCGCCTCCGCTGCCTGGGCTGCGGTCACGAGGTAATGATCCCCCGGTCCAAGGCCGAGAAGGGGATCAAAAACATAGAGCGCAAAGAAACACAGGAGGCTCCAGTATGATCCCAATCCCGAATCACTTGCAGGCGCTGGTCCATGCGCCGACTGAACGCGGCGGGCTGCTGTCGTTCTCTCTTCGCTGCGGATGCGGGTGCGAGGCGTTCAACTTATTGGAAAGCGAAACAGAATATACGTCAGAACAAAAACGTCAAAAGACAAGCTATTTCCGGGCGCTGGAAGAGGCGTGCCGTGGTGCTTCATCGGTGTCTTTTACGATTGACCAGGACGGCACCGGACATACCTGGGTGCGGAAATTCCCCCTTGGACCCAAAACGGAGGTTTTTCTTCCGGAGGAACCGAAGTTCGCGGAAGCACAGCTCCTGAAAGCCAGATGTGCCGCCTGCGGATCAGAAACGGTACTGTTCGACGCCTCGGTCCACGGCTGGGACGGAAGGATCGCTAAGGCCAACGCTCCGGTTTCAGCGTGTCTGCCCTTTCACTGGCGAAAAATGGGGCAAAAGGACGCCCCGCCTGCTCCGGTCAGAGTGAAGATCGAAAACGATCCCACGTATGAGGCGTTTTGCGAAAATGCAGGAGCGGGTTTCTCTGAAGAAGATTATTCCGAGGCCTTCACGTGGATTCAGATCCAATCCCGCTCCGCGACCGGAAAATGGACCACCCGGCTGGACGTCGAGACAGCCTGACGCCTCCCAAAAACAGGTCGGTTTCCCCAGAGGAAACCGACCTGTTTCTTATGCCGGATGCGGTATAATAGGGCTCCAAGGGGAGGTGAACCGTTGGTCATCTATCTGGACGAGGTCTTTTTCGTCAACGGGGCGGTGGACTGGCTGCTGCTCAAAACGGCGACGGAGCTGACCGGGAGCGGGACCCGGCCCTGGCGGCTCTGGGCGGGAGCGGGCTTCGGCGCGCTGACGGCGGTCCTGGCCTGCGTACCGGCCCTGGCCTGGCTGGGGAAGCTGCCGGGAGCGGCCCTGTCCATTCTGGGGCTCTGCCTGATCTGCTTCGGCTGGCGGGGAAAGGCCTGGAAAAGCTGGATCTGGTTCTTCTGCGTCTGCTGCGGCTTCGCGGGCCTGGCTCTGGCGGTCTGCGGCCTGCTTCGGATCCCGGCCTTCACCCGGGACGGCCGGGTCTTCTACCGGCTTTCGGGACGGCTGCTGGTGCTGCTGGCGGGGGCGGTCTGGGGCCTCTGCCGTCTGCTGCTGGACCGCTTCGCCCGGCACCGGGGCCGGGAACTGGTGCGGCTGGGTCTGACTCTGGGAGGCCGGACCCTTACCTGCACCGCCCTGCGGGACACGGGAAACACCCTGGCGGACCCGACCACGGGGGAAGCGGTGCTGGCGGCCCGCTGGCAGATCGCCGCCCGGCTTCTGCCGGAGCTGGGCCTGACCAAGGCCCAGTTTGAGGATCCCGGCGGGCTTTTGACCCGGCTCAGCGCGGCGCGGCCCGATCTGCGCTTCCGGCTGATCCCCTTTCGGACGGTGGGCGTCGACGGCGGCCTGCTGCTGGCCCTGTCCCTGGACCGGGTTACGGAGGACGGAAAGACCGTTCCGACGCGGCTTGTGGCCTTCTCCCCGACGGAGCTGTCCGACGGGGGAGCCTACGAGGCGATCGTGCAGGGGTAGGGAGCGTTGACGCGCAATTGAGAATTGAGAAGGAAAGGTATCACTTCGTGATTCCTTCAAATCATTTTTCAATTGGCAAATTGAAAAAACTTCAAATTCTCAATTCTTAATTCTCAACTCTCAATTCGACGTATCCAAAAGGAGGAAATACTGTGAATATTGATTTGATCCTGCGGTTGGTCCTGCGGCTGCGGAGGAGGACGAAGATCCTGTATATCGGGGGCAGCGATATCCTGCCGCCGCCGCTGGATCGGGAGGCCGAGGCCGAGGCCCTGGCTCTGCTGGAGCAGGGGGACCGCGGCGCCCGCAGCCTGCTGATCGAACATAATCTTCGCCTGGTGGTTTTCATTGCCCGCCGCTTTGAGTCCACCGGGATCAACATCGAGGATCTGATCTCCATCGGCACCATCGGCCTGATCAAGGGGATCAACACCTTTCGCTCGGATAAAAACATCAAGCTGGCGACCTATGCCTCCCGCTGCGTGGAAAACGAGATCCTCATGCACATTCGCAAGATCGCCAATCAGAAGGGGGAGATCAGCCTGGACGAGCCCATCAACACCGACTGGGACGGCAACGAGCTCCTGCTCTCCGACGTGCTGGGCACCGACGGGGACACGGTGCTCCGGGCCCTGGAGGACAGCGTGGACCACGAGCTGCTGCGGGACGCCCTGGCCCGGCTCCCGGCCCGGGATCGGGAGATCATCGCCCTGCGCTTCGGCCTGGGCGGGCTGAAAGCCCTGACCCAGAAGGAGGTGGCGGACCGGCTGGGGATCAGCCAGTCCTATATTTCAAGGCTGGAGAAGCGCATCCTGGAACGCCTCCGGGAGGACATCACCCACGCCTGGTCGGCGTGAGAAAATTGGGATTTGTGGGGCTATCTCCGTAGGGGGCGGCGTCCTCGACGCCCCGAACGTGCCGTTCTCTGATCCGTCCGGGCCGTCGGGGACGCCGGCTCCTACGGAGTGCCAAATCCCAATTTGTCGAGGAAAAACGCCGGCCCCCGGTTGACGCCATTCAATTTACATAAAATTGTGCTGGACAGACTGCGCAAGATTTGGTATAATAACCCAAACAGGACAAGGGGGAGAACCATATGAAGTGTCCGCACTGCGGGTTCCAGGAGAGCAAGGTCGTCGATTCCCGCCACTCTGAGGACGGGACCAGCATCCGCCGCCGCCGGGAGTGTCTCAAATGCCAGAAGCGCTTCACCACCTACGAGACCGTGGAGAGCCTGCCCATCATCGTAGTCAAGCGGGACAACAGCCGCCAGCCCTTCGACCGCAATAAGATCATGAACGGCATGCTCCGGGCCTGTGAGAAACGGCCGGTGTCCATGCAGGACCTGGAAAACGCGGTGAACGAGATCGAGGCCAAGGTCCAGAATTCCCTGGAGCGGGAGATCACCACCGAGTTCATCGGCGAGCAGGTCATGGAAAAGCTCAAGAGCCTGGACGAGGTGGCCTACGTCCGCTTCGCCTCCGTCTACCGCCGGTTCACGGACGTTCACAGCTTCCGGCAGGAGCTGGACAAGATCCTCGAAGAAAAATAAACGAACAAGAGCCGGATCGCTGGATCCGGCTCTTGTTCGTTCATTTCCGCCCCTTTGGGGCGGCTTTCTTTTTCGGGCGGATCAGGCACTTGGGGCCGGTGCCGATCAGGTCTTCCCGGTGGCAGAGAGTCAGGGCCTCGTGGACCAGGGCGTAGTTTTTGGGGTCCCGGTACTGGATCAGGGCCCGCTGCATGGCCTTTTCGTGGGGGTCCTTCGCCACGTAGACCGGCTCCATGGTCCTGGGGTCCAGGCCCGTATAGTACATGACCGTGGAGATCGTGGAGGGGGTAGGGTAGAAGTCCTGGACCTGCTCGGGCATATAACCCATGTCCCGGACGTGCTCCGCCAGAGCGACGGCGTCCTCCAGCCGGGAGCCGGGATGGGAGGACATCAGATAGGGCACCACGTACTGATCCAGCTTCATCTTCGCGCAGAGGGTTTTGTATTTCTCCACGAAGCGCTCGTAGACCGCGTTCCGGGGCTTGCCCATGAGGTCCAGAACGTGGTCGCTGACGTGCTCCGGGGCCACCCGGAGCTGGCCCGAGACGTGGTGCTTCACCAGCTCCCGGAAGAAGGTGTCGTCCTTGTCCGCCAGCAGGTAGTCGAAGCGGATGCCGCTGCGGATGAAGACCTTTTTGATCCCGGGCAGGGCCCGGAGCTTCCGCAGGAGCTCCACGTAGTCCGAGTGGTCCGCCCGGAGGTTCCGGCAGGGCTTGGGGAAGAGGCACTGCTTGCCCGCGCAGACGCCCTTGGTGAGCTGCTTTTCGCAGGCGGGCAGGCGGAAGTTGGCCGTGGGGCCGCCCACGTCGTGGATGTAGCCCTTGAACTCCGGGTCCTTCGTCATGCGCTCGGCCTCCCGGAGGATGGAGTCGTGGCTCCGGGTCTGGATGATCCGGCCCTGGTGGAAGGTGATGGCGCAGAAGGAGCAGCCGCCGAAGCAGCCCCGGTTGGAGGTCAAAGAGAATTTGATCTCCTTGATGGCGGGCACGCCGCCGAGCTTCTCGTAGCTGGGGTGGTAGGCGTTTTCGTAGGGCAGGTCGTAGGTCTCGTCCATTTCCGCCTCGCTCAAAGGCTTCTGGGGCGGGTTCTGGATCACGTACTCCTTCCCGTAGGGCTCGATCAGCGGTTTCGCCGTGAAGGGGTCCGTGTTCAGATATTGGGTGTAGAAGGAGCGGGCGTAGGCGGCCTTGTCGGTCCGGACCGTCTCCCAGTCCGGGAGGGTGATGCCGTCCACCACCTGATCGACGGTCTTGGAGCGGTAGACCGTGCCGTCCAGGAACGTCAGGTCTTTCACGGAGAGGCCCGCGTTCAGGGCGTCGGCCACCTCCACGATGGAACGCTCTCCCATGCCGTAGAGCAGCAGGTCCGCCTGGGAATCCAGGAGGATGGAGCGCTTCATCTTGTCGCTCCAGTAGTCGTAGTGAGCCAGGCGGCGGAGGCTGGCCTCCATGCCGCCGATGATGATGGGGACGTCCTTGTAGGTCTGGCGGATCAGGTTGCAGTAGACCACCGTGGCGTAGTCCGGGCGCTTTCCCGTGACGCCGCCGGGGGTATAGGCGTCGGTTTTGCGGTGGTGCTTGAAGACGGAATAGTGGTTCACCATGGAGTCCATGTTCCCGCCCATGACCAAAAAACCCAGCCGGGGCCGGCCCAGGACGTCGATGGACGCCGGGTTTTTCCAGTCCGGCTGAGAGATGATGCCCACCCTGTAGCCCGCGTGCTCCAGCACCCGGGAGATGATGGCGTGGCCGAAGGAGGGGTGGTCCA
>CAMUYE010000106.1 GCA_947164825.1 uncultured Clostridia bacterium
AGCTAATACGCGCAAGAACGGAACCCCCTCACTGCAGCGCGGGCAATCTGCCCGCCCAACGAACCAAAAACAAAAATCCCCGTGGAGCATGCTCCACGGGGATTTTTGCGTCGGGGCGATTTTACTTCTTCCCGAACAGGCCGCCCAGCTTGTCCGTAATGCCGTCCAGGTTGATCTTGGCCTTCACGCCCTCGACCACCGCGTTGACCTGGTCGTCGGGCAGATCCACGCCGATCAGACCCTCGACGGTCTTCGTGGGATCCTTCTTGAACTTTTCGCCGATGTCCTTGTCGCCCTTGATCTTGTTGATGATGTCCTCGATGATTTTCTTGATGTCGATTGCCATGGTAAAATCCTCCTTGATTTATTATATTGCCTGGTGCCTGTTGCCTTACTTCGGTGTTACGAACACCGCAGAATCAATGATGACGTCCACCTGGGGGACGGACTGCTCGGAGCCGTTCGAGCCCAGGGGGATCTCGCAGACCCGGTCCACGGTCTCCAGTCCGGCTACGATGTAGCCGAAGGCGGCGTAGTTGCCGTTGAGCGAGGGGTAGTCCGCGTGCATCAGGAAGAACTGGCTGGTGGCGGAATCCATAACCCTGGTGCGGGCCATGGAGAGCACGCCCCGCACGTGGAGCAGGGGATTCTCCACGCCGTTTGCGCTGAACTCCCCCTTGATCGGCGTCAGGGTTTCGCTGCCCGCGCCGCCCTGGATCATAAAGCCTGGCATGACCCGGTGGAAGTTCAGGCCGTCGTAGTAGTGCCGGGCTACCAGATCCTTGAAGTTCTGGGCGGAGATCGGCGCCAGGTCGGGCCGCAGCTTCACCACGAGCTCGCCGAAGTCCTTGATGCTGATCTTCACGTAGTCCGTGGGTTCGGCGCTCTCAGTGAAGTCTTCGACCTTTTTGCTGTCGATCTCGGCCTTGACGGCATCCATGCTGAAGGCTTCGCCGGACTCGGCAGGCGCGGTTGTTTCGGGGGTCTTGGCCGTCAGCTTCGGGATCAGCACCACGGCGGCGGCGATCAGGGCGCAGACCAGGACGGCGGCGATCACGACTGCGGCGACGGGAAAGTGCTTTTGGGGCTCCGCCGCCAGCTCACCCCGCTTTTCCAGCAGCTTGTAGAAGTTGCTGAGGTCCTTTTTGCAGTTGGGGCAGACCCGCGGATTCCCCTTCGGCAGGGGCTTCTGACATTTGGGACAGTTCATTTGATTTCCTCCATTAACGTATTTTTTATATGATACGAAGCAGTTAAGCTGTAGCGGCGCACATTGTGCGCCATTCATCGCATGCGTCAGCAGGCGATCATCGTCGTGCAGCTCCCGTGGCGCACATTGTGCGCCGCTACAGAACAGCCTCTCCGAGCAGGCCGTCCTCGTACAGACCGGTGATCTTCACGGGCAGGACCTGATTGTGGAGCTCGGTTCCCGGCGCGTAGACCCGGATATAGTTCGGCGCGTGCCCGGTCCAGAGCGGGGCGCCGAGGGCACCGCCCCCTACGGAGTGGCCTGTCGTTTCATTTTGCATTTTGCATTTTGCATTTTGCGTTTCGTCCCCTGATGCCTGTTGCCTGTTGCCTGTTGCCTCGTAACTCCCGTCCCCTGATGCCTGATGCCTGTTGCCTGTTGCCTCTTCCTCGAAAAGCACCTCCTGCACTGTACCGATCATCCCCTCCCGGAAGCTCCGGTTCATCTCCGACGCTGCGGCAATGGCGGCGGCGGAGCGGGCCTCCTTGACGGCGTTGCCGTGCTGTCCCGGCATCTGATCTGCCGGGGTGCCGGGCCGGCGGGAGTAGGGGAAGACGTGCATGGCTGCGAAGCCGCAGGCCCGGATGAAGGCCAGGCTCTCGGCAAACTCCTCCTCGGTCTCCCCGGGGAAGCCCACGATCATATCCGTGGTGACGGCGCAGCCGGGGAAGGCCTCCTTCAGCAGCCGCACGCTCTCATAATAGCGGGCCGTGTCGTACTTCCGCCGCATCCGGGCCAGGACCCCGTCGGAGCCGGACTGCATGGACAGATGGAAGTGGGGGCAGAGGTTTTCGTGCCGGTTCAGGCTGCAGAAGGCCTTGTCCACGATCCGGGGCTCCAGGGAGCCCAGCCGGACCCGCAATGCCGGCACGGCACGGCAAATGGCGTCGATCAGGGCCGGAAGCCGGCTGCTGTCGTGGAAGTCCCAGCCCCAGGAGGCGACCTCAATGCCCGTGACCACGATCTCCCGGTAGCCCTCGGCGGCAAGCTGCCGCGCCTGGGCCACGGCCTCCGCCAGCGGCAGGCTCCGCACGGGGCCCCGGGCGTAGGGGATGATGCAGTAGGAGCAGAAATTGGAGCAGCCGTCCTGGACCTTCAGCATGGCCCGGGTCCGGGCCGCCAGGCCTCCCGCGGGCAGGAGCTCAAAGTCCCGCCGCTTCAGGGCCTCGTCCAGTGCCTCCCGCCGCTGCCGGTCCGCCAGGGTCTCCAGGCAGAGCTGCAAAAAGGCCTCCCGGCCCCCGGAGCCGGAGATCACGTCCGCCCCCAGCTCCCGCACGTCTTCGGGTTTGATCTGGCTGTAGCAGCCGCAGACTCCCAGCACCGCCTCCGGGCACTGCTTCCGCAGGCGGCGGATCACGTTGCGGTTTTTCTTGTCCGCCACAGCGGTGACGGTGCAGGTGTTGACGATGGCCAGGTCGAAGTCCTCTCCCGGTCCCGCCTGGGTCCAGCCCCGCGCTCCCAGCCATTTTTCCATGGCCTGGGACTCATACTGGTTGACCTTGCAGCCCAGCGTAACGATCACAAATCTCATAAATCCACCTTATGGAAATGCAAAACGCAATATGCAAAATGCAAAATGTTATTGATGCCTCGGCAGATAATACTCGTCGCCCTTCTGGTAGAAGGGGCAGCGGCCCCTGCTGCGAACAAAAACCCGTTCAAATTCGTCCTCGTCCAGCTCCATCCGGCAGTAATACGCATCGGCCTCTTCGTCATAATCATAATGCCAGCAGGTCTCGCAAACGCTCTGATCCATCGTTTTCCCTCCTGCTTTTTTTCTTATATTAGCACAAATCTATGAAAAAGGGAATACTTAACAATTGAAATTTCCAAAAAACGGTGGTACAATCATATATCATTGATCATGTTGCACTTTGTATTATGCAGTTTGCATTCAACGATAGATAACAGACAGGAGGGCAAATCTTATGGGTATCGTTGTCATCGGCGCCGTGTTTGTGGACATCAAGGGCTTCCCCGCGGGGCAGTACATCCCCCAGGGCAGGAACGTGGGCTGGATTGAGCAGGTCCACGGCGGCGTCAGCCGCAACGTGGCGGAGGACATCGCCAACGTGGAGCTCCGCCCCACCTACGTCAGCCTGGTGGACGACAACGGCGCGGGCGAGGAGGTCGTCCGCAAGCTCCGCAGCCACAAGGTCAACGTGGACTACATCCGCTCCGTCAAAAACGGCATGGGAACCTGGCTCGCGATTTTCGACCACACCGGCGACGTGGTGGGCTCCATCTCCCAGCGCCCGGACATGACCCCCCTGCTGGATCTGCTGGAGGAGCGGGGAGACGAGATCATCTCCCAGGCCGACTCCATTGTGATTGAGATCTGCCTGGACAAGGAGATCGTCAAAAAGACCTTCCGCCTCGCCAAAAAGTACAACAAGCCCGTCTACGCCGTGGTTGCCAATATGTCCATTGCGGTCCAGCGCCGGGACTTCCTGCAGGACTGCGCCTGCTTCATCTGCAACCGGCAGGAGGCCGGCATCCTGTTCTCCGACGACTATTCCGAGACCACCATCCCCGAGATGGAGACCATCCTGGCCGAAAAGGTCCGCCGCGCCCGGATCCCCAGCATGATCATCACCCTGGGCGACAAAGGCGCCGTCTACGCGGATATGTTCGGCTACAAGGGCTACTGTCCCGCCCGGAACGTCATCGTCAAGGACACCACCGGCGCCGGGGACGCCTTCTGCGCCGGTGTGGCCGTGGGCCTGACCTACGGCAAGACCCTGGCCGAGAGCTGCGAGATCGGCTCCTTCCTGGCGGCCTCCGTCATTATGACCTCCGAGAACGTCTGCCCCCGCTTCCTCCCCAGCGAGCTGGGCCTGGACGTGGAAGTTCAGACCGAGGAATGACGCAAAAAGCAATATACAAAATCAGATTGGGATCATACAGGTCGGAGCGTCTCCTGGGGCGCTCCGACCTGTCATTCATAAATTGTTTCCCCTTTGTTCACAAAAAAGAGTTACAAACTGTTGACAATTCGCCCGGATGCCTGTACAATGAGATGAAAGGTGAAAATTTGACTTGCGCCCCATTGGGTTTACATAATTCGGAGGAACGCCATGAAATACCTGCTTCACAGACTGACCGCGCTGCTGCTCGCGGTGCTGCTGCTCTGCAGCGCCGGGAGTGCGCTTGTGCTTGCCGCGCCGGAACGCTTCGATCCGGCATGCGTCCTTGGCACGGAGCCCTCGGACATGCTGGCCGCCGGCGGCCGCCGGGTCCAGGCAGGGGACCGTCAGCTCTACATCGACGACGCCGACGGCGCGGTCTATGCCCTGGGCAGCCCCCGGGAGCTGATCCTGGAGGGCCCCGTGGCGAAGCTCAACTACGCCGACGGCGTGCTCTACTACGCCCGGGAGCGGGAGGAGAGCTGCTTCGATCTGTGCGCCTTCGCGTTCGAGACCCAGGAGGAGAAGGTGCTGCTCTCCGGTTTCTCCGGCAAGATCGGCCAGCTTTACCTGGTCAACGGCGCCGTCCTCGATTTTTCCTGCGGCAACGCCGTCTGGGAGCTGGATCTGGAAACCGGCGGCTATCGCCTGATGCTCTACGCCGATCAGCTCCGGAGCTTTGTCCCCACGGGCTGCGGTCTGATCTACGCCACCGGCAGTCTCTTTGATTATTCCCTCTATGCCGACGGCAAGCTCCTGGCGGAGCACGTGACGGACTATACGCTGCGCTTCGATCTTGGCCGCGGGCTCCTGGTCTACACCGACTCCGGCAAGGAACTCCAGGCAGATCTGGCGGCCGCCTTTGCCGGAACCGCGGTCCCCACGGCCTTCACCGGAACGGGGGACAGGAGCTATACCTATTCCAGTCTTTCCGCCGATCTGCCCATGACTCCGGAGCAGGAGGCCCAGGCTGCTGAAGCTGAGGCCCAACGCCTGGAGGCGGAGCTGGCTGAGGCCATGGCCCAGCCCGAGAACCGGATCACGGTCACCGGCGGCGGCGCGCCTGCCGCTTCCGCAGAGGGCAGCGACAGCGACCCGCAGCAGCCCGCCGACCCGGAACCCACCGAACCCGCCGACCCGGAACCCACCGAACCCGCCGACCCGGAACCCACCGAACCCGCCGACCCGGAGCCTACCGAGCCCGCCGACCCGGAGCCTACCGAGCCCGCCGACCCGGAGCC
>CAMUYE010000107.1 GCA_947164825.1 uncultured Clostridia bacterium
CTCCATTATACAGGAAACAAGGGCGTTTGTACAGTTTTTTGACACTCTGACGCACTCCCGCGGGAGTGCGTTTTTTGTGTGCAAAAACGGCTGCTTAGGAAATGCGGCCGCGGTAGAAATCCCGGATCATGGCCTCCAGGGCCCGGACGGAACGGGTGCGGCGGCTGTTGGGCGGGAAGATGAGGATCAGATCCACAAAGTAGCCCTCCCGACTCAGGCTGACGTATTCCACGTCCGCCCGGGGGACGGCGCAGGAGGCGTAGGTGAAAGCCAGGCCCAGTCCCTGGCAGGCCATCTCCATGGCGAAGGCCGCCGTCAAGTCCCGGTTCTTCGCCAGGGGGACCATGTCCCGGGCTTCGAACTCCCGCTCCGCGATACCGCCCAGGACCGTGCTGGGGTTGGAGAGCAGGAACTCGAAGGGGGCCGCGTCTGCCAGGTCCGTCCAGGGCCTGTGGGGGTAGTCGAAGCGGACGTGCTCCATCATGGGGTGGCTCCGGTTCACCACCAGGACCACCTCGTCCCGCAGCACCGTCTCCGAGGTCTCAGGTTTCTCCCCCGGCGGCAGGGCCACCAGGGCCAGATCCAGCTCCCCGGCGGCGGTTTTTCTGTTCAGGACGTTGGTGTTGTGCTCGTGGATGATCACGTCCACCAGGGGATAGTCCGCATGGAATCGCTTCAGCACCGGGGGGATCAGGGCCCCGCCGCGGAAGCTGCTGATGCCGAACTGAATGACGCCGCTGCGGGCGAAATCCGCCTCCTTCAGCTCGGCCCTGACCTGCTGATACTGCAGCAGCATCTCCCGGGCGCTGCGAACGAAAATCTCCCCCGCCCCCGTGGGACGGACGCCGCCCCCCGTGCGGGTGAAGAGCCGGGCTCCCAGCTCCGCCTCGTAGCGAGCCAGGAACTGGCTCAGACTGGACTGGGCCATATACAGTTTCTCCGCCGCCCGGCTGATGCTGCCCTCGTCAGCGATGGTCACCACGTATTCCAGCTCCTTCAGATCCATTGAGACCGCCTCCCGTCATATTGCATAATCTGAATAACCGCGTTTTGTGTATTCCGTATGGTATTATCGGTTTTTCCGATGTGGGCCATGGGGTATTTTGCATTGCGTGAATGTTTATTCCAATATATACTAAAATCGTAAGGAATGCAAGCGGTTTTATTCATATTTTTACATTTCTTATGGAACGCATTATCTGAAAAACCGATATTTGTCAGCTGAAAGGAGAGAAGATCATGTCGGACATTTCCATGAAGGGCGTCATCGACATGCACGTCCACACCAACCCCGACCTCCGCATCCGCGCCTACGACGACTTTGAGCTCTGCGACGCCGCCGTTCGCGTCGGCGCCCGGGCCATCGTCATCAAGACCCACCTGGGCGACACCTCCTGCCGCGCCGCCCTGACCAACCACTACAACCGCATCGTCCACGGCGAAAACGACTTTACCATGTTCGGCTCCATCACCCTGAACCGCTGCGTCGGCGGCATCAACCCCGTGGCCGTCGAGAACTCCCTGAAGCTTGGCGCAAAGGTCGTCTGGCTCCCCACCCAGTCCGCCCGTAACCACCTGCTGAAGATGAAGAAGCCCACTGACGGCTGCGTGGACATGGTGGTGGGCGGCAAGGTGGTCCCCGAAATGCTGGACGTCTTCAAGCTGATCAACGACTTCGACGCCGTCCTGGGCACCGCCCACGTCAGCCCCGAGGAGGCCTTCGTGGTGGTGGAGGCCGCCCGGAAAGCCGGGGTCAAGAAGGTCGTGGTCACCCATCCCGAATGGTGGGTGGTGGGCATGAGCCTGGAGGACCAGATCCGCCTGGTCAAGGACTACGACGTGATCCTGGAACGCTGCTTCGCCCAGAACATGGGCGGCGGCAAGTACTACTCCAATCTCCCCGACAACGTGGAGCTCATCAAGGCCGTCGGCTACAAAAACGTCATGTGCGACACCGACGGCGGCCAGACCGAGAATCCCAACTGGGAGATCGCCATGCAGATCTACATGCAGTACCTCCTGGACCACGGCATCCCCGAGGACCAGATCCGCCACATGACCCACACCATCCCTGCACAGCTGCTCGGCATCGAATAAGCTGTACGTAGCGGCGCGCATTGCGCGCCACGACGCCAAATAGAAATTAAAAAGGAGAAAAACAAATGGAAACGACTCTGAGCATCGTCATCGTTGCAGCCATTGCGCTGGCGGTCTTCCTGGGCTACAAGACCAAGATCAACACCGGCCTGTTCTGCATCGTCTTCGCCTTTGCCATCGGCTGCTTCTGGATGGGGCTGAAGCCCAAGGAGCTGATCGGCTTCTGGCCCACCTCCACCATGTTCGTCATTCTGGCGGTCTCCCTGTTCTACAACGTGGCCGCCGCCAATGGCACCCTGGAAAAGATCTCCCGGAGCCTGCTCTACGCCTGCCGTAAATTTCCGGGCCTGCTGCCCTACGCCCTCTTCTTCGTGGCGGTCATTCTTTCCGTCATGGGCGCGGCCTACTTCACCGTCCTGGCTTTCCTGGCCCCCATCACCCTGATGATCTGCGAAGAGGCCAGGATGGATAAGCTCACCGGCGCCGTCGCCATCAACTGCGGCGCGCTGGCCGGCGGCAACTTCCCCACCGCCGCTCTGGGCGTGGTCTTCCGCGGCCTCATGGACAAGGCCTACGAGGATGCCGCCATGACTCCCATCGATTCCTTCTCCTCTTCCCTGCTGATGTTCGGCCTGGCCATCGTCTCCAGCCTCATCATCATCACGGTCTTCCGCTTCTGCTTCAAGACCAACCGCAACATCGGCAAGGGCGTCACCTTCTCCAAGCCCGAGGCCTACACCCCGGTCCAGAAAAAGACCCTGACTCTCATCCTCCTGATGATGGGCGTGGTTCTGATCTTCCCCGTGCTGAAGCTCATCCTCCCCGACGTGAAGTTCATCTCCGACGTAGCCGGTAAAATCGACGTGGGCCTGGTGGCCATCGTCTTCGCCGTCATTGCGCTGCTGATGAAGCTGGCGCCCCAGAAGGAGATCATCGCCAAGGTGCCCTGGAACACCATCCTGATGATCGCCGGCGCCGGCATGCTGATCTCCGTGGCCGTCAAGGCGGGCACCATCGACCTGCTCTCCACCTGGATCGGCAACAACGTCCCCGTGTGGCTGGTGCCGCTGGCCTTCTCCATCGTGGGCGCCATCATGTCCTTCTTCTCCTCTACCACCGGCGTGGTCTGCCCGGCGCTCTTCCCGCTGATCCCCGCCCTGGCCGTCGCCACCGGTCTGAACCCCGCCGCCCTGTTCACCTGCACCGTTCTGGGCGCCCAGAGCTCCGCCATCTCCCCCTTCTCCTCCGGCGGCTCCTTGATCCTGGGCTCCTGCGGCTCCGAGGAGGAGCGCGGTCACCTGTTCAACCGCCTGCTCTTTGTGGCTGTCCCCATCAGCGTAGGCATCTGCGCCCTGTACAACTTCGTGGTCTCCATGATCCTCTGATTTGGCGAGGCGTCAGCCGCCCCAAGCCCGGGCGGCCGATGCTTCGGCCGCCCGATTATAACTTCCGCTCATAATAAGTATTACTTATTGTCATCAGTTTTTCCGGTTTTGCCCCTTGCAAATTCTTTGTGGTCCCTGTATAATAGATTCGGAAACGTATGGGGGCAATTCCGTCAAACTGCACAACCGTCGTTTCCGACAAGAATATGGGGCGTCAGACCCCTGCGCGATCAAACGCAAAAAGGAGAAGAAACATGCTGAAACTCTACGAAACCGGTATCTATCTTGTAGACGGCGAGAAGATCGTCACGGATCCCGCCCAACTCCCCAAGCAGGTCACCAAGGAAGAAGCCAGCAAGGGCACCATGGCCTACGGCATCCTGAAGGCCCACAACACTGTGGACGACATGGAGAACCTGAAGCTGAAGTACGACTCCATGGCCTCCCACGACATCACCTACGTCGGCATTATCCAGACTGCCCGTGCCTCCGGTATGACCAAGTTCCCCATGCCCTATCTGCTGACCAACTGCCACAACTCCCTGTGCGCCGTCGGCGGCACCATCAACGAGGACGATCACAAGTTCGCTCTCTCCGCTGCCCATAAGTACGGCGGCATCTATATTCCCACCAACCTGGGCAACATTCACTCCCTGAACCGGGAACTGATGGCCGGCTGCGGCAAGATGATCCTGGGCTCCGACTCCCACACCCGCTACGGCGCCCTGGGCACCCTGGCCGTGGGCGAAGGCGGCGGCGAGCTGGCCAAGCAGCTGGTGGGCCGTACCTACGACTTCAAGCGCCCCGGCGTCATTGCCATCTATCTGACCGGCAAGCCCCGTCCCGGCGTCGGCCCCCACGACGTGGCTCTGACCCTGGTGGGCGAGACCTACAAGAACGGCTACGTGAAGAACAAGGTCATGGAGTTCGTCGGCCCCGGCATCGCCAACCTGCCCATTGAGTACCGCAACGCCATCGACGTCATGACCACCGAGACCACCTGCTGGTCCTCCGTCTGGGTCACCGACGACGAGACCAAGCGCTACTTCACCATGCACGGCCGTCCCCAGGATTATAAGAAGATGGAGCCCGCTCCCATCACCTACTACGACGGCTGCGTCTACGTGGATCTGAGCAAGATCGAGTGCACCATCGCAATGCCCATGCACCCCTCCAACATCTACACCATCCACGAGCTCCAGGAAAACGCTGCGGACATCCTCCACATCGTGGAAGAGAACGCCAACAAGCAGCTCAAGAAGGTCAAGATGGACCTGTCCTCCAAGTTCCATGACGGCGCTGTCTGGTGCGAGCAGGGCGAGATCGCCGGCTGCTCCGGCGGCACCTACGACTCCATCTGCGCTGCCGCCGACATCCTCAAGGGCAAGTCCGTCGGCAACGGCGCCTTCACCCTGAGCGTCTACCCCGGCTCCATGCCCGCCCTGGCCTCCCTGGTCAAGACCGGCCGTGTGTTCGACCTGATCTCCGCCGGCGTCATTATGCGTGAGTGCTTCTGCGGTCCCTGCTTCGGCGCCGGCGACACTCCCGCCAACGGCGAGTTCTCCATCCGCCACGCCACCCGGAACTTCCCCAACCGCGAAGGCTCCAAGCCCGGCGAGGGCCAGATCGCTGCCGTGGCTCTGATGGACTCCCGCTCCATCGCCGCCACCGCCGCCAACGGCGGCAAGATCACCGCCGCCTCCGATCTGGACGTGGAATACACCGATCCCGCCTACGAGTTCGACAAGGGCATCTACGAGAAGCGCGTCTACAATGGCTGGGGCAAGGCTGAGCCCGACTACGAGCTGAAGTTCGGCCCCAACATCAAGGACTGGCCCGAAATGCCCGCTCTGACCGACGACCTGCTGGTCAAGGTCTGCTCCTACATCACCGA
>CAMUYE010000108.1 GCA_947164825.1 uncultured Clostridia bacterium
CAGATCAGGTAGTTGATGGAGGCCAGGATGTCGTTGGGGGTGATGTGCTTGGGCATCAGCTCCTCGGCGTGGTCCTCAATGGCGTAGCCCCAGTCCTCGGTGCTCCAGTTCTCTGCCTCGGCCTGTTCCAGCAGCTTCCGCAGGGTGGCGAAGTCGATCTTCTCCTTGACGCCGAACTGCTTGGGATCGAAATCCACAAACTTGGACATGTCGGCCACGCTGTTGGAGAAGACCTTGAGCTCCTTGCCGTTCACCAGCAGGACGGCCTCGTTGACGCCCTTTTCGGAGATGGCCTTGGCCTCGGCCCGGGTCAGGATCTTGCCGGGCTCGGCCAGGATCTCGCCGGTCAGAGGGTCGGCGATGGGCTGGGCCAGCTCGTTGCCGGCCAGCCGCCACCAGATGTCCATCTTCTTGTTGAACTTGTAGCGGCCCACCTTGGACACGTCGTAGCGGCGGTCGTCGAAGAACAGGGCTTCCAGATAGGAGCGGGCGTTGTCCACCGTGGGGGGTTCGCCGGGACGCAGCCGGCGGTAGATCTCCAGCAGGCTCTCTTCGGGGCTGTGGCAGGTGTCCTTCTCCAGGGTGGCGGTGATGCGGGGATCATCGCCGAACTTCTCCAGGATCTCGGCGTCGGTGTTGACGCCCAGGGCCCGGATCAGGCAGGTGATGGGCAGCTTGCGGTTCTTGTCGATGCGGACGTAAAAAACGTTCTGGGTGTCGGTCTCGTACTCCAGCCAGGCGCCCCGGTAGGGGATGATCTGGGCGGTGTAGGAGTGCTGATCGGCCTTGTCCACCACGTCGTCGTAGTACATGCCGGGGGAGCGGACGATCTGGGAGACGATGACGCGCTCCGCGCCGTTGATCACGAAGGTGCCGCCGTTGGTCATCATGGGGAAGTCGCCCATGAAGATCTCCTGCTCCTTGATCTCGCCGGTCTCCTTGTTGCGCAGCCGGACCCGGACCTTGATGGGACGGGCGTAGGTGGCGTCGCGCTCCTTGCACTCCTCCACGGTGTACTTGGGCTTGTCGTTCATGGTGTAGTCCAGGAACGTCAGCTCCAGATTGCCGGTGTAGTCGGTGATGGCGTCGGTGTCCCGGAAGACCTCGTGCAGGCCTTCCTCGAGGAACCAGTTGTAGGAGTCCTTCTGGATCTTCAGGAGGTTGGGCATCTCCAGGATCTCCTCGTACTTGGCAAAGCTCTTACGCAGGGTCTTGCCGAAGTACTTGTCTTTCACTTCCATTGAGCTTCATCACTGCCTTTCTGAAATATGATACGCCCGGAAGCGTTGACGGAATTATCAAACACTGTCTTGCATTCCGGACTTGTCTGTGCTATACTGCCAATGTAGAGGTGAAATCTGCGCAAGGGCAGAAAACCGTATATTGGAGCTACATTATAGCACAACGCATCCGGAAAGTCAAGACGGCTTTTCCGGGTTTTTTCGTTTTATTTCTTATTAAATGTAAACTTTTTATAAAAATAACCCGATTCCCCTTTTCCCCGCATGGAATTCCGTGTATAATTCAGGAAAAAGCCGATTGGCAGCAGACAAGCTGCAGCTTGCGTTTTACATTTCCGGAGGGAGGCGCTCCCATGCTTCAGATCCACAGCATCAAAAAAGTTTACAAGACCGGGACGCTGGTCCAGAAAGCCCTGGACGGCGTGAGCCTGAGTCTGCGGGACAATGAGTTCGTCGCCATTCTGGGCCCCAGCGGCTCCGGCAAGACCACCCTGCTCAACGTCATCGGCGGCCTGGACCGCTGCGACGAGGGCGAGCTGGTCATCAACGGCGTATCCACCAAAAAGTACTCGGCCCGGGACTGGGACTCCTACCGCAACCACACCGTGGGCTTTGTCTTTCAGAGCTACAATCTGATCCCCCACCAGAGCGTGCTGGCCAACGTGGAGCTGGCGCTGACGATTTCCGGCGTGGGCCGGGCCGAGCGCCGCCGCCGGGCGAAGGAGGCCCTGACCAAGGTGGGGCTGGCCGAGCATATCCACAAGAAGCCCGCCCAGCTCTCCGGCGGCCAGATGCAGCGCGTCGCCATCGCCCGGGCTCTGGTGAACGATCCGGACATCCTTCTGGCCGACGAGCCCACCGGCGCCCTGGACAGCGAGACCTCGGTGCAGGTCATGGAGCTGCTGAAGGAGGTGGCCCGGGACCGGCTGGTGGTCATGGTGACCCACAATCCGGAGCTGGCGGATCAATACGCCACCCGGATCGTCCGGCTCAAGGACGGCCGCGTCACCGACGACTCCGACCCCTACGACCCCGAAACGGAGAGCCCGCCCGTCCACCGGAACCTGGGCCGGGCCTTCATGTCGCCGCTGACGGCCATGAGCCTGAGCTTCCACAACCTCTGGACGAAGAAGGTGCGGACGCTCCTGGTTGCCTTTGCCGGGTCCATCGGCATCATCGGCATCGCCATGATCCTCTCCATGTCCAACGGCGTGGACCGCTATATCCAGTCCGTGGAGGAGGACACGCTGAAAAGCTACCCCCTCCAGATCACGGATTCCAGCTTCAACCTGGCCGCCTTCATGCCCCAGAACCGGGAAGACCGGGAGGAGGAAGCGGAGGAGCCCGCCGAGGTCCGGGAGTGGAAGACCGTCACGAACCTCTTCTCCCGGGTCAGCGTCAACGATCTCAGCGCCCTGCGGGCCTATCTGGAATCCAGCCAGACCGATATCTACGACCATGTTCAGGCCATCACCTACGATTACAACGTCACGCCCCGGATCTACGCCGTGGAGGGGGAGACGATCCGGCAGGTCAATCCGGATCAAAGCTTCGCCGCCATGGGCGTCAGCTCCACAGAAGGGCTGAGCTCCATGCTCAGCCAGTTCTCCTCCACCGACTCCTTCCACGTCATGCCCTCGGATCCCATTCTCTATCAGGAGCAGTACGAGGTGGCGGCGGGCCATTGGCCCCGGTCCTGGAACGAGTGCGTGGTCGTGCTGTCCAAGGACGGCTGGGTGCCGGATCTGACGCTCTACACCCTGGGGCTCAAGGATCCGGCGGAGCTGGAGGAGATGGTGCGGCGCTTTGCCCAGGGAGAGCCCGTGCCCGAGAGCAGCCAGGCCCTGCGCCTGCGATATACGGATCTGCTGGGCGTTTCGTTCAAGGTCCTGCCCGCCTCGGCGCTCTACGTGTACGACGCCGACTACAAGGTCTGGGCCGACCGCTCCGCCGACGAAGCCTGGCTGAAAACCACCCTGGAGACGGCGGACGAGCTGCGCGTTGTGGGCGTGGTCCTGCCCAAGGAGGACATGAGCAACCCCACCCTGAGCACCGGCATCGCCTATCCCGCCGCTCTGGCGGATCAGCTGCGAGCCCTTTCCGCGGGCAGCGCGGTGGCCAGGAGCCAGCTTGCGAATCGGGACGTGGACGTCTTTACTGGCCGCCCCTTTGGGGAGACGGCCCAGGACCGCGATATGGATCTCTCCGCCCTCTTTTCCGTGGACGAGGACGCCATTTCCGAGGCCTTCCGCTTCGACCTGGAGGGAGGAGACCTGGATCTTTCCGGCTTTGATCTCTCGGAGATGGATCTCTCCGGCATCGACCTGAGCGGTTCCATCGACCCCAACGCCTTTGCCGCCGCCATGCCGAGCCTGTCGCAGAAGGACATCGCCGAGCTGCTGAAGGGCGTCAAGCTCCAGCTCAGCGCCGAGGATCTGCAGACCCTCTTCGAGCAGATCCTGAGCGGCTGGCTGGCCAAGGCGGAGCAGGATCCCTCCACGGACCCCAGCCGCCTGGCCGGCGCGCTGGGCGAATACCTGAGCTCCGACGCAGCCCGGGAAATCCTGGAAGCGGGCATCCGGAGCGCCCTGGAGGAAAACGGGGCGACTGCCGTCACGGCGGAGGAGCTGGAGGCCCTGCTGACCGCGGTGCTGGCGGGCTATCCCGACTACGCCGCGTCCCGGGATCCCGAGGGAACGGCCCCGCCCCTGGCCTTCCTGGCAGACTATCTGCAGACGGAGGAAGCGCGGGCGGCCATTGATGCCGCAGTGGAAACGCTGCGGGAGCGGGCCGAGGCGTTCACCCTCTCGCCGGAGCAGATCAGCGCGCTGACCCAGGCGGTCTACGAGGGCTACGAGACCTGGGCCGCCGAGAACGGTCAGCCCGGCATCCGCGCCCTGAGCGACTCCTTTACGGACTACCTGGCCTCCGACGAGGTCAGCGAACTGCTGGGGGAGACCGTCGCCAAAGCGCTGGACACCTCCGGCCTGGAGCAGCGGGCGGCCAAGCTGTTTTCCCGCTACGCCGCCAACCTGGGCTCCGCCGTGGGGAAGGCCCTGGAATCCGCTATGGGGGATCTGACCGAGCAGCTCACCGGCGTCATCTCGGAGAATCTCTCCGGTCTGACGGAGCAGTTCGCCGCCAACCTCCAGGACGCCTTCCGGATCGACCCCGAAGCTCTGGCCGAGGCCTTCTCCATGAACATGGACGCCGCCGAGCTGCGGGATCTGATGACCGCGCTGCTCTCCAAGCAGAGCAGCAGCTACGCGGGCAACCTGCGCAAGCTGGGCTACGCCCTGGACGAGGACCCCGCCTCCATCACCATTTACCCCAAGGATTTTGACGGCAAATCCAGGGTCAAGGAGATCCTGGAGGAGTATAACGCCCGCATGGCGCGGGAGGATCCGGACAAGGTCATCACCTATACCGACATCGTGGATACGCTTATGAGCTCCGTCACCGACATCGTGGACGCCATCTCGGCGGTGCTGATTGCATTCGTGGCCATCTCGCTGGTGGTGAGCTCGGTGATGATCGGCGTCATCACCTATATCTCCGTGCTGGAACGCCGGAAGGAGATTGGCGTCCTCCGGGCCATCGGCGCGTCGAAGCGCAACGTCTCCCAGGTCTTCAACGCCGAGACCTTCATCATCGGCCTGCTGGCCGGTCTGCTGGGCGTGGGGATCACCTATCTGCTGCTGATCCCGGCGAACCGGATCATCGCCAAAGTCGCGGGCGACGTGCAGATCCGCGCCTATCTGCCCGTCACCGCCGCGGCCGTCCTGGTGCTCCTCTCCATCGCCCTCACCCTTCTGGGCGGCCTGATCCCCTCGAAAAAGGCGGCCCGCCAGGACCCCGTCGCCGCCCTGCGTTCGGAGTAAACGCCGCCCCGGGCTTTGAATGAAATGATTGACAAAATGCGGGAAACATTATATAATGTTTTCCGCATTTTGATAATAAAGGAGCGTTTCCTATGAACAATACCGAAAAGACCATGGACAAGATCGTGGCTCTGTGCAAGAACCGCGGCTTTATCTTCGCAGGCTCCGAGATCTACGGCGGCCTTGCCAACACCTGGGACTACGGCCCCCTGGGCGCCCGGCTGAAGAACAACGTCAAGG
>CAMUYE010000109.1 GCA_947164825.1 uncultured Clostridia bacterium
CTGGACCTTACCTTCCACGATGCCGCCCTTGATCTTCAGGACGTTCTTGTTCTTCTTTGCGAATTCGCTGACGATACGAGCGGGGGCAATGGGGTCGTCCGTGGTGGTGGCCATGGAAGTGGTGCCGTTGAGAACCTCGTCGAACTCGTGGAAGCCGACCTTGTTGGCGGCCAGACGGGTCAGGGTGTTCTTGACAACGGAGTACTCCACGCCGGCTTCGCGGAACTTGTTGCGGAGCTCGGTATCCTGAGCGACAGTGATGCCCTTGTAGTCAACAAAGACAACGGCGGTAGCCTTGCCGATCCGGTCGGACAGCTCCTCTACGATCGCCTTTTTGCTTTCGAGTACCTTTGCGTTGGGCATGTTTGGTTGTCACCTCCGAATAGAAATAAAAAATGTGTCCATGCGGCCAAAGAACGCAAGGACACCGAAAATGTCAGGTTTGCGGAACCTCGGCAGGATTTACGGTCTTGCGACCACCTGCTGTCTTTGGCAGCTCGCATATAATAGCAGAACAAAGAGGATTTGTCAAGAGAAAAATGCGGATTTTTGAGAAAAAATGGAATCCTGGAAATAGGACCTGCGGGCAATTCTCGCAACCGGGGCTTGCAATCGAAACCCGGATTTGCTATAATCAGAGCCGGATGAAATGATAAATTGGGGGAGCGTTTGCCATGAACGACTTGCAGCGCCTGCGGGCCGGGATCGACCGGATCGACGGGGAGCTTGCCCGGCTTTTTGAGGAGCGGATGGCCGCGGCGGCGGAGATCGCCGCCTGGAAACGGGAAAACGGCCGTCCCGTCCGGGATCCCGCCCGGGAGCGGGAGGTACTGGACCGGGCCGCGGCGCGGATCGAAGATCCGGCCCTGCGTCCCCGTTTTGCCGCTCTCATGGAGGCGCTGATGGCCCAGTCCCGGGAATACCAATCGGGATTGCTGGACGGGGCTGCAGGCATAAGCTCCCCTGCTTGCAGGGGAGGGGGACCGGCCTCAAGGCCGGTGGAGGGGTGCCTCTCTCACGGGACACCTGGCATCGGATACCCCATCTTTCTGGAACGCGGCGCCCTGTCACGCGCTGCCTCTCTCCTGGACCTGGACCGCCGGGTCTTCGTCGTCACCGACGACGGCGTTCCCGCCCGATATGCCGAGACCCTCGCCGCCCAATGCCGGGCCGCGACGGTCTTCACGATCCCCCGGGGGGAAGCAAGCAAGTCTCCCAAGATGCTCACCGCCTTGCTGGAGGCCATGCTCCGGGCCGGTCTGACCCGGGGCGACTGCGCGGTGGCCGTGGGCGGCGGCGTGGTCGGGGACCTGACCGGTCTGGCCGCCGCCCTCTGCCTGCGGGGGATCGACTGGTACAACGTCCCCACGACCCTGCTGGCCATGGTGGATTCCTCCGTGGGCGGCAAGACCGCCGTGGATCTGGACGGCGTGAAGAACGCCGTCGGGGCCTTCTGGCAGCCCCGGGCTGTGCTCATCGACCCGGAGCTGCTGGAAACCCTTCCGCCCCGCCAGCTCTCCAACGGCCTGGCCGAGGCCGTGAAGATGGCCCTGACCCACGACGCGGGCCTCTTCGCCCGCTTTGAGGATCCCGCCGGGTATGGCCCCGTGGAGGATCTCATCGCGGCCTGTCTGCGGATCAAGACGGCTGTGGTCGCCGCCGACGAGCGGGACCACGGCGTCCGGCAGGCGCTGAACTTCGGTCACACCCTGGGCCACGGCCTGGAGGCCGCCGCGGGGGGACGCCTGCTCCACGGAGAGGCTGTGGCGCTGGGAATGCTCCCCATGTGCGCTTCGGAGGTCCGGGCCCGGCTGCTCCCGGTGCTGGAACGGCTGGGGCTCCCGACTTCTGTCAACTTCGATTTGGATCCCGAGCAGGCCATCGCCGCCATTTGCCATGATAAAAAGCGCCTGGACAGCAGATTTGTCACGGTGTTCGTTCCTGAGATCGGAAGCTGGGAATTCCGGGAAGCCGGGCTTAACGAACTCCGCGGGCTGCTGACAGGCTGTGAAGGAGTTCGCCATGACTGCTGATACAGCCGTTCTATTCGTCCACGGAATCCAGGGCCAGCCCAAGCAGTTCCAATTTCTGATCGACGCTCTGCCGGAGGGGGTGGAGGTCCGTGCGCCTCTGCTTCCCGGCCACGGGAAGCCCGCCCGAGAATTTCACGCCTCGCGGCGGTCTGACTGGCTGGCGGCGGTCCGTGCCGAGACCAAAGCCCTGCTTTCCCAGGGGAAGCGGGTAATCTACGTGGGGCACTCCATGGGCTGCCTGTTGGGACTCCTGATCTCCCGGGAGCTGAAGGCGCCTTACGCCGGGATGCTCCTGCTCTGCTGCCCCTTCTGGCCCCGGGTGGCGGGCCGCTTCGGGGATCTGTTCAAAGCCCTCCTGGGGAAGGCTCCCGCGGAGGATCCCCGGGTCGCCGCCTCCCTGGAGGGAAACAGCGTCCCCGTTAACGGCTTCCGGGAGAGTCTGTTCCTGCTCCGGCCCTACGGGGATCTGTTTTGGCTCATGGACCGGTCCCGGCACATCCGGCCCCGGGAACCGGAGCGGGTGAAGTTCTTCTTCTCCGACAACGACGAGGTGGTCAGCGCGGTCTCCGTCAGGCACGCAAGGAAATGGCCCGGAGCAGAGATCCAGGTTCTGGAGGGCTGCGGGCACTGTTATTTCCCGGAATCGGAAAAGCGGAAGCTGATCGCCGCGCTGAAGGCCATGCTGTGAACGATGAACTTGCGGGCCGGGAGACCCGGCCCCTGCGGACGCGAACGCAGAACGGCGGACAAGCAATGCTTGTCCCTACATTGTTGATCGAAGGGATACATCCATGAATAACAGCTTTGGAACACGAATCACCCTGACCCTCTTCGGGGAGAGCCACGGGCCGGAGATCGGCTGCGTGGTGGACGGGCTGCGGCCCGGTCTGCGGGTGGACGAGGACTTTATCGCCCACCGGCTGAGTCTGCGGCGGCCCGGCGGCCCCGGGTCCAGCGCCCGGGTGGAAAAGGACCCCTTCCGCATCGTCAGCGGGGTCTGGCAAGGCCGGACCACCGGGACGCCCCTCTGCATCCTGATCCCCAACACCGAGGCGCGGTCAGGAGATTATGTCAACTTAAAGAATATCCCCCGGCCCGGTCACGCGGACTACGCCGGGAGCGTCAAATACAAGGGCTTTGCCGACCCCCGGGGCGGCGGCCACTTCTCCGGACGGCTGACAGCCCCCCTGGTTGCCGCGGGAGCCATCTTCCTGGCTGCTCTCCGGGAGCGGGGCATCCGGATCGGAACCCATATCGCCCGCTGCGCCGGGATCGCAGACCGGTCCTTCGGGGAGCTGGCCGCCGATCTGGACGCCCTGGAGGGGGCGGCCTTCCCCGTGCTGGACGAGACCCGGGGCGAGGAGATGAAGGCTGCGGTCCTGGCCGCCGCCCGGGAGGGCGACAGCGTCGGCGGGGTCCTGGAGACCGCCGTCCTCGGTCTGCCCGCCGGACTCGGCGCTCCCTGGTTCGACACCGTGGAAGGACTGCTGGCCCACGCCCTCTTCTCCGTTCCCGCCGTCAAGGGCGTGGAGTTCGGAGACGGTTTCGCCCTGTCGGAGCTGCGGGGCTCCGAGGCCAACGACGCCTTCCGGATGGATGAAGGACGGATCGTGACGAAAACGAACCACAACGGCGGGATCAACGGCGGCTTGACCAACGGCATGCCCCTGATCTTCCGCACAGCCATCAAGCCCACCCCCTCCATCGCCGCCTCCCAGCGCACCCTGGACCTCTCCACCGGCGGGCAGACCGAGCTGCGGATCACGGGACGGCACGATCCCTGCATCGCGCCCAGGGCCCGGGCGGTCCAGGACGCCGTGACGGCCCACGTCCTGCTGGACCTGCTGGAAAGCGTGTGACAAGTAAGCAGTAATAAGTAAGAAGTAATAGGTAATAAGTACTGCAGCGTCGCGCAGTATGCACTATACGCGGTAATAAATATGGATCGATTTTATCTGATTGGTGGGCGTTTGGGGCACAGCTGGTCCGCGGAGATCCACCGGGCTTTTGGCCGCTATGATTACGAGCTGCTGGAGCTCTCCCCTGCCGAACTGGGGCCCTTTCTGGAGGCCCGGGACTTCGCCGGCCTCAACGTGACCATCCCCTATAAAGAAGCCGTGATTCCGTATCTGGACCGGCTGGACCCGGCGGCCGCCGCCATCGGCGCTGTAAACACCGTGGTCAACCGCGGCGGCGTCCTCTGGGGCTATAACACAGATTTCGGGGGTATGGCCGCAGCCCTGGTCCGGGACGGGATCGATCTAAAGGACAAAACCGTCCTGATCCTGGGCACCGGCGGCAGCTCAAAGACGGCACTGGCCGTTTGCAGATCTCTCGGCGCCGCCCAGATCTTCCGCGTCAGCCGGACGGACAAAGACGGAGCGCTGAGCTATACCGAGGCCTATGCGCGGTTCGGGCGCCTCCTCCCACGGGATTCCGGATCGGACGCCCCTCATCCGTCAGCGCCTGCGGCGCTGCCACCTTCCCCCGAGGGGGAAGGCTTTGGGCCGGCGGATACGCAAAGGCCGGTGCTGATCAACTGCACGCCCGTCGGGATGTGGCCGAACAACGACGAAACGCCGTTGTCCCTGACTCGCTGCCAGGGTCCGTCCTGTGTCTTCGACTGCGTGTACAATCCCCTGCGGACCCGGCTGGTGCTGGAGGCCCTGGCCCGGGGCATTCCCGCCGCGGGCGGACTCTACATGCTGGTAAAGCAGGCGGCCCTGGCCTGCGGGCTCTTCACCGGTATTCCGGTGGAGGACGAGCAGGTTGACATAATATACAATTCTCTGCGCCGGGAACAGGAGAACATCGTGCTCATCGGCATGCCCGGGGCGGGAAAAACCACCATCGGCCGCATTCTTGCACAAAAAACCGGAAGAGAATTTGTGGATTCCGACGAAGATGTTGCAAAACACGCAGGAAAAACCATCCCTGCGCTCTTCGCCGCCGACGGCGAGGCAGCCTTCCGGGACCTGGAAGCGGAAGTCACCCGCAAAGCCGCGTCGAAAACCGGCTGCGTGATCTCCGTCGGCGGCGGGACCGTTCTGCGGGCGGAAAACGTCCGGAGGCTGAAGCAGAACGGACGGCTGGTGTTTCTGGACCGGCCCCTGGCTGCCCTGGTCCCCTCCCCGGACCGCCCCCTGGGCGACACGGCGGAAAAAGTCGCCCGGCTCTCTGCCGAGCGCGCCCCCCTCTACGCCGCCGCCGCGGACCTGACCGTCCCCGTCGTCGGACCCCCGGAGGAAACAGCCGAGGCGGTCCTGGCAGCGCTGTAAAGCGGGATTTGGCGAGCCCTCGTAAAGCCTTCCCCCTCGGGGGAAGG
>CAMUYE010000110.1 GCA_947164825.1 uncultured Clostridia bacterium
TGCAGGCGGACTGGCAAGAGGTCTGGCACTCGCCGCAGCCGCCGTTCTTGGCGCTCTCGCAGAGATTGCGGGTCTCGAGGGTGGTGATCTGGATCATGGTATGCCTCCATTGAAATTGTAGTTTAATCTTACTGCGGAATTATACCACGCAGCGCGTGGAAAGTCAAGGGTTTTTCCTGCGCGGCCCTGCCCGGCAGTTTACTGCACCACCTTGCTCAGCAGGGGGCGCAGGACCTGCCAGTCGTCAAAGCGGCGGTCCTTGGAGCCCGTGAGAAAGACGAGCTGAGTCTGGGGATCCTCGAGCCCGGAATAGCTCTTGACCGTGGAGCTGACGCCAGAGCCTGTGACGCCGGAGATATAGACCCGGGAGTCTCCCGTAAGGACGAAGTCCGTGGCCGGATTGCCGAAGGAAATGGTGATGTTGCTGCTGGCGAAGAAGTTCAGCAGCTCCGTGGCCGTTCCCGCGATCAGCTCGGTGCGGTTGACCTCGGAGTTGTAGACGATCTGCGTCCCGTTGGGGAAGCGGAAGTCGTCGAACACGATCTCCTTGAAGCCCTTCTCCGCCAGTTCCCGGGCGATCTGTTTAAGATAAGCCGCCACGGTCTCACTGGCCGGGTCCAGCCAATAAAAGCCGTTGCCCACCCAGAGGGAACCGCTGGCGGTCCGCAGGGCGGAGTTGATGTGGTTTTCGGCGAAGTTCGTATCCTGGAAGGTGCGGATCCGCGCCACCATGGTAAAGCCGTGGCTGCGCAGATAGGAGATCACGGCGTCCACGGTGGAGATGTCGATGGCCGCCTGTCTGGCGCCGTCGATGGAAGTGGTGTAGTAGAACGAGCCGTTGCCGCCTTTGAGATCGATCATCACCGTGCAGGGCGGGCTCAGCTCCTTGACGGCCTCCAGCACGGCGCCGGGATCCTGGAGCATCTCCAGATCGATGTAATAGCCGTTGACACGCGCCGTCTCTCCGCCCCGCTCGCCGGGATCGGCAAACTCGATCTCCACATTCTCCAGCGGCGGCAGCGTCGCACGCGCTCCGGTATCCGACGTCACGTCCCGGGCGGTATTCCGTCCGAAGTCCAGTCGGGCGCCTTCCGGCGTGTAGACCACATATCGGCCCAGATAGACCGCGAAGAGGATCAGGCAGAGGAGCAGCGCGCCCAGCACCGCCAGCAGGATCATGAGCCCTTTCCGCAGCCGCGTCTTGGAGCGATAGGAAATGATTCGCAAGCTCAGGCCTCCTTCCCCTTCCGGGCCGTGAAGCAGCACCAGTCGTTCATGGTCTGCAGGGAGTCGATCTCCAGGCCCGCCGCCTCGATGGCCGCCCGGACCTCCTCATAGCGGTTCTCCAGCACGCCGGAGCAGATCAGGACGGTCTGTTCCGTCATAAACCGGGGCAGGACCGCGGCCATGGGGATGATCACGTCGGCGAAGATGTTCATGCATACCAGGTCGTAGGTTTTGGAAAACAGCCCTTCCAGCGCCGCCTGGCCGGTGATAACGTTGCCTGTGACGGCGGTGAAGCGGTCGGGCCCCAGGCCGTTGATGGCCGCGTTCTCCCGGGCGATATCCTCCGCCTTCGGGTCCACGTCCACACCGGTGGCGTGGGCCGCGCCGAGCCGCAGGGCCGTGATGGAGAGGATGCCGCTGCCGCTGCCCAGGTCCAGGATCTCCTCGCCGCCGCGGATCAGCTCTTCAAGCCGGAGCATGCACATCTGGGTGGAGGCGTGGGCGCCGGTCCCGAAGATCATGCCTGGGTCCAGGAGCACGGGAATCCGCCCCTCGCCCCGGTCCGGCTCCATCCACTTGGGCACCACCAGCAGCTTCTTCCCGATGGGGATGGGCTGATAGTACTGCTTCCAGTTGTTCTCCCAGTCCTCGTCACGGACGTTGGCGAGGGTCAGCTCCAGACTGCCCAGTCCCGCCTCGGGGTACTCGATCAGCAGCTCGGTCAGCAGCTCCCGAAGCCGGACGATCTCCTCCCGCGTGCCGGGGTTTTTCTCCAGATAGAGCCGGATCCGGGAGACCCCGTCGAGGCTCTTCTCCAGGTCCTCGTCCACGATATCCCAGTAGTCCCGGTTCGTCTCCAAAAAGGTATGAAATTCAGCTTCATCGTCAATGATAAAGCTGTCAAAGCCGTTTACGGTCAGCGCCGCCTCCAGCAGATCGATGCCCCGGGAAGCGGACGCAATCGTGAGTTCCAGCCACTCCATGGCGGTCCCTCCTCATGTTCGGAAATTGCCCCTATAGTTTACAGGATTTTCCTCCGCTTGGCAAGGGATTTGCGAAAATTCTTTGCGAAAAAACAAAAATCAATCAAAAAATCTCCGATTTTTCCTTTGAATTTCCGAAAAAAGTGTGATATAATAAGATATAAGGCACGAGGAGACTTGACCGACCGGGACCGAAAGGAGTGCGTCATGTACAGCGTCAACGAGAAGATCCACTACGGCGGCAGCGGCGTCTGCGTGATTCAGGAGATCGCCACCATGCGCTTTGGCCGTACCAGGGAGCGCTACTATGTCCTCAAGCCCGTCTATCAAAACAGCTCCTTGATCTACGTGCCCGTGGAGAATCAGCAGCTCGTCTCCAAAATGCGTCCCGTGCTCACCCGGGAGGAGGTCGACCGTCTGATCGACCGGATGCCCGAGATCCCCACCGCCTGGGAGGAGGATTCCCAGGCCAGGAAGGCCAGCTTCGACGCCCTGCTCCGCAGCAACGAGTGCAGCAGCCTGATCGTCATCATCAAGACCCTCCACGCCCACAAGGAGCGCCGTCAGGCCGACGGAAAAAACCTCCACGTGGCCGACGAGACCTACCTCCGCGAAGCCCAGCGCCTGCTCTATGACGAATTCGCCGGCGCGCTGGACATCCAGCCCGCCCAGGTTCACGACTACATCCGGAGCAAGCTGGGACAGACAGCCTGAAAAGCTGGGGCAGACAGTCCGAGAAATCTGGGGCAGACAGTCCGAGAAATCTGGGGCAGACAGTCCGAGAAATCTGGGGCAGACAGCCTGAAAAATTGCGCTTGATTTTTTCGGAACAATCGATTATAATCCCCAAGTACCCGCCGGTATGATGGAATTGGTAGACGTAGTGGACTCAAAATCCACCGGTGGCGACACCGTGCCGGTTCGACTCCGGCTACCGGCACCAGAAAAGCAGTGCAAAAAAATGCACACCCGAAAAACCCAGGAATTTCCTGGGTTTTTTGGCACTCAGGGGGGCAAAAAGTACAAGGTTGTTCCGTAGATGCCAAACCCTTTTTTTCACGCAGTGGAGGGAATCGAACCCCCACACCACCGATTTTGGTGGAAATCAGAGGCTGGATTTCAAGAAGAATCTGCTCCCCGCGGAGCGCTTCCAGGAGCAGATCACCACATCGTTTTCCGCGCCTGTTTGAGCGCAACATAACGACAGGAGAGGTTTTGGCTCAATTTGATCCAAAACCTCTCCTGATTCCGGAGGTCAATAGCCGAGTCCGGCAAGCCAGTCGTTCACGGAGTCTCTGACCTGCTCCTGCTGATTTTGCGTGTCGTTTCCTCTGACCGCCAGGCCGTCCAGAATCTCCGAATCGGGGCAGGCGGTAGCAAGCTTGCGATCAAAGCCGGCAAGTCCGCTTCCCTCGTGCGTAGAGAACGGAATCAGCTTCTTTCCGGAGAAATCGTTGTTCTCAAATACCGTATACAGGATCATGGGCCAGTCACCCCACCAGACAGGGGACCCGATGAAGACGGTGTCATACCGGGACAAATCCGGCAGACTTCCCGCATAGGCGGGTCTTGCGTTCTCGTTTTGTTCCCGCTTTGCCACGTCCGTCAGTTCGTCATAGGTCATGGGATAATGGTCATCCGCAGGGATCACCTCAAAGAGATCCGCGCCGGTCTGTTCCGCGATCATTTCCTCCACAATCGCAGTGTTCCCTTTGTCGATGACGCCGACGGTGTACTGCTCACCGGTTCTGGAAAAGTAGACGACCAGAATGGTACTGTCGGAAGCGGCCGGTTCCGGCGGCGCCGAAGCAGGTTCCGCTGCTTCCCCCGGTTCCGATTCCGGTTCGGTCTGCTTTGGCTCCGGCGATGATTCCCTGCCGGCGGTGCTCCCGGTCGGGCCGGAGGTCTTACCGGCGCTGCCGGCATCGTCGCAGGCCGCAAGGGAAACCAGCAGCACGGCGCACAGCAGGATTGCAAGGACGGTTGTAGTCTTTTTCATCTGCATGTTACTCCTTAATATGTAGATGCTCTGGACCCGGTGAATTTCCAGGTCCCGTTTTCTTTGCGCAGGGTAAAATCCCCCTGTAGCCGCCAGCTGTGCTTTCTGCCCCCATAGACGGCAGCTGTCACTCGGCTTCTGCCGATCATAAGCGCGCTGTTCCCGTTCAGAGCGACCTCGATGCTGTCATGGTCCGCCGCGTAGTAGTTGAAGGTGCCGTCCATTAGCCCCTTCAAAAACTCATCCGCCGATTGCCTTACTCCGGTCATGTGAAGCAGAGAATAGTCCTCTGCCATCAGGCTGCGCAGGCCGTCCGCGTCCTTCTCGATCATGCAGCGCCAGTACCTCCGGTACATTTCCCGGATCAGCTCCCGGTCGTCCGTCATTCTTTTTGCTCCTCCGGGTTCTGGAAACGGATGACCTTTGCCGGAACGCCGCCGACAACGGCGTAGTCCGGCACGTCCTTTGTCACCACGGCGCCGGCAGCAACCACGGCGTATTCGCCGATGGTCACGCCGGGGCAGATCGTGACGTTCATGCCCAGCCAGGCGTTCTTCTTCACAAGCACCTTTCCGTAGGTGTATTTGGTGTGGCGCTCGTTCATGTCGTGGTTGATCGTGGCGATCCGCAGCCCCGGCGCGGTCATGACGCCGTCCTCAAATTCGATCCCGCCGGAGGCGGAAAGGATGGCGGAGTGATTGAGAAACACGCCCTTGCCAAGCTTCACCCGGTTGCCGAAATCGCAGATGAAGGGCGTGAGGATGCGGACGTCATCCAGCGGCCTGCCGAACAGCTCCTCCAGATAACGCACATAGCTCGGATCGTCCGGCAGCGTCGCGTTGGCCTTGGCGCAGAGCGTTCTGGCCCGCATCATTTCCTCCACGGCCTCCTTGAAATAGGGCTCCCGGTTGTCGGTGGGGCCGCCCTGATCCATCAGCCGGTAGACATAGCCCTTTTCGTACTCCATCGGAAATCCCCTTTACAGCAGGCCGTTGGCCGTCAGCCAGCGCCGGACGCTTTCACCGGAGCCCGCGGCGCTGCTGCCGGTGATGGGAAGGCCCTTCTTCACCTCGGCGCCCGGCGCACACTGGCGGATGGTCTTCTCGCTGCCGCCCATGCCGCTGCCCTCGT
>CAMUYE010000111.1 GCA_947164825.1 uncultured Clostridia bacterium
GACGGCTGCCGCCTGGCCGGAGACGGCAAGGACACGGAGATCGGCTTCTCCTGCCGCTACATGCTGGAAGCTCTGAAGGCCGTTCCGACCCAGGAGGTCACCCTCCTTCTCTCCGGCGGCCTGTCTCCCATCCTGCTGGTGCCCTGCGAGGCCGACAGCAAGGACGTGGATTATACCTATCTGATCCAGCCGGTGAGACTCAATTAAGAATTGAAAATTTCGGTGTTTTCAGATCACGATTTGAAAACGATTGGAAAACAGGTGTGAAAATATGAAGGTAAGAGTGCATAAAATCAATCCGGCGGAGCAGCAGATTCCGATCACGACGGAATATATCAAGCTGGAAAGCTTTCTGAAGCTGGCCAACGCCGTGGAGTCCGGCGGGATGGCAAAGAATTTCATTCTCAACGAGGAAGTCACCGTCAACGGCGAGGTCTGCACCATGCGGGGCAAGAAGCTGAGGCCCGGAGACGTGGTGGGATTTGACGGAAACTTCTATAAAGTGACGCAGAGTGAGAAATAATTGAGAATTTATAATTGAGAATTGAATGTGTTTTGCAGATTGCAATCTGCAAAACTCCGATCATTCTCCATTCTCACTTCTCAATTTGAAAGAATATGAGAATACTGAATTTATCCTTAAACGGCTTCAGAAATTATGAATCCTTCCAGTGTGAGTTCGATCCCGGCGTCAACCTGATCGTGGGGCAGAACGCCCAGGGAAAGACGAATCTGCTGGAGGCCATCTGCTATCTCAGCCGGGGCGCCGCGTTCCGCACCCGGCGGGAGTCGGAGTTGATCCGCTTCGGAGCGGATTTTGCCGAGCTTTGCGCGACGGTGAGCTCCTACGGCCGGGAGCAGCAGCTTCGGGCTGTCATGTTCGCGGGTCGGCGCCCCCGCCAGCTCTTTCTCTCCGGCGTCAAGAAGAATTCCCGGGGGGATCTGGACGGCGTTCTGAACACGGTGCTCTTCTGTCCCGAGGATCTGCTGGTTCTCAAAAAAGGCGCCGCGGAGCGGCGCAAGCTCCTGGACGACGCCCTCTGCCAGCTTCGGCCCCGGTATGCGGCGGCCCTGGAGGAATATCGGCGGCTTCTGGCTCAGAAGGCCGCGATCCTGCGGGAACGGGCGGAACGGCCCGAGATGCTGGAGCTGCTTCCGGACTATAACGAACGCATGGCGCAGACCGGCGCCATCATCGTCACCACCCGGGCCAAGTATCTGCGCCAGCTGGAGCTCCGGGCCGCCGCCCACCACGCCGCCTTTTCCGGTGGCAGCGAGACTCTGACGCTGGCCTATCAGACGGTCTCCACGGTCGAAGACCCGACGGCGCCTGTGTCGGAGGTCTATCAGCGGCTGAAGGAGCATCAGCAGAGCCACTGGCGGGCAGAACTGGACTCCCTGCAGTGTCTCTCCGGTCCCCACAGGGACGATTTTGAGGCGGCGCTGAACGGCCTTCCCATGAAGGCTTTCGCATCCCAGGGCCAGACCCGCACCGCTGCCATCAGTCTCAAGCTGGCCGAGCGGGATCTCTTTGAGGCCGACACCGGCGAGCTGCCGGTGCTGCTGCTGGACGACGTGCTCTCCGAGCTGGACTCCGGCCGCCAGGATTTCGTCCTCAACCGGATCCGGAACGGCCAGGTCTTCATCAGCTGCTGCGAGCAGGACAAGGTCACAGACATCGGCAAGACCATCCGCATCGAAAACGGCAGCCTGCTTTCGTAGGGAAGGCTCATGCCCGCGCGGCGGGACGAGCCGTAGGGGCGGATGCCCACATCCGCCCTCATTTCCGTAACGACACGCTGACATGGAAAGGAACGCAGAATGTATATTCCCATCGGAAACGACATGGCGGTAAGAGACAGCTCCATCATCGGGATCTTCGATCTGGACAACTGCTCCTGGGCCTATCGGACGCGGGAGTTTTTGAACCGGGCCGAGGAAAACGGCGAGGTAGTGCCGGTGACGGACGATCTGCCGAAGTCCTTTATCGTGACTGCGGAGTATGGAATGAATAAAATCTATTTGGTACAGTTCAACTCCGTGACGCTGGAGAAACGAAGTATTGGGACGTAGGGTTCGATTATGCCCCGCGGAGCGGGGACAATCGAACCGCTCCGCCGGGAGGCGGAGAACGATGCGCGGCGGAAGGATGCGTCAGTCCTTTGAACCGACCGGAACGATCATCCCGCTGCGCGGGCATGATCGTTCCCTACGACGAGAAGTAATCGAAACGCAATTTCCATGCAAAGGAATGTTGATATGAACGAAGAATTGATAAACACCAACGTTGAAACCGAATACGACGGCTCCCAGATCCAGGTTCTGGAGGGATTGGAGGCCGTGCGCAAGCGGCCGGGCATGTACATCGGCTCCACCTCGGAGTCCGGCCTGCACCACCTGGTCTATGAGATCGTGGACAATTCCATCGACGAGGCCCTGGCGGGCTTCTGCGACCACATCACCGTCACCATCAACCCCGGCGACACCATCACCGTCCGGGACAACGGCCGCGGCATCCCCGTGGACATCCAGCCCCAGACGGGCCGGCCCGCCCTGGAGGTCGTATTCACGGTGCTCCACGCCGGCGGCAAGTTCGGCGGGGGCGGCTACAAGGTCTCCGGCGGCCTCCACGGCGTGGGCGCCTCCGTGGTCAACGCCCTGTCGGAATGGCTCGTCGCCGAGGTCCACAAGGAGGGCAAGATCTACCGCATGGAGTTCTCCAGGGGCAAGATCACCAGGGAGATGGAACTCGTCGGCGCCTGCGAGGACACCGGCACCATCGTCAGCTTCCGGCCGGATCCGGAGATGTTCGACACCCTGATCTACGACTATGAGACCCTCCACAAACGGATGCGGGAGCAGGCCTTCCTGAACGCGGGCCTGCGCATCACCATTGAGGACAGACGGACCGAGGACGGTCCCTCCGACACCATGCGCTACGAGGGCGGCATCCGGGAATTCGTCACCTATATCAACCGGAACAAGGCCCCCATCCACGAGGAGCCGATCTACATGTCGGGCCGGAAAGACGACGCGGTGGCGGAGATCGCCATGCAGTACAACGACGGCTACAACGAGGTCCTGGTCAGCTTCGCCAATGACATCCACACCCCTGAGGGCGGCATGCACGAGACGGGCTTCAAGACGGCCCTGACCCGGGTGCTCAACGCCTACGGCATGAAGTACGGCATCATCAAGGGCGAGGACAAGGTCTCCGGCGAGGACTGCCGGGAGGGCCTGAGCGCCGTCATCTCCGTGAAACTGCCCGAGGCCCAGTTTGAGGGCCAGACCAAGCAGAAGCTGGGCAACGCCTACATCCGCACCTTAGTGGACAACGTGGTGAACCAGCAGCTCACGGACTTCCTGGAGGAGAACCCCTCCGTCGCCAAGACCATCCTGGACAAGGCCATGATGGCCAACCGGGCCCGGGAGGCCGCCAGAAGGGCCAGAGAGAATATCCGCCGCAAGTCCGTCCTGGAGGGCGAGCGCATGCCCGGCAAGCTCTGGGACTGCAACGAGCGGGATCCGGCTCTGACGGAGCTCTATCTGGTGGAGGGCGACTCCGCGGCGGGCTCCGCCAAGAACGGCCGCGACTCCCGCTTCCAGGCCATTCTGGCCATGTGGGGCAAGATGCTCAACGTGGAGAAGGCCCGGGCGGACAAGATCTACAACAACGACAAGCTGGCGCCCGTGGTCCAGGCCCTGGGCTGCGGCCTGGGCGAGGAGCTGGATCTGAACCGGCTGCGCTACCATAAGATCATCATCATGGCCGACGCCGACGTGGACGGCTCCCACATCCGGACCCTGCTGCTGACCTTCTTCTTCCGCTATATGCGGCCCCTGATCGAGAACGGCTACGTCTACGCCGCAGTGCCGCCCCTGTACAAGCTGCGCCGGGGCAAGAGCGAGAAGGTGGCCTACTCCGACGAGGAGCGGGACGCCATCTCCGCCGAGCTGAAGGGCGACAACGCCAACGTCAAGGTGGATATCAGCCGCTTCAAGGGCCTGGGCGAGATGGACCCCCATGAGCTCTGGGAGACCACCATGAACCCGGAGACCCGGACCTTGAGAAGGATCACCCTGGGCGACGCCATCGCCGCCGACCAGACCTTCACCGTCCTCATGGGCGAGGAAGTCGAACCTCGTAAACAGTTCATCGAGACCAACGCAAAATACGTCGTCAACCTCGATTTCTGATCCCATCGTAGGGGACGGCGTCCTCGACGCCCCGCACGTTCCGGAAAAGGAAACGAATCATATGAAAGAACCAACGATTGAAGAAATCAACAGGCTTAAAAATCCGGTTCGGAAGAGAAATCGCCTGGAATGCTTCGATTACAGCTCTGTCGGTTATTATTTTATTACGATCTGTACGAAAAATAAGGAAAATCTGTTCGGGCGCATCATCGGCGGAGACGACATCAATCCGCCTTGGATGCAATATTCCAATATCGGCAGAATCGTAGAAAAACAAATTCAAACAATCGACCGGACACAATACGTCAGGGTAGATCGTTACGTTGTGATGCCAAACCATATCCATATGATTTTGATCGTTGCGCAAAACAATTATTCCGATAAAGTTCAGGCAAACGCGATCATACCTCATACGATTGGCGGATTTAAGAGATTGTGTGCGAAAGAGATCGGAACGGACCATTTTCAGCGCTCATACCATGACCACATAATTCGCGATCAGCGGCATTATGAAACAATATGGAACTATATAGCGGACAATCCGCGACGGTGGAAAGAGGACTGCTTTTATCTGGAATAATATATGAAATTCCGCAGCGAATAAACAGTGTAGGGGGCGTCGGGGACGCCGCCCCCTACGGCGGAAATCGCGAGCCGGCGGGAAAGACGGAACGCGGATGAAACTTGAAGGGTACGGGGCGTCGGGGACGCCGCCCCCTACGGAATAAGGAAGATTGAAATATGGCAAAAAATCGTGATTACAAGCCGGAGGATATTCTCTTTCCGGATCAGAACATCATTACCAACGACCTGGTGAAGGAGATGGAGACCTCCTTTATGGAGTATTCCATGTCCGTCATCGTGGACCGGGCCCTGCCCGACGTGCGGGACGGCCTGAAGCCGGTGCACCGGAGGATCCTCTACGCCCTGTATGAGGACGGTCTGAGCTCCGACAAGCCCTTCCGCAAGTCCGCTACCTGCGTGGGCGACGTGATCGGCCGGTACCATCCCCACGGCGACGCCTCCGTCT
>CAMUYE010000112.1 GCA_947164825.1 uncultured Clostridia bacterium
GCTGCCCTTCCCCATGATGAACGTCAACGACGCCAAGTGCAAGCACTACTACGACAACCGCTACGGTACGGGCCAGTCCGTCTGGGACGCCATCATGCACACGACAAATCTGCTGGTGGCGGGCAAGACCGTGGTGGTGGCAGGCTACGGCTGGTGCGGCCGGGGCGTGGCCATGCGGGCCAAGGGCATGGGCGCCAACGTCATCGTCACGGAGATCGACCCCATCAAGGCCCTGGAGGCCTCCATGGAGGGCATGCGGGTCATGCCCATGGATCTGGCCGCGCCCCTGGGCGATCTGTTCATCACCACCACCGGCTGCCGGGACGTCATCGTGGGCCGCCATTTTGCCGTGATGAAGGACAATGCCTTCCTGGCCAACGCGGGCCACTTCAACGTGGAGGTCAACGGGGAAGAGCTGACCCAAATGGCCGTCCGGGTCTACCCCAGAAGGCAGGACATCGTGGGCTACGAGCTGCCCGACAGCCGGACCCTGAACCTGCTGGCCGAAGGCCGCCTGGTGAACCTGGCCTCCGGCAACGGCCACCCGGCGGAGATCATGGACATGAGCTTCTCCATCCAGGCTCTGGCCCTGGAGTACATGAAGGAGCACGGCCGCAATCTATCCCCCGATGTCTATGAGATCCCCCAGTCCATCGACGACGAGGTCTCCGCCCTGAAGCTCCGGGGCGTCGGCATGGAGATCGACAAGCTGACCCCCGCCCAGGAGGCCTATCTGGCCGGCTGGGAAGTCTGACCGAACCGATCCCGGTTTCACGAAATATTATGCCTAACATCTTTGACTACTTACACTGGCGCGCTGACGTGCCCCTTTCCGCTTCGCCCTTCAACGAGGAGGACGACTTGATCCTTGCCGAGCTGATCTACACGGATTTTGCCGAGGTCGTCCCCGACGACGGAAGCGCCATCTCCCTGCAGGAGGCCCGCGACCGCTTCTTTACCCTCCATTCCCGGGAGGAGATCGAGGCGCGCACGGCCCATTCCTACACAGCACGCGCCCCTTTTCTCATGGACGCCATGCTGAAAGGCGAACGCTTTGCCGATCTGCGGCTCTTCGCCTATGAGGCGGTCACAGATAAGGACGCCGCGGCCCAGTTTGCCGCCGTGACGGTCCTGCTCCCCGACGGCACGGCCTGCGCCGTCTTCCGGGGCACAGATGGGACCGTGGTGGGCTGGAAGGAGGATCTGATCCTCTCTTATCGCAGCGACACCCCGGGCCAGCTCCGGGCTGTGGACTATCTGACCCGGATCGGCCTGCTGACCGACCGGCCTCTGCGGGCCTGCGGCCACTCCAAGGGCGGCAACCTGGCAGTCTACGCCGCGGCCTTCGCGCCCCCTGCCCTGCAGGAGCGGCTGCTTACGGTCCGCTCCCACGACGGCCCCGGCTTCCGGGACGAGGTGCGTACCCGGGAGGGCTATCAGCGCATCCAGCCGAAATGCGTCTCCATCGTCCCGGACACCTCCGTCATCGGTCTGCTGCTGGACTGCGACTGCACCCGGCTGGTCGTCAAGAGCGGCGCCTCCGGCCTGGCCCAGCACGACGGCTTCAGCTGGGAATGCGGGCCCACGGCGTTCGTCCCCGCCGAGCTGAGCCGCAAGGGCGCCTATCTGGAAAAGACCGTGGACAACTGGGTCGCCCGCCAGGACGACGGCATTCTCCGCTCCCTGGTCGATTCCATCTTCACCGTCTTCGAGGCCACGGGGGAGGAGACCTTTCACTCGATGACCGAGAACAAGCGCCGCTCCGCGGAACTGATGATGGCGGCCTTCCGGGCTTTGCCCAGAGAAAAGCAGCGCGAGCTCCTGAGCGCCACGGGCAAGATCGTCACCAGTACCGGCGTCACGGCCAGGGAAATGCTGGAGAAGGAGAAGAAAGAAGAGGCGTAAGGGATCCGCGGTCCCGGTCCCCCGCGGCTGCCGGGGGAAGGCGGAACGGCCGCAGTCAGAAGAACGATCGATGGGAGGTGCTTTCCGTGGCGGAGCTTATGAAAAAAGCGATCAAGGAGACCTTTCTGCGGCTGCTGGAGGAGCAGCCCTATCATCAGATCACAGTCAAGGAGATCGTGAAGGCCTGCGGGATCAACCGGAATTCCTTTTATTACCACTACGCCGACCTCCCGGCCCTGGTGGAGGAGCTCATCGACGAGGAGATCGGCCGCTTCGTCCGGGAGCAGAACTCCTTTTCCTCCATGGAGGAAAGCCTGACCGAGGCCCTTTCCTTCTTCCGGGAACACCGGCGGGCGGCTTACCACGTCTACAACTCCGTGAACCGGGATATCTTCGACCGCTATCTGATGAAGAACTGCGAGTCCGTCAGCGTCGGCTACGTCAATTCGATCCTGGCGAACGCGCCGCTCTCGGAGGAGGATCGGCAGGCCGTCATCCACTTCAACGCCTACGTCTGCTACGGCGCCGTCACCCGCTGGCTGGAGAGCGGCATGACCTACGACGTCCTGGAGGATTTCCGCCGCCTGTTCCAGCTTATGATCGAGCCGGCCATGAAGCAGCGGGGAATGACGGTGGACCCATTGAAATAAGCGGACCTGCTCTCTGACAGGCAAAAACAGTCCCGTGTCTGAATTTCAGACACGGGACTGTTTTTGCCTGTTCTCAGATCCACGCGGCTCGTGTATACTGCGGGTGAAATCAAGAAAGGAGCGCGTTTCGCATGAAGCTTGCGAGAAATGTCGTGCGGCTTCGGGTGCCGATCCTGGTGCTCGCGGTGCTGCTGCTCATTCCGTCGGTGTTCGGAATGGCGAAGACAAGGATCAATTACGATATGCTGACCTACCTGCCCGAGGATATGGAAACCGTGGTCGGGCAGGACGAGTTGATGAAGGAATTCGGCAAGGGCGCCTTTTCCCTCATCGTGATCGAAGATATGGAGCCGAAGGAGGTCTCCGCCCTCCGCAAGTCCATTGAGGCCGTGGACCACGTAGACTCCGTGATCTGGTACGACAGCCTGATGGACCTGTCGATCCCCATGGAGCTGCTGCCGGAGAAGGTCTACAAGGCCTTCAATTCCGGCGACGCCACCCTGATGGCGGTCTTCTTTGACAGCTCTACCTCCGCCGACGTCACCATGGACGCCGTGGCGGAGATCCGGGGGATCTGCGGGAAACAGTGCTTTGTCGCCGGCATGTCGGCCCTGGTGCTGGATCTGAAAAACCTCTGTGAGAAGGAAGAGCCCGTCTACGTGGCCCTGGCCGTCGTGCTGGCCGCCGCTGCGATGACGGCCTTCCTGGACAGCTGGCTGGCCCCTCTGGTCTTCCTGGCCTGCATCGGCATGATGGTCCTGCTGAACCTGGGCACCAACGTCTTCTTCGGCGAGATCTCCTACATCACCAAGGCCCTGGCCGCCGTGCTGCAGCTGGCCGTCACGATGGACTATTCCATCTTCCTCTGGCACAGCTACAACGAGCAGCTGAGAACCCATCCGGAGGATCATCGGGAGGCCATGGCCTGCGCGATCCACCAGACCTTTACCAGCGTGCTGGGCAGCTCCGTCACCACGGTGGCCGGCTTCGTCGCCCTGTGCTTCATGTCCTTCACCATGGGCCGGGATCTCGGGATGGTGATGGCCAAGGGCGTCGTTCTGGGCGTCGTCGGCTGCGTGACCGTTCTGCCGGCTATGATCCTGCTGCTGGATAAGCCCCTGCAGAAGACGAAGCACCGCAGCCTGATCCCCGATATGACGAAGGCCTCCAAGGGCCTGCTGAAGCTCGCGCCGGTGCTGCTGGCCGTCTTCGTGCTGATCGCGATCCCCGCCTGGTACGGCTATCAGAAGACCAACGACGAGGTCTACTACGATATGGGCGAGTGCCTGCCGCAGGATATGGAGTACGTCATCGCCAACTCCAAGCTCCGGGATCAGTTTGACATCGCCTCCACCCATATGATCCTGGCGGACGCCTCCACGCCGGAGGCGGAGGTCCGGGCCATGTGCCGGGAGATGGAGGCTGTCCCCGGGGTGAAGACCGTCCTGGGTCTGGAAACCCTGGTGGGCGAGGACGTGCCGCTGGAGATCGTCCCGAGCCGCCTGCGACAGGTCCTGGAGAGCGACCGCTGGAAGCTTCTGCTGGTCATCTCCGAGTACAGAGCCGCCAGCGACGAGGTCAACGAGCAGATCACGGCGCTGAACGGGGTCCTGAAGAAATACGACGAAGGCGGCATGCTCATCGGCGAGGCCCCCTGCATGAAGGACCTGATCGAGACCACCGGCCACGACTTCACCGTTGTCAACGCCGTGTCCATCGCCTTGGTCTTTCTGATCATCTTCCTGGTGGAGAAGAGCGCCAGCCTGCCCCTGCTGTTGATCTCGGTCATCGAGGTCGCCATCTTCATCAATCTGGGCCTGCCCCATTATCTGGGCAGCAGGCTGCCCTTCATCGCCCCCATCGCCATCTCCACGATCCAGCTCGGCGCCACCGTCGACTACGCGATTTTGATGACGACGCGCTACAAGAACGAGCGGATCGCCGGATCGGACCGGAGGGACGCGGTCCTGACCGCCCTCTCCGCCTCCATCCCCTCGATCATCGTCTCGGGTATGGGCCTCTTCGCGGCGACCTTCGGCGTGGCGGTCTACTCCAACATCGACATTGTAAGCTCTATGTGCATGCTCATGGCCCGGGGCGCGCTGATCAGCGTGATCTGCGTGATCCTCGTTCTGCCGGCACTGCTGCTGGTTTTCGACCGGCTGATCTGCGCCACGACCCTCGGCATGCGCCCTTTGAATCATAAAACCCGGTCCGACCATAAGGATCAGGAAGCTCATAAGGAGGCTGTTTTGGGATGAAAACCATGAAAGATCGCGTTTTGGCCCTTGTCTTGTGCCTGACGCTGGTATTGGGCTGCGTCGGCCTCGTCCATGCCGACGGCAGCGGGAAGCAGACCGCGGAAGCGACGGAAGCTCCCGCGGAGACGGAGCTGCCGGCCGATCCGGTATCCGATGACGAAGCGGTCTACGTGCTGACGGACGCCGCCGGCGCCGTGGAGAAGCTCATCGTCAGCGACCGAATCCAGGAAGCGAACGGGGAAGAGAGCGTAACAAAGACGCAGGAACAGAAGGACCTGCCTGTGGATGTGCGCTTCACCTATCGGCTGGACGGACGGGAGATCGCTCCGGAGGAGCTTGCCGGGAAAAGCGGCAGAGTCGAGATCCGGATCGACTATACAAATAACGCCTGGGCCG
>CAMUYE010000113.1 GCA_947164825.1 uncultured Clostridia bacterium
CCTAAACCTGTTCGACCTCTCCGCATCCACCCTCACGCTGACCTACGAATACGATAATCGATCGCTGCGGGGCGTCGGGGACGCCGCCCCCTACGATCTGGCAAGGATCTCCTCCGCCACGTCGCGGTACGCCTTCGCGCCCTTGCCGTGCTTATCATACGCCGTCGCGGGCAGGCCGTGGCTCGGCGCTTCGGCCAGCCGGACGTTGCGTGGGATCACGCTCCGGTACACCCGGCCCGGGAAAAAGCGCCGGACCTCCTGGGCCACCTGCGCGGAGAAGTTGGTGCGGCCGTCAAACATGGTCAGCAGCACCCCGAAAACCGTCAGCCCCGGGTTCAGCCGCCGTTTGACCGCCCGCATGGTGGACATCAGATCGGACAGACCCTCCAGGGCGTAGTATTCGCACTGCACCGGGATCAGGATCTGCTCCGCGGCGCAAAGGCCGTTCAGCGTCAACAGCTCCAGGGAAGGCGGGCAATCGATAAACACGTAGTCATACAGCTCCGTCACGGGCTCCAGCGCCTTTTTCAGCACATACTCCCGCTGCTCCAGCTCCGCCAGCTCCACACCGCCGCCCGCCAGGGCGGAGGAGGAGGGAATCACGTCCCCCCACGGGGTTTGGACGATGGCCTGGGAGGCCGGGACGCCGTTGATGATCAGATCGTAGGAGGTATAACGGCTGCGGCGGCTCACGCCCATACCGGAGCTGGCGTTGGCCTGGGGGTCGAAATCCACAAGAAGGACCCGGGCGCCCTTTTCCTGGAGCGCGGCGGTCAGATTCACCGCGGAGGTGGTCTTCCCCACGCCGCCTTTCTGATTGACGATGGCTACAATCCTGCCCATGCCTTCACCCCCTCGTTTCATATCTTCCATTGATTATAGCACATTCCCGGAAAAAAGCAAGATAAAAACGCGTCAAAGCAAAATGTTTCACGTGAAACATTTTTATTCCCGCCGTGTTTTTATCTTGCATTTTTAATTCATAATGTGACATAACACTTTTATCAATATCGGATCAATATCGTATATTCTATTCCGGAGGAAAGGAGGAGCGCCTATGTATGAGGTGGACAACCGATATCCCGAGGCAGCCGAGCCCTACGAAAAGATCCGAGGCGTCAGGCGTCACGGCGGCGTTCCCCTGGGCAGCCCCTTCTCCACCGCGGCCAAGCGGGCCGCCCGGATCAACAACCTCAAGCGCAGCTTCTGGACCGCCGCCGCTGCGGTGATCGCCGTCATCACACTTCTGCTGATCCCGCCCGGCGAGGATCCGCCGGCCGTCGAGCCGGACGCGTTCCGGGCCCCCTCGGTTCGCATCGTCGCCGCCCTGCAGAGCGAGAACCGGGACGACGCAGCCATCACATCCGACACCGGCGCGAGCCTGGGCTCCGGCGGTCCCTGGACCCACACGGCCTCAGAAAGCTCCCCGACCCGCTCTTCGGCTCTGAGCTGGACCGATTGGCCCGTCTCCGTGACCCTGACCCTCACGGGGACCTACACGGAAAAGGGCGAAACGAAGACCCTCACCGCCAGCCAGACCCTGACGGCCCCGGAAAAGCCCTTCGAACCGCCCACCCTGGTCATCGAAAGCGCCAAAACGCTGCCTGCAGAGCTGGTACTCCTCTACAGCTACACCGTGGATCTGAAGGACGCCGCAGATCTCACCGTCAGCGCCGACTTTGCCGACACCGTTTCGCCGCTCTATCTGGAGGAAACCGATACCTTCGTGACCCTGACCCTGACCTGCACCTATGAACAGAACGGCACTGCGGGAAGCTTCACCCAGACGATTTCCACGCCCATCAGCATGAAGTCGAACTATTTCGGATTCAGCTGCGAATACTACTCCGAAACGCCCGGCGAGCTGCTGCTCTGGCTCTATGCGGATTACGAGGCCCGGAATAACGATCCCCACAAGACGGACTACGACTTTGAGATCGCCGCCTTCACACTGGACTGGTACAACGCCGCCGGCGCCGGCCTCGGGACCGTCGATCTGACTTCCGCGGCCTCCGCCGTCCTGACGGTAGAATACGACGACGAATACGCCAATTATTCTCTGAGCTGCGATCTGAGCACCGCCATCCCGGAGAACGCCGCGTTGCTCCGCTTTTCCCTCACCCTGCGGGACAAAACCACCGGCAAGACCTACAGCGACGTCAGCGAACTCATGGACTTGAACTAATCAAGCTGGAATATCTGGAATACGGAGGAGAAACCAAAATGAAAAAGAAACCTGTCGGCAAGAAGATCTATATCATCTTCGTACTCGTGGCAATCCTGGCCCTGGTCCTGTCCCATCCATCCTGGCTGCCCTTCCCGGAGACTGTCCGGGCCTCCATCCGGGAAGCGGAGCGGACCAATCTGATCCTCAACAAGAGCGCCAACGCCACCGTCGCCCAGCTCGTGACCCTGGCCCTTTCCCTTTGCATCGTCTGGCTGCCCTATCAGGTCCTGCGGCTGATCCTGAAGCTCATCGGCAAGCGCGGCAGCCGGACCTACACCATCACGGAAATGCTCGCGGGTGTGCTGAAGTACGTCGCCGTCATCGTGGCCCTGGTCTGGGGCCTGACGATCCTGGGGGTGAACACCGGGGCGGTTCTGGCGGGCGTCGGGATCGTCGGCCTGATCATCGGCTTCGGCGCCCAGAGTCTCATTGAGGACATCATCACCGGCACCAAGAACAACCACCCCGACCTCTATCTCAGCGACATCAAGTACATGGGCGTGGATGAGCTGGCCGACAGCGGCGTCAACCTGAAGTTCAACGTGAAGGCCAAGGAGGAGAAGTTCTTCCAGGCCAAGCGCGCCCTGAACCGCGACGTCAAGCTCCTGCTGGACGACAACGGCTTCGAGATCCCCTTCCCGCAGGTCGTGGTCCACAACGGCGACCTGGACTGATCTCCGGGCTGAGATCCAAGCGCCGGCAATCCGCCGGCCCGCCCCCGCGGGGCACGTTCTGCCCAATACGAACGTCGGTCCTCTTCCTGCCGCGCAGGGAGGGGACCGACGTGTATTTCCGAAATAATGCCCTCCGGAAGCTTTACGAACGCCTGATTTTATGCTATAGTAAGGAAAAGTCCTCACAATTGTTTCACGTGAAACAATTCGGTTCTGGAGGGTCATTTGTATGCTGAAGATCGGACAAATTGAACGGGTGGAGATCACGGGCTACTCCTCGGAAGGGATGGGCGTCTGCCGCATCGAGGGCTGCGCGGTCTTCGTGCCGAACGCCATCCGCGGGGAGCTCTGCGACGTAAAGGTCACGCACGTCAGCCGCAACAGCGCTCACGGAAAGATCGAACGGATCCTGGTCCGCTCGCCCCATCGGATCTCCCGGGCCTGTCCCGAGGCCAAGCTCTGCGGCGGCTGCCAGCTTCACCACATGGACTACGCCGAGGAGCTGAACTTCAAGGCGCAGAAAGTCACCGACGCCCTACGCCGCCTTGGCGGGGTCAAAGGCCTTCCCCCCGGGGGGAAGGTGCCCCCGCAGGGGGCGGATGAGGGGACGTCCGATGATTGGACCGTTCCCATCACCGGCGCCGACGGGAGCGGAATGCAAAATGCAAAATGCAAGCTGCAAAATGAGGGATCAGGGATCAGAGATCAGAGATCAGGGGCTGTAGCGCGGGCAATCTGCCCGCTCGACGAGGCAACAGGCACAAGCGCGTATAGCGCCGAGAGCCCGGTGGGCTCTCGCTGTACGTCGCGGACGGCTGCACCGGGAGCAACAAGCGACGCCTTTGGGCCGCTTGGGCAGCAGGCAACAGGAGAGACGACGGATCCCGCCGTAGGGAGCGATCCCCTGATCGCTCCTGTCATTGCCGCAGGCAATGACGCTGCCGCACCGGCAGCGGAGGCATCTGGGGATGCTTCCCTACGGTGTGCGGCCGTTCCCGAGGCGGTTTACGCTTATCGGAACAAGGCCCAGTACCCCATCGGTTTGAAAAACGGGAAACCAATCGCGGGCTTTTATAAAAATCGGACTCACGAGGTCGTGCCGATCAAACGCTGCGCCATCCTGCCGGAGCTCTTTGACCGGGTAAAGGACGTGGTGATGCGCTGGGCCGAAGAGGATCGGGTCCCCGTCTATGACGAGACTACGGGTGAGGGCCTGCTGCGGCATATTTACGTCCGAAAAGGAAGCGTCTCCGGCCAGCTCATGGTCTGCGTCGTGGCCAACGGGGAGCGGCTCCCCCGGGAAAATCGGCTGGTTCACGCCCTCTGCCGGGAGATCCCCGGCCTGGCCTCGGTGATCCTCTCGGTTAACACAAAGCCTACCAACGTGGTCTTGGGAAGCGAGTTCCGCACACTCTGGGGGCAGGACTGGATCGAAGACGTGCTCTGCGGCTTTACTTTCCGCCTCTCTCCCCGGTCTTTCTATCAGGTCAACCACGACCAGGCCCAGCGCCTCTACGAAAAGGCCGTGGAGCTGGCGGATCTCCACGGGACGGAAACCGTCCTGGACCTCTACTGCGGCACCGGCACCATCACCCTGGCCCTGTCCCGCAAAGCCGGCCGCGCCGTCGGCGTCGAGGTGGTCCCCGAAGCCATCGCCGACGCGAAAGAAAACGCCGCCCGCAACGGCGTCACGAATACGGAGTTCTTCTGCGCCGACGCGGGCGAAGCCGCAAAACGCTTCGCCGCAAAAGCCTTCCCCCTTGGGGGAAGGTGTCACGGCGAAGCCGTGACGGATGAGGGGGCGTCCCGACAACTGAGCGTCTCCGAGGACGCAGCCGTAGGGGCCGATGCCCACATCGGCCCTGCCTGTCCTGACGAGGCGGCAGGCAGCGGGCAGCAGGCAGCAGGGGACGGGAAATGCGAGGCAATAGGCAACAGGCAACAGAAAACAGAAAATGAAACGAATTGTCCCTTGTCACCTGTCGCCGGTCTCTTCCCTCCCCCCGAGGTGATTGTGGTGGACCCGCCCCGGAAGGGTCTGGCGCCGGAGGTCATCGACGCCATGGTGCAGATGGCCCCGGACCGCATCGTCTACGTCTCCTGCGACCCGGCCACCCTGGCCCGGGACGTGAAACTCCTGTCCCAGCGCGGCTACACCCTCACCCACGCCGAAGCCTTCGACCTCTTCCCCCGGACCTTCCATGTGGAGACAGTCGTTCGACTGTCCCGACAATGAATTGCGCCTGACGGCGCGTGAATTGTCCTTCGGACATGAATTGACCTTCGGTCATGAATTGCCCTGCGGGGCAT
>CAMUYE010000114.1 GCA_947164825.1 uncultured Clostridia bacterium
GCGCCCCCGGCGGCCACCCCGACACCGCGGCCGGCTCCAAGTGCTGCATCATCGTGACCCCGCTGACCCGCGGCAGAATGGCTACCGTCTGCGAGCACGTCGTCACCGTCACCACCCCCGGCGACTGCGTGGACGTCCTCGTCACCGACTACGGCATCGCCGTGAACCCCCTGCGTCCCGACCTCATCGAGTGCCTGGATAACGCCGGCATCCCCCACGTCACCATTGAAGAGCTGAAGGAAAAGGCCTACTCCCTGGTGGGCCGTCCCGACGATCTGCAGTGGGAGGACAAGGTCGTCGCCGTCCTGGAAGCCCGCGACGGCACCATCCTCGACGTGGTCCGCAAGATCAAGCCCTACACGGTAGACCAAGACTGATCCTTCTCTCCGCTTATTGGGCGGAGAAAAGAATCCGTACTCCCTGTTCTCAACGCGGGGGAGAGCGCGGCACTGACCCCGGCTCCCCCGCGTTTTGGTTTAATCCGTTCCGCGCTGCGTTCCTGAAAAGAAAAGAAAAGATGAAATGAAAGGAGTACTGTTATGCCTGATCCCATACTTGCGGTCCTGCATAAAATCGGTCAATTCGTGCAGAAAGCAATCGATTTCATCCAAATTTTCAAATGGATGAAGCCAGAGACCTGTAACCTGATTATCGGTATTCTCGGCCTCCTCACCATCGTGGCCATTGTTCTGACCCTGTTCAAGAGCAAGACCCAGCCCGCCATCGCCTTCATCGTCTGGCCCGCCATTCTGGGGCTGCTCCTGGTGATCGGAGGCCGCCACAACTTTGACGATTTGGCCGCCATGGTCAAATCCGGCTTCAACTCCACCGGTCCCACCGCAGCCCTCTTCGTCTTCTCCGTCCTCTACTTCGGCATTATGACAGACGCGGGTATGTTCGACAAGATCATCAACGCACTGATGAAGATCGGCTTTATCCGCAACAGCGTCATCGGCGTCTGCATCCTGACCGCTGTCATCGCCCTCATCGGCCACCTGGACGGCGGCGGCGCCTCCACTTTCTGCATCGTCATTCCCGCCATGCTGCCCATCTATAAGCGGATGCACATGCGTAAAACCACCCTGCTCCGCATCGCGGTGCTGGGTATGGGCGTCCTGAACCTGATGCCCTGGGCGGGTCCCACCATGCGGGCCGCCTCCGTCATGGGCATGGAGGCCGGCGCCCTCTGGGGCAAGCTCCTTCCCATCCAGATTTTTGGTATCGTCCTCGCCATCGTCCATGCGGTCCTCGCCGGTATCCAGGAAAAGCGGCGCGGCGCAGGCGTGAATGGCAAGCTGGCCCGCGAGGAGGGCGAGATCGCCATGGAGGAGGCCGAGCAGCAGGCCGCTGCCGCCAACTCCGAGCTGGCCCGTCCCAAGCTCTTCGTGGTCAACATCCTGCTGACCCTGGGCGTCATCGCCATGCTGATCTGGGACGTCTTCCCCTCTTACGTGCCCTTCATGATCGGCACCGCCCTGGCTCTGTTCATCAACTACGGTCTCTCCGCCAAGATGCACAAGAAGATCATCAACCTGCACGCCGGTCCCGCCCTGATGATGTGCTCCACCCTCATGGGCGCGGCGGTCCTCATGGGCATCCTGACCTCCTCCATGGGCGCTGACGGCGCGGTCATTTCCGCCAAGACCCTGGAGCTGCCCGCCGACGCCCTGCCCTCCGTGGTCCGCTGCCTGGCCGGCATCGTGGCCAAGATCCTGCCCAAGTTCCTGGGCCAGAATCTGCCGCTGGTCATCGGCATCCTGTCCGTGCCCCTGGCTTTGGCCTTCGACACCGACTCCTACTTCTATGGCATGCTGCCCGTCATGATCGCCATCGGTCAGTCCTTCGGCGTGGAGGCTCTGCCCATCGCCATAGCCATGGTGGTTTGCCGCAACTGCGCCACCTTCATCAGCCCCATGGTCCCGGCCACCCTGCTTGGCACCGGCCTGGCCGAGGTGGAAATCAAAGACCACATCAAGGCCTGCTTCCTGTACGTCTGGCTTTTCTCAATCCTCTGCATGCTGGTCGGCGTTCTGTTCGGTCTGATTCCCATTTGATCCGTTTCCTCCCGGCGCCGGGAAACCGGCGCCGGGACTTCATAATGGAGAATTGAAAATTGAGAATTGAGAATGAATGTGTTTTTCAAATTGCAATTTGAAAAACTCCAAAAATTCTCAACTCTCAATTCTCAATTGTCAATTCGCTTGGAGGTCCCCATGAGCGTCTCTCAAGTATACAAATCGGATAAACGCACCATGGCGAAGATCCGAGCTCTGCTCGAACGGGTGGACATCACCCTGGACGAGCATCTGGACTACAGCTGCGCGATCTTTGACGAGGAGGGCGAGCCCATCGCCACGGGCTCGGCCTTCGGCTCCACCCTGCGCTGCTTCGCCGTGGATCCGGCCCACCAGGGCGAGGGGCTTCTCAACGAGGTCATCACCCACCTGATGGAGGACCGGATGGCCAGGGGCTTTTTCCACCTCTTCGTCTATACCAAACCCGGAAGTGCGCGGTTTTTCAAGGATCTGGGCTTCTCCGAGATCGCCGAGGTCCCGGGCTTCCTGGTCTTCCTGGAAAACCGGCGGGACGGCTTCTCCGGCTATCTGAAAAAGCTGGAATCGAAAAAGCGCCCGGGACAGGCCGCCGCCATCGTCATGAACGCCAACCCCTTCACCCTGGGTCACCGGTATCTGGTGGAAACGGCGGCAAAGGAGAACGACGCGGTCCATCTCTTCCTGCTCAGCGAGGACGCGGGCCCCATCCCGGCCCGGGTCCGGCACCGGCTGGTGCGGGAGGGCGTGGCGGACCTGCCCAACGTGGTCTGCCATGAGACGGGGGAGTATCTGATCTCCTCGGCCACCTTCCCCGGTTACTTCCTGAAATCCGAAGAGAAGATCCTCCGGACCCAGGCCCGGCTGGACACCGCCCTCTTCGTCCGCATCGCCCAGGCTCTGGACGTGACGGTCCGCTACGTGGGCAGCGAGCCCCGGTCCGTCGTCACGGGCATCTACAACGAGGTCCTTTTGGAGTCGCTGCCCGCCCACGGAATCCAGTGCCGGATCCTTCCCCGGAAGGAGCTCCCCGACGGCCGGATCATCTCCGCCTCCTCGGTCCGCCAGGCCATCCACGACGACCGCCTGGACGACGTGGCCGATATGCTCCCCGAGACCACCCTGGCCTTCTTCCGCTCCCCCGAGGCGGCTCCCGTCGTCGCCGCCATCCGCCGGGAGCAGGACGTAATACATTATTGATATGATCGAACAAGAAATTACACTATCTGAAATACTGACCGCCCGGGAGGAGCGGGTCTCCATCCAGAACGCTCTCCTGTCCGAGTACGGCGTCCCGGTGGTCAGCTTTACGATGAACATCGCCGGGCCGGTGAAGGTCACGGCCCTGTCCCACCGGGCGTTTCTCTGGGGGGTGGAGCAGCTTCGGCTGGGCTTTCTCCAGAACCGGATGAAGGTCCGGAAGGAGTTCTCCCGCAATCTCCCCACCGGGGACGAGGGCTACTTCGCCGTGGCCGCTCCCGCGGAGGCCGTCAAGGCCCTCTGCGTGGAGATCGAGGAGGCCAACTCCATGGGCCGCCTGTTCGACATGGACGTAATCGGCCTGGATGGAAAGAAGCTGGAACGCGGTGCGGAACGGCCCTGTATCGTATGTCATAAACCGGGCCGTGAATGCGCCTCCCGGCGGCTGCATTCCGTGGCGGAGCTGCAGCTTCACACCGCCGCTCTGCTCCGGTCCGGCCTGTGGTTCGCTGCCCAAAACAAAATCGCCGTCCTGGCGACCCGGGCCCTGCTGGACGAGGTGGCCGTGACGCCGAAGCCGGGTCTGGTGGATCGGGCCAACAACGGCTCCCATCGGGATATGGATTACTTTACCTTCCAGGCCTCCGCCGCCGCCCTGGCGCATTACTGGCGCGGCTGTGTCGGAGTCGGGTTCTTCGACCGAAACGTCTCCTCGCCGAACACAGGAAACCAGCCTGTGCCGCCTGCCAAAACCTTTGCGAACCTCCGTCCCATCGGCAAGCAGGCCGAACGGGATATGCTGGCCGCCACCGGCGGCGTCAACACCCACAAGGGGGCCATCTTTACCCTGGGGGTGCTCTGCGGAGCCATCGGGCGGCTCTGGACCGCCGAAGAGGGCTTCCCGACGCCGGAGGCGATTCTGGACGAGGCCGCCGCCATGACCCGGGAGACCCTGGAACAGGAGCTGCCCGCCGCCCGCTGGAACACGGCGGGGGAGGCCTTATATCAGAAATACGGCGTCCGGGGCATCCGGGGCCAGGTGGCCGACGGGCTCCCCGCCGTGCGGGAGATCGGTCTGCCGGTCTTCCAAAAGCTCCTGGCCGAGGGCCTGGACCGGAACCACGCCGCCGCCGTGACCCTGCTCCATCTGATCGCCCATGTGGAGGACACGAACCTGCTCCACCGGGGCGGCCCCGAGGGCGCCGCCTGGGCGAAAGCCGCCGTAGGGGCGCTCCTTGAGCGCCCGCCCGAGGCAGAGCCTTTCGAACCCTGCCGTAGGGACGAGCCGTGCTCGTCCGGCATTCGGAACGAATGCGATTTGCCGCAGGCAAATCCCGACGACGGATCGGCTGCCAAGGATCGCCCTGCGGGCGATTGTTTGCTCCGCAAACCGGACAAGCAAGGCTTGTCCCTACACAAGATTCCATCCCTGGAGGAGATCGCCGCGCTGGACCGGCAGTTCATTGAGCGCAATCTCTCCCCCGGCGGCTGCGCCGATCTGCTGGCGGTGACGCTGTTTTTGGAATCGCTGCATTCATAATCAATCCGAAATGATGACGCACGCTGTGCGCCGCTGCGGAATGGGATATGGCGCACGCTGTGCACCGCTGCGGAATGGGATATGGCGCACGCTGTGCGCCGCTGCAACTCAATTGGAGGGCAAGGATATGATCACCAACGACAAGGGCATCGTGGAACTCAAGCACTTCGTCCTGCGGGAGGTCTGCCGGATGGCCTGGGAGGACCGGCTGCAGCCAGAGGAAACCGAACAGCTTCTCTATGAGGT
>CAMUYE010000115.1 GCA_947164825.1 uncultured Clostridia bacterium
GGCAAAGGCCCTGGGCGCGGAACCGGACCGGGTCTTCTTCACCGCCGGGGGCACGGAAGCGGACAACTGGGCCGTCTTCTCCGCGGCCAGGCGGATGGGAAAACGGGGAAAGCACATCATAACGACAAATATTGAGCACCACGCCATCCTACATCCCATGAAGGAGCTGGAAGCTCAGGGCTTTGAGGTGAGCTATCTATCCCCGGAACCGGACGGGACCGTCACCCTGGAGGCCCTGCGTGCCGCTCTGCGGCCCGATACGATCCTGGTCAGCGTGATGATGGTCAACAACGAGCTCGGCTCCGTCATGCCCATCCAGAGCATGGCAAAGCTGACCCATCGCCTGGCGCCCAACGCGATCTTCCACAGCGACGCCGTCCAGGGCTTTCTGAAGCTGCCCTTCCGGGCCTCGACGCTGGAAGCGGATCTGATCACGGTCAGCTCCCACAAGATCCACGGGCCGAAGGGCGCAGGCGCTCTCTACATCCGAAAGGGCCTGTCCCTGCCGCCGTTTATTCATGGCGGGGGACAGGAGAGCGGGTACCGGTCGGGCACCGAAGCTGTACCGAACATCCTGGGCTTCGGCGCCGCCTGTGAGGCCGCCCTTCCGACGCTGCGGGAGGATCTGGCCCGGGAGAACCGCTTGAAAGAGCGGATCTGCGCAGGCCTCTCCACCATAGACGGCGTGGTTCTGAACGGGGCCCGGACCGCGCCTCACATTATCAGCTTCGCCGTACCCGGCGTACGATCTCAGGGCCTGATCAACTGCCTCCAGGACCAGGACGTCTACGTGTCCGCCGGCTCCGCCTGCGCCAAGGGCCACCGGAGCCACGTTCTGGAAGCCATCGGTCTGCCCCCCGCGGTCATCGACGGCTCCGTCCGGGCTTCCTTATCGCGCTTCACCACGGAGGAGGAGGCCGACAAGCTGGTAACGGCCGTGGCGGAAGCTGTAAAAAGGCTGAAATAGAGAAAAAAGGAAGAAGGAAAGACGTGCGAATCGACGTCTTTCCTTCTTCTTTAACGATTCTTTTGGCAAAGATGCAGCAAATGGCTGGAGCTGCCCAATATTTCCCGCCGTTCACAGAAGTGCAAATGGTATTCTGCAAAGGCCTCAAACTCCGCGTCGGACATTTGAAAATCCGCCCGTCCTTCCGCCAGCTCCAGGACGCCGTTGGCAGCCGCCACGGCAAGCTGTGTGACGGGCAGATCCCGGAACAGTGCCTCGAACTCCGGGATCTCAAAGCCCGTAAAGAGCTGTTCCTGAAAGTGCCGGACCTGCCATTCCTCCGTGAAATTCTCCCGCAGGCCTTCCAGGAGGTTGCCGCGCAGGTAGTTGTCGGTGAGGATCGCGTAGACAGAGAGGAAAGCGGTCAGGATATAACCGCCGGGTTTCGTGACGCGGATCGCTTCCCGCAGTGCGGCGAGCTGGTCTTCTTTGTTGTACAGATGATACATGGGGCCCAGCAGCAAGGTCAGGTCATAGCGATCATCCGGCAGAAAACGCAGATCAACGGCGTCGCCCCGTATAGCCTGCAGATTGTCCATTCCTTCCGAATTTTTCCGAAGAAGCTCGAAGTTCTGTTCTGCAAGCTCTACAGCGCTGACCTGATAGCCCTCCTTGGCAAGGGCAATGGAATATCGTCCCGTTCCGGCCCCAATTTCCAGTACCGCGCCCGGTTCCGGAAGGACCTTGTGGATATAATGCATGGTGGTCAGCATCTCCAACTGTCCGCGGCGGTTTTTGAACAGGCGGATATCCTCGTTGTAGCCGGTGTAGAAGTCATTGATCATTTCTTTTCGATCCATAATTTCTCCTAATTTCAGATTCCAGGATATAAAGCGTCACGAAGGAAGCGGAAGCTTATTTCCCGACGCAGAATCTCTCGAAAATCTTATTTGTAATGTCTTCCCGTACGGTGCGTCCTGTGAGCTCGCCCAGGGCTTCCAGCGCGGCTTCCAGCTCCGTCAGAACCGCGTCGGGCGTGATCCCGGCGTCCATGGCGGCAAGGGCTCTGCTGATTGCCTCGGAGGCCCGTGTGACAGCCTCCCCCTGGCGGACGTTTGTGAGGATGGAACCGTCGCAGGGAAGATCCGTACCGTAAGTTTCCTCGATCCAGGCGCAGAGTTTGTCCAGACCGTCGCCGCGAGTGGCGGAAACGGAAAAGATGGGGTCGAAGGGAAGCTGTACCCGGAAGACGCGCTGAGGCAGATCGGTTTTGTTCATCACGGCGACGGCCCGTTTCGCCTCCCGGGCGGCCGCCATCGCCTGACGATCCTCGTCGTCCAGGGGAAGCGCGGAATCACAGACGAAAATCGCGAGATCCGCCTGCTCCGCGGCGGCGCGGGAGCGCTCCACGCCCATTGCTTCGATCCGATCCTCTGTTTCCCGGATGCCGGCGGTATCGGTGATCCGGGCCAGAACTCTGCCGAAGCGCGCATATTCCTCCACGGTATCCCGGGTGGTGCCGGGGATCTCCGTGACGATGACCCGATCATAGCCCACCAGAGCGTTCAGCAGGGAAGATTTGCCCGCGTTTGGTTTGCCTACAAGCGTGATCCGCACGCCCTGCTTCAGGATGCGGCCCCGCTCGCAGGTGGAGCGAAGCCAGTTCAATTGATCCCGGTCTGTGCGCAGCGCATCCCGATAGTCGGAAAGGCGAAACTCGGGGATCTCCTCGTCTGGGTAATCCAAAACGGCATGATAATGGCTGCAGATATCCGTCAGGCCCTCGAATATGGGGGCAAGGCGGCGCACAAGCGCGCCTCCGACCTGAGCGGCGGCATTGGCGGCCATATCTGCGGTCTGGGCTTCGATCAAATCGATCACCGCCTCAGCTCCGGTAAGATCCATCTTGCCGTTGAGAAAGGCCCGTTTCGTGAATTCTCCGGGCTGGGCTGGCCGGGCTCCGGCACGATACAGGGCTTCCAGTCCGGCGGCCAGAACGGCGGGAGAGCCGTGGCACTGAATCTCCACCGTATCTTCTCCGGTGTAGGAGCCGGGTCCCCGCGTAAATACCGCAAGCGCGTGATCCAGTTCGCGGCCCTTGACGTCATACAGCGTACCGGACATCAGCTTTCGATCCGGCGCTTCTCTGAGGGGGGTTCCGCTTTTCAGGGAGAAAACCTTCTCCGCAAGCTGGGCACAGCCCTCGCCGGAAAGCCGCAGGATCCCGATTGCGCAGGGCTGCCTGCCTGTAGAGATGGCGGCAATGATCTCACTCATTCGTATTTCTCCTTTTCTTTTTTTTTATTATAGTCTTTTTTGCCCTGTAAAACAAGCCTTTTCGGTTGCTTTTTTCCAACGCGTCTGTTACAATGAGAAAAAACGAAAGAAGGCAACAAGCATGTTAGACACTATTTTTTCCAACTATGCCAACGTGCTCTCGCTGATTGCGGCGGCTCTTTTGATCTGGACCGGGATCGGAATCCTGATCGCGGTCAAAAAACTCAACGACAGCTATGAGCTCGCTCCGAACAAATTTTTATATCCCGCCAACTGCAAACCGAGTCAATGCAAGGATCCAGTGGGATTCATCGCTTTTATCACGCCGCGGCTCATTCTATTTGCCGTGGTGATGCTGGTTCTGAGCGCATTTCTGATCCTGTCCGTTACGACGCTGCTCTCCTGGATGCCCGAATGGATTTCCCAGTATGGAGCCTACCTGCTCTTTTTTCCTCTTTTTATCTGGTATGTCGTTTTTATCAATCAAGCGGCAAAGCGCTTTTGGTAACGGAGGCGAGGCTTGTGAAACCCTGTAAAATCGTGATTCTGGACGGCGCCCGCACGAATCCGGGAGATCTGAGTTGGGATCCCATCGGCGCGTTGGGCGAGCTGACCGTCTATCCCAACACCGCCCCGGAACAGCTGATCGAACGAATCGGCGACAGCGAAATCGTGATCCTGGACAAGCCTGTTATCACCCGCGAGATCCTGGAGGCCTGTCCCAATCTTCGGCTGATTACGCTTTTTGCCACGGGCTTCAATAATATCGATATCGACGCGGCCCGGGAACGGGGCGTGACCGTCTGCAACGCCCCGGGCTATTCCTCCAACGCCGTCTCCCAACTGGCCGCCGCCCTGCTGCTGGAAATCACAACCAAAGTAGCCGCCCACAACGAGGCTGTCAAGGGCGGCGTTTGGCAGGACAACTCATATTTTTGCCGGGTTGCCCCCGATTTGACGGAAATTGCCGGGAAGACGGTCGGCATTGTAGGGTACGGTGCGATCGGTCAGGCGTTCGGAACAATCGTGAAGGCCATGGGCGCGGAGCTGTTGGTCTATTCCCGGCACCGCCGCCCGGAGCTTGAGGACGCGCATACCCGCTTCGTTCCGCTGGACGAACTCTACGCCCGTTCCGATATCATCTCCCTGCACTGTCCCGTTAACGCCGACAGCAGGGGCATGATCGACGCGGCGGCCCTCGCGAAAATGAAGGACGGCGTGATCCTTCTCAACACCTCCCGGGGCGCGCTGATCGTAGAGGAAGACGTGGCCGACGCTCTGCGGCGCGGCAAGCTCCGGGCCCTGGGCCAGGACGCCTTCGCCGTGGAGCCCATCCGCCCGGACAACCCCCTGCTGACCGCGCCGAACACCTGGCTGACCCCCCACGTGGGCTGGGCTCCCCACGAGACCCGCGCCCGCCTGCTGGACATTGTGGCAGCCAACATCCGTGCCTTCCAAAGCGGAAAGCCTCAGAACGTCGTGAATCCGTAGGTCCTGACACCTATGGAAGCACCCCTGCCGGTTTTACGGCAGGGGTGCTTCAGAGTGTCAAAAAACTGTACAAACGCCCTTGTTTCCTGTATAATGGAGGAAA
>CAMUYE010000116.1 GCA_947164825.1 uncultured Clostridia bacterium
GACGACGGGAGCGGGTTCGACGACGGGAGCGGGTTCGACGACGGGAGCGGGTTCGGCAGCGGGAGCGGGCTCGGCAGCGGGAGCGGCTTTCTTTGCCGGGGCTCTCTTCTTTGCGGGAGCCTTTTTCTCTGCCGGGGCTTCCGCGGAGGCGGCGGTCTTTTTGACGGCGGTCCTCTTCGCGGGCGCTTTCTTTTCGGCCGGAAGGGCCGTTTCATTTATCACAGCATCTGTAACAGATTCGGTTTTCTTTCTTGGCATAGTGTATTTCCTCCTTTTGAAATACTTTGCCCCATTATACTCAATTCCCGGAAAAAGTCAAGTCGGGATTTCTTTCAGGGCGCCTGCGGCGGATTGATTTCAAGGTCTCTGCAATTTATCTGGGGCCCCTGCGGCGGCGTTTCATCGGCCTCCGGGGCGCTTTGCGGCGGGTCCTGCTCTGCCCGGTGCCGCCGGGAGGGCCTGCCGTTATTCGCAGAGATCCGCGTATTGGAAGGGCACGATCCGGGCCAGATCCTCCGGGGCCAGCTCCACCTGCCATCCGATTTTCCCGGCGCTGAAGAGGATGGCGTCGAAGAGGATCGCGCTCTCCTCCAAAAAGGTGGGGAAGGGCTTTTTCATGCCGATGGGGGAGCAGCCTCCGTGGATATAGCCCGTCAGGGGAAGCAGTTCTTTGGATTTCACCATGGCGATGCTCTTCTCGCCGGAGGCTGCCGCGGCCTTCTTCAGATCCAGCTCCCGCAGAACGGGGATCACGAAGACATAGTGCTGCCCGGAGCGGCCCACGGTCACCAGGGTCTTGAAGACCCGTTCCGGATCCTGCCCCAGCACAGACGCCACCTCCGCCCCGCTGAGGGCGTCGGTGTGACTGTAATCGTGGACGGCGTAGGGGAGTCCCTGCTGGTCCAGCAGGCGCATGACGTTGGTTTTTTCCGGTTTTTTCATGTTTTTCATAGCGGCTTCACCTGCTTCATCACAAAACTCAGCTCGTCCCGCTCCGCCCGGAGCACGAAGGGAAACTGATCCCGCTTCGTGCAGAGCCAGAAGTCCGGTTCCGGATAGATCTGCTGGGTTGTCGGGTTGAAGAAATGCTCGCCCCCGTGCCAGCGCAGAGCCTGGATCCGCGCGTCCAGATCCGGGATGGACTGATCCAGAACCAGAGCGCGGATATATTCCGCGCAAAGCAGGTCCTCCGGGGCTTCCCGGACTCCCGCGTTGCCCATGGCCACCAGGCTGACGGTCTCCGGCTGCCGCTGCCGGATATAGGCTGCCACTGCCGCCGCGTTGACCAGGCTGCCCACGAGGAGCTCTTCGGCGTGAACGGCGCGGGTCAGGCCCTGGGTCCCGGCGGAGGTGGTGTGGACTACCCGCCTGCCCCGGACGGCTTCAGGCGGAATGGAGCAGGGGGAGTTGCCGAAATCGAAGCCTTCACATTTGGCCCCGCCCCGTTCTCCCACCAGCAGAACGCCGGGATCCCGTTTTCGCCAGGAAAACGCCTCTTCCAGCGTGCCCACGGGCCGCAGCTCCGCCGCGCCCCAGCTTGCCAGGAAGCACTCCAGAGAGAAGGCCCGCAGCACGTCGATGATCACGGTGAGGCCCCGGGCGCGCTCCGCGCCCTCCAAAAGCTGCAGGATCTGAATTTCCATGGTTCCTCCATGCCCTTCCGTCAGCCGTCGGCGGATAGGGTTCGGGTCGTTTTTTTCTTTAGTATACCATACCGGACCGAGAAAAACCACAGCAAAATGCAAAAATCCCGCAAAAGCTGCGGAAAGCACTGGACAATATCCGAAAGTATGGTATAATTATCCTGTGAGAATCCACTGCATCCCACGCAAAACAAAATTTTTAAGGAGGAAACAAGCATGTTCACTATGGGCAGATTCCTGTTAGACGCCGTTGAGGCCACCGGGGCGCCGGTCCCGGATCCCGGAACGGCTTCTGAAAACGTAAGCGCGTTCTGGACAACAGTCAAGCAAACAGCCGTCACCTACGGCGGCAGAATCTTGGGCGCCATCGTCCTGCTGATTGTCGGCTCCCTGGTCATCAAGGCTCTGACCAAGGGTCTCAACAAGATGATCGACAAGACCAAGATGGACACCGCTGCCAAAAAGATTTTGGAAAAGGTTCTGAAGGGCCTGCTCTACGTGATCCTGATCCTCACGGCAGTGGGCATCCTGGGCGTTGATATGTCCAGCATCATCGCCATCCTCGCCTCCTGCGGCCTGGCTGTGGGCCTGGCGCTCCAGGGCGCCCTGGCCAACCTGGCCGGCGGCATCATGATCCTGATCTTCAAGCCCTTCAAGCTGGGCGACTACGTGGTGGGCGCCGGTTCCGAGGGCGTGGTCAAGGACATCAGCATCTTCTACACCACCCTGCTGACCCTGGACAACAAGAAGGTCCTGATCCCCAACGGCGATCTGATGAACGCCACCGTCACCAACTACACCGCTGAGGAGATCCGCCGCGTGGACGTGGACTACAAGATCACCAACGACGCCAACGCCGAAGAGGTCAAGCGCGTGCTGCTGGAGGCCTGCGCCGCCACCGAGGGCGTTCTGGCCGATCCCGCCCCCTTCGCCCGCATGAGCAACGTGGACGACGACACCTACATCTTCACGGTCCGCGGCTGGACCCTGACCGCCAACTACTGGGATACCTACTTCAACCTGGTGGAGAAGTGCTCCAAGGCCCTGCAGGACAACGGCATCGACGATCCCGAAGAGCGCATCGTGGTCCGTCTGCAGAAGGAAGACTGAAATCCGGCCAGTTTATAAAGCGGCGCCGCGGAGAATGCCGAAGGGCCTTCTCCGCGACGCTCTGTTAAGAGAAACCGAGGAAAGCCATGACGCGAAACAAGCTGTTTCCCGCCCTGATCCGCCGGGCCCTCTGTGCCTGGCTGGGGGCGGCGACTCTGGAATATCTGCTGCTGCCCGCCGGTCAGCGTAGCCTGGTGCGGCTTGATGCCCTGAAGGGCATGTCCCTGCTCCGGTTCCTGCTGATCGGAGCGGGTATTTTCCTGGCTCTGTGCCTTGCGGATCTTCTGCCGCGCCGCCGCGGGGCAGGGGAGACCGCGCTCCGTTCCGGGCGGGCGGCGTTTTTGGCGCGGCTTGCTCTGCCTCTGCTCTTCGCGCTCTACGCCGCCCTGGCGCTGGCGGCCTCCTTTACCTGGGGAACGCTGGGAGGCTGTGTCCTGATCCTTCTGCTGCTGACAGTCTATGCGCTGCGCGGCTGGAACGCCTCGCCGGAGCCGATTCCGGAACCGGCCAAGTCCCGGCCGATCTGGGCCTGGCTGACCGCCTTCATGACCCTGGGCGTCTTTGCCGGGCTCAGCGTTTGGGGGATCGCCCGGGTGCGGATCATGCGCCCTACCACCTACGACTTCGGCATTTTCAGCCAGATGTTTGCCTATATGCGCCGGACGGGCCTGCCCCTGACCACCCTGGAGCGTGACGGCCTGCTCTCCCACTTCCGGGTCCATCTGTCGCCCATCTATTATCTGATGCTGCCCTTCTACTGGCTGGTTCCCCGGCCCGAGACCCTCAACGTCCTCCAGGCTGCGGTCATGGCCTCGGCGGCGCTGCCGCTCTGGAAGCTGGGCGGCCTCCGCGGACTCAGCGGGCCCAGGCGCTTTTTGCTCTGCGCCGTTCTTCTGGCGGCTCCGGCGTTGATCGGCGGAGCCAACGGCGACCTGCACGAAAACTGCTTCCTCACGCCGCTGCTGCTCTGGCTGCTCTGGGCTTTGGATCGGAACAACCGGCCCGTAACGGCGCTGACCGCCCTGCTGACCCTCTGCGTCAAGGAGGACGCGGCGGTCTATGTGGCCGTGGTGGGCATCTACGTTCTGCTGCGGGCGGCTCTGAGACCGGAACGGCGGCGGCAGATCTGGACGGGACTGCTGCTGCTCGGCGTCTCTCTGATCTGGTTTATTCTGGCGACGCGCTGGCTGAACAGCGCCGGGGACGGGGCCATGGCCTGGCGCTACGCCAACCTGTTCTACTCCCAGGATCGGAACCTGCTGACTCTGGTCAAAGCGGTGCTGCTCTGTCCCATCAAGGCAATCTACGAGTGTCTGCACGACGAGAAGCTGCCCTTTATCGCCATGACCCTCGGCTTGCTGCTGGGGATGCCCCTCTGGACCAGGCGTTACGAGCGGCTGATCCTGCTGATCCCCTTCCTGCTGATCAACCTGCTCTCGGATTACCGCTACCAGCATGAGATCCTCTATCAGTACGGCTTCGGCACCGTGCCGCTGCTGGTGTATCTGTGCTGCGTGAACCTGGCGGACATCCCCGTGAAACAGTTTGAGAAGCGCTTCCCCATCCGGGTGATCGCCCTGGCCCTGGCGGCTCTGCTGAGTACGGGCTGCCTGGCGAAGGAGCTGGGCTCCCGCTGGAAGGGGGTCCTCCGCGACTGGGTCAAGTATTCGGAGCGGTGGGATCAGGCCAGGGAGATCCTGGACCGGATTCCCGCCGAGGCCTCGGTCACAGCCTACAAGACCTTCACCGTGCCCCTGTCCGACCATGCCGAGCTCTACGATCTGAACAGTGCCGACAAAGAGCATATCTTTGTCTCCGACTATGTGGTCGCCCCCTGGAAGGACAAAGCCGACGACGGGAAGGGGCTGAACAGCCTGCTGACCGAGCAGGGCTTCCGCCTCCTCGAAGAACTCCCCGGCGTCCTGCGGCTGTATGGGAAATAGAACCACACGACCGATCCGCCCTTTCCTCAAGGAAAGGGCGGATCTCAGAGTGTCAAAAAACTGTACAAACGCCCTTGTTTCCTGTATAATGGAGGAA
>CAMUYE010000117.1 GCA_947164825.1 uncultured Clostridia bacterium
TGTGGTCCGCCCTCAGGGACTCGAACCCGGGACCCACTGATTAAGAGTCAGTTGCTCTACCAACTGAGCTAAGGGCGGATTTGCAATTTGCTCAATTATTATATTGTTTTATCCCGTGTTTGTCAAGAAAAATCTGACGTTTTTCAAAAATTTTTGATTTCCTTTGCAATTTGTTCTTTGATGTAGTATAATGGTTGCGCGAATTTGAAGGCTGGTACGCAGGCGCTCAAGGAGCGCCCCAGCGGCGGGATTCGGAATGTCCCAGGGAGGTGTACAGGGTGGCAGTAATGTTTCCGGCGGAAGGCGCGATCCTCGCGCCGATGGCCGGGGTGACAGACTACGCTTTCCGGGAGATCTGCGCCGAGCTGGGCGCCTGCGCCACGGTGACGGAGATGGTCTCGGCCAAGGCCCTGTGCTACGGGGACAAGAAGACCGTTTCCCTGCTCCGGCGCAACGAAGGCGTCCCCTGCGGCGTCCAGATCTTCGGCAGCGAGCCGGAGTTCATGGCCCGGGGCGCGCAGCTGGCCCTGGAGCTCTCCCACGCGGACTTTGTGGACATTAACATGGGCTGCCCCATGCCGAAGATCGTCAACAACGGCGAGGGCTCCGCGCTGATGAAGGATCCGGCCCTGGCCGGGCGGATCGTCCGAGCCGTCTGCGAGGCAGTCGGCGTGCCCGTCACCGTCAAGACCCGCAAGGGCTGGGACAAGGGCCACGTCAACGTGGTCGAATTGGCCCAGGCCGTGGAAGAGAACGGCGCAGCAGCCATCACGATCCACGGGCGGACCAAGACCATGCTCTACTCCGGCGCGGCGGACTGGGATATCATCGCGGCGGTCAAAAAGGCCGTCCGCATCCCCGTCATCGCCAACGGCGACGTGGTCTCCCCCGAGGCGGCCCTGCGCTGTCTGCGGTGGACCGGGGCCGACGGAGTCATGGTGGGCCGGGCCGCCTTCGGCGACCCCTGGCTTTTCCTGCAGATCAAGGCCGCCCTGGCCGGGGAGCCCATTCCCGAGCGCCCGCCCCTGGCGGAGCGGATGGAGGTGGCCCTGCGGCAGATCGAGCTTGCGAAATCCGACAAGGGTGAGCACATTGCCTGCCTGGAGGCCCGGAAGCAGCTGGCCTGGTATCTGCGGGGCGTGCGCTTCAGCAATTACTATAAGCAGCAGATCTCGAAGATTGCGGTCATGGAAGACGTGTACCGTGTGATCCGCGGGATCCAGAGGGATTTGGAATAATGGACGAAAAAGCGATCATTGAAAAGGTGCTGGCCGGAGACAGCAATGCCTTCGGCGAGCTGGTGGAGGCCTACCAGGACAAGGTGTACAACCTGGCCCTGCGGATGTGCGGCAACGCGGACGACGCCTTCGATCTGAGCCAGGAAGCCTTCTTCCGGGCCTGGCGGGGCTTGTCCGGGTTCCAGTTTGAGTCGGCCTTCTCCACCTGGCTCTTCCGCCTCACCTCCAACGTCTGCCTGGACTGGCTCCGGGCAAAAAAGCGGCGGCCGACCGTCTCCCTGACGACCCTGGACGACGAGGGCGAGGAGACGCAGCTTGACGTTCCGGATCCCGGCAAAAGCCCCGAGGAGCTTCTTCTGGCTGCCGAGGATCGGTCGGCCCTGACGAAGGCCTTGAACGAGCTGCCCGTGGAATACCGGCAGATTTTGACGCTCCGTGCCATCGACGATCTGAGCTACACCGAGATCGCCGAGGTCCTGCATCTGCGGGAGGGCACGGTCAAATCCCGCATTTCCCGGGCGCGTCTGGCTTTGCGAAAAAAATTGTTGCAAAACGGGAACAAATTGGAATCAGAAGCGTCTATTCCCTCAGAAAGGAGGGATGCGCGATGACCTGTGAACAAGCCATGGAGCTGTTGAGCCCTATGCTGGACGGTGAGCTGGATCCCCAACTGAGCGAAGCGCTGGAAGCGCATCTCGAGGCCTGCCCCGACTGCAAGGCCCTGGCGGACAGCCTCCGGGGGCTGGACGTACAGCTCGCCGGGCTCAAAGAGCCCGCGCCGGAGAGTTTAAAGCGCGGCGTCCTCTATAAGATCGACCAGGCGACCGGCAAGGCCAAAAAGCCCAGGAGCCGCTGGTTCGGGCCCGGCACCGTCATCGGCGCCGTCGCCGCGGTGCTGGTTCTGCTGGTGGGCGTCGGCGTCATCCCGCTGAACTCGCGCAGCACCGCCCAAAGCCCAAATTTTGCCCCGGAAGACTATGCATTCCCTGAAACGGAGGCGCCGACTGATACGCTCCGGCTCGGACGGCCGGATCTCAACGAAGACGGGATTTCTTATCTGCCAAACGGCCTCACCGGGGAAAGCATCACCGGAGCGATTCAGAATACACTGCAGGGCGATCACTGGGATTCGGCCGACGAGACAGAGGACCCGATCATCATCGCGCCCCATATGACCCCGTCACAGCCGGACTATGAGCAGCCTTCTGACAAACACGGCGAAGAATCCGTTCCCCCGGCTGAACCGGAACCCGTTTCCGACGAACTGCGGACCGCCTGCATGGAGCTGAGCGCCGCGGAGAACGCCGCCGTCCTGCTCTACACGGAATTCGACTGCAAGAGCCTGTTCCTTCTTCTGGAAACCGAGCAGCCCGAGCTTTATGCCCTGGTGGAGACCCTGGAGCCGGAGGAATACGGTGAGCTGTTCGTCTTCAAGACTGATTGCGGTACGGCCCTGGCCATTCACGAATGGCTGCTGGCGCATCTTCCCGAATCCACGTCCAGGGACGAGGCGCTCCAAGCCGCCGAAACGAGAATGCGCGTCCGCATGGAAGAACTGGATCCCGGCAGCGGTTTCCTTTACCGGATCGTGAGTTGGACCGCCTCTGACCACGACGTTGTTTGGCCCGACGCTTGGCCCGCGGATTGGGCCGACCGATTCCGCACCGCGGAAAACTGGGCGCTGTTCTTCCCCTCCGAGCGCTATACGCCCAACGCGGAAAAGCCCGCCTATCTGTTGTTCGTACCTTAGTTAAAATCTCCTGCGGCAAGCAGCAGCCCCCGCAAAACCCTGACGGGTTTTGCGGGGGCTTCGTTGGTTCAGGGCCGGGATACCCGGCGGCTACGGGGTCTCTTCCAGGAAGTAGGTGGCCTCGGAGTCGGCAACGTTGAGGGCGAAGGCCAGCGGGAATTTTGCCAGGGCCTGGCCGACGGTCCGGGCGTCCTCCTCGCCGGAGAAGCCCATGTGATAGCGGATGGCGAAGGCCTCCTGGTCCGTCAATTTCATATACTTCATGACCATCCAGACGGACTTTTCCCCGTGGCCGAAGGGGAAATCGTCTTCGAAGTTGTAGGTGGCCACCTTCTGCCACTGGCCGCGCTCGTCCTTGACGTTGCGGAAGCCGGGCCGGTAGCATCCGATCTTGCACAGATCGTGGAGCAGGGCCACAACGGCCACGCTCTCCTCGGAATAATCCTCGCCGGTGAGACCGTAGACCTGCTGCACCCTGGGCCGCGCCAGATAGGCCCGCAGGCAGTCATAAACGTTGAGGCTGTGCTGGCAGAGCCCGCCTGCCACTGCGGAGTGATAGCGGGCAGAGGCGGGAGCCTCGAAGAAGTCGGTGGAGAGCAGGTAGTTCAGCAGCTCTTCAGCGCCTTCCCGATGGATATATTGGCGGAACAGATTCACGAAACGTTCTTTTGCGTGCATAGTCGTTCTCCTTATGCGTCTTTCGGCCGGTGTCGGCAGGGGCTCCGTCTGGAGCAGGCGTCGACAGAGCTCGATCATGCCCGGATCCGGGCTGGAATTGAGAAAGCTGACGCTCCCCTCCCCGGTTTCCCGCAGCAGGGAGCGTTCGGCAAGCTGGGAGCGAGCGTTGCGGGCGGTGCCCAGGCTGCCGTCGAGCAGCTCCGTGTCCGGCGAAAGCACCCGGCGCAGGGCCGCCAGCGCAAACGGGAAATGGGTGCAGCCCAGGACCACTGCGTCAGCCTCCCGCCAGGGCTCCAGGATTGCGTTCAGATAGGCGTACAGGGCCGGGCTTTCGGTCTCTCCCCGCTCCACGAATTCCACCAGCTCCGGGCAGGGCAGGCCGACCACCCGGCAGCGCCCCTCCATCCGGCGGGTCAGAGCCGCGAATTTCTCCTCCCGGAGGGTGGTCTCCGTGGCCATAACCACCACGGTCCCGCCGGGGTGGCGGTCGGCGGCAGGCTTCAGGGCGGGCTCGATGCCGATGATGGGCAGCTCCGGCCAGGCGGCCCGCAGCTCCCCGATGGCCGCCGAGGTTGCGGTGTTGCAGGCGATGACCGCGGCCTTGAAGTCGTATTCTTTTTTCAGTCGGGTCAGGGCGTCCAGGGTCAGAGCCCGGATCTCCTCGGTGGTGCGGGGCCCGTAGGGAGCGTTGGCGGAGTCGCCGAAATAGACGAATCGCTCCGTCGGCAGCTCCCGGACCAGAGCTCGCAGCACACTGACGCCGCCCACGCCGGAATCAAACACGACGATCGGCGAATTGCGATCCATAGGAACGCCCCCTTTCCGCACAGATTGAAATTACATGCGTATTTTACTCTGTTTTTCCGGAAAATGCAACCGATTTTTCCTTGTAATTTTGGGAATGTTATGGTATGATGTGTGCCGGTAAATTTTCAACTTTCCATTTTCAACTTTCAACTTGCACTGAGGTATAGATTATGTCAACCTTACAACAGGAGATCTCCCGGCGCCGGACCTTCGCGATCATCTCCCACCCGGACGCCGGTAAAACCACCCTGACCGAAAAATTCCTGCTCTACGGCGGTGCCATCGCCCAAGCCGGCGCCGTCAAGG
>CAMUYE010000118.1 GCA_947164825.1 uncultured Clostridia bacterium
TGAGCGTTAGCCCCTGTAGGGGCGGCTCTTACCCCGAAGGGGTGAGCCGCCCGGCTGCAAATTGAGCGTTAGCCCCTGTAGGGGCGGCTCTTACCCCGAAGGGGTGAGCCGCCCGGCATTCGGAACGAATGCAATTTGCCGCAGGCAAATCCAGCCGAAAAAAAGAAACCGAAAGGTGCGTGAAGACCGTGGTCAATCTGCTGAACGTCGAAAGCGTCCTCTTTTACGTCGTAATCTGTCTGTATTTCGTCGCCATGATCGGGTATTTCCTGTTCGTAGCGCTGAAGAAGGACGGGGTGGCGAAGCTCGCCGCCGTCATCCAGCTCGTGGGCCTGGTGCTGCACACGGCCGCCCTGGTCTGCCGCGGGATCGGCGCCGGGCGGCTGCCGCTGACCAACCAATACGAGTTTGCCACCAGCTTTGCCTGGGGCCTCTGTCTGGTGAGCCTGCTCTTCATCTGGCGCTTCAAATTCCCGGTCATCGGAACCATCGCGGCCCCGGTGATCCTGCTGCTGATCGGCTATGCCGCCATGCAGAGCCGGGAGGTCAAGGAGCTGATGCCTGCCCTGCGCTCGAGCTGGCTGGGCTTCCACGTCTCCACCGCCATCATCGCCTACGGCTCCTTCGGCGTCAGCTTCGTGCTGGGCATCATCTTCCTCCTGCGGGACAAAATGAAGGACCGGGGCTTCTGGGACAAGCACGTTCCAGCGAAGGAGAAGCTGGATCTGATCTCCTACCGCTCCGTCTGCCTGGGGCTGCTGTTCCTGACCTTCACCATCGTCACCGGGGCCATCTGGGCCGAGCAGGCCTGGGGCTCCTACTGGTCCTGGGACCCCAAGGAAACCTGGTCGCTGGTGACCTGGCTGGTCTACGCGGTCTATCTCCATCTGCGCATCATCCGGGGCTGGCGGGGCAAGACCGCCGCAATCTTCGCCGTGGCCGGCTTCATCTGCGTGATCTTCACCTACATCGGCGTCAACACCTTCCTGCCCGGCATCCACAGCTACGCCTGATCAGGGATCAAGGATCAGGGATTAAGGATTAAGGATTAGGGATCAGGGTTATGAACGACCAAACTACACAACCGAATCCCGAGCGCGGGTCCGAGTTCCTGCGGGCCCTCCGCCAGCGGCGGAAGGACGGGACCTTCAAGGAGATCCTGGACGACTGGAAATGGATCTTCACCTATTCCAAACGCTACAAGGGCGCCATCGTCTTCTATACCCTCCTGGGGATCTTCTCCACCACCCTGGGCCTGGTCGGCGCGGTGGCCAGCAAGTACGTCATCGACATCATCACCGGCTTCGAAACCTCCAAGCTTTGGCTGCTGGTCCTCGTGTTTGTGAGCAGCACCCTCTCCGGCCTGGTTCTCAACAGCGTTTTGGGCCGGATCGTGCTGAAGCTGGGCATCCGCATCGGCAACGACGTCCAGCGGGACATCTTCGAGAAGATCGTGGACAGCGACTGGGCCGCTCTGAACCGCTATGAGAGCGGCGACATCCTCAACCGCTTCTCCAACGACGTGAGCACCGTAGGCAGCAACGCCGTGAGCTGGCTGCCCACCATCATCGTCTCCCTCTACCGCTTCGCCGCCACCTTCTTCGTCATCCTCCACTACGACTGGATCATGGCCGTCTTTGCCTTTGCCACGGCTCCGGCCCTGCTCTTCGCCTCCAGGTTCATCCTGCGGCGGCAGAGGGAGCACGGCAAGAAGGTCCGCAAGATGGCCTCCGAGGTCATGAGCTTCGAGCTGGAGACCTTCTACAACATGGACACCATCAAGTCCTTCGGCATCATGGACCAGTACAGCGCCCGGCTCCGGAACTGGCAGGAGAAGTTCAAAAAGGTCAACCTGGACTACAATCTCTTCCAGATCCAGACCAACGTCTTTATGACGGTCCTGGGCTCCCTGGTCTCCATGGGCGCCTTCGGCTACTGCCTGTATCAGCTCTGGACCCACGCCATCACCTACGGCACCATGACCCTCTTCCTCCAGCAGACCTCCAAGCTCTCCGGCGCCTTCCAGAACGTGGTCGGCATCATCCCCAACTTCCTCAGCGCCTCCGTCTCCGCCCATCGGATCCGGGAGCTGGTGGAGCTGCCCAAGGAGGTCCACCTGGAGGCCAGCCGCTCCCTGGAGGAAAAGGCGGAGCAGGGCTTCACCGTGGAGCTGCGGGATCTGAGCTTCGCCTACGTGGCGGACCGGCAGGTCGTGGAGGACTCCCGGCTCATCGCCTCCCCCGGAGAGATCGTGGCGCTGATCGGCGCCTCCGGCGAGGGCAAGACCACCCTGGTCCGGCTGATTCTGGCCCTGGTCCGGCCCGGGAAGGGCGAGGCCGTGATCCGGGCTGCCGACGGCACCGAGTTCCCCCTGAACGCCGAGACCCGGACCCTCTTCTCCTACGTGCCCCAGGGCAACACCGTCCTCTCCGGCACCATCGCGGAGAATCTGCGCATGGGCAAGGCAGACGCCACGGAGGCGGAGATCATCGCCGCTCTGGAGACCGCCTGCGCCTGGGAGTTTGTGAAGGAGCTGCCCGACGGCATCGAGACCAAGCTGGGCCGCCGGGGCAAGGGCCTCTCCGAAGGCCAGGCCCAGCGCATCGCCATCGCCCGGGCCGTGCTCCGGGACGCTCCCGTCCTGCTGCTGGACGAGGCCACCTCCGCCCTGGATGTGGGCACCGAGCGCCGGGTGCTGAAAAACCTCATGCAGAGCAATCCCCGCCGCACCTGCATCGTCACCACCCACCGGCCCACGGTGCTGAGCCTCTGCCAGCGGGTCTACCGGGTCATGGACAAGACCGTCACCGAGCTGGACGAGGAGAGCTCCGCCCGCATGGCGATGGACTTTTAGGGATTAAGGATTAAGGATTAGGGATTAGGGATAGAGATCAGAGTTTGCCCGCCCGCAGCGGCGCACAGTGTGCGCCACGGGCTTCCCCGCTCCGACAAGGCAACAGGCAACAGGCACGCTCGTAGGGGCGGCCATTGGCCGTCCGCCCGAGGCAGACGCTTCCGACGAGGCATCAGGCATCAGGCATCAGGGGACGGGGGATGCGAGGCAATAGGCATCAGGCAATAGGCATCAGGCATCAGACACCGCCTGCAAGGTATGCAAAGAAAGAAACACCGTCTCCCGTTCGAGAACGTGTACAAAGACATTTATATTCTTTGCTTTGCGTTTCAATACTTGGAAAAGCCTGCAAGCCTGCTCCATGTTCTGCACACGCGTGAACGGGGGACCCATTAAAATTAGCAAAGAACAATGGAGCGGTGCCTGATGCCTGTTGCCTTGTCGGAGCGGGGAACGGCGGACGGCCAATGGCCGCCCCTACGGCGTTATCTCCTGGTGACTGGTCCCTGGTGACTGGTGACTCGTCCGTGCGGGGAACGGCGTGGCGCACACTGTGCGCCCCTACAGGCGGGTCTGATGCCTGATGCCTGATGCCTGATGCCTATTGCCTGATGCCTATTGCCTGATGCCTGCCTGTACTTGAACGGCCGGAGATTGTTCTCTGCCTTTCGCAACGTAAAATATTTTTTACGCGGGTACTTGACAAAGGCCGCGGCGGTGGTATAATAATGGCACAAGTGAAGATGCTCTTGAGGGAGTAGTACCGCGGCGCGGGCCGCGGAGGCAGTATCGTCAACACGCGGGTCTGACCCGTCGGGCTGCCTTGAAACACGAGACTCATGTGAAGGCCAAGGCCTCCGCATGGGTTATTTTGTTTTTCCCGGAGCGGTTCCCTCCGCGCTCTACGCGGACGATCCCTCGGACTCTCTCCGCGCTTCCCGCACGCACGCTCCCCTGCTCTTCCCGCACGCACGCTCCCCTGCTCTTCCCGCACGCGCTCTCCCCGCGCTCTCCGCGGACACTTCCCCTGCGCTTCCCGCGGACACTTCTCCCGCGCGCTCCGCGGACACGTCCCCTGCGCTTCCCGCACGCGTTTTCCCCCGGGCTCTTCGCGCAATTTCTCGTTGACAAGCCCTGTCCCACGCTGTATTATAAATTTGAGAAAGGAGGAATGCACCATGCAATTTCTGTGGATCATATTGGCCGTCGCCTTTTTGATCGTCGAATTCGGAACCGTCTCGCTGGTCAGCATCTGGTTCGTGGGCGGTTCTCTGGCAGCCCTGGGCGCTTATTATCTCGGCGCTCCGCTCTGGCTCCAGGTCCTCGTCTTTGCGGCAGTCTCTCTGGTACTGCTGCTTCTGCTGCGTCCTTTCCTGCGGAAGTTCGTGAACCCGCACAAGGTGCCCACCAACGTGGACGCGCTCATCGGCAAGGAGGCCCTCGTCACGGAGGCCATCGACAACCTGGCCGCTGTCGGCACTGTCAAGGTCGACGGCGTCGTCTGGAGCGCCCGCTCCGCCAGCGGCGCCCACATCCCCGTCGGAACGGTGGTCGCCATCCAGGCCGTGGAGGGCGTAAAGGCCATCGTCAAGCCTGTCTGAGTTCGGTCCGCCCGAAGAAGACGCTGTTCCATCTTTTCAATCGTCATTATTTTAAGGAGGTACCACCATGCCCGATATTGTCACCTATCTTCTCATTGCCGCCGCCGCCATCATCGTTCTGGCCGTCATTGCCAAGCACATCCACGTGGTCAAGCAGTCCCACGCCTACGTCATTGAGCGTCTGGGCGCCTTCCGCACCGTCTGGGGCGTCGGCTTCCACATCCTGACCCCCTTCGTTGACCGGATCGCCAAGCGGGTCTCTCTGAAGGAGCAGGTGCTGGACTATCCCCCCCAGCCCGTCATCACCAAGGATAAC
>CAMUYE010000119.1 GCA_947164825.1 uncultured Clostridia bacterium
TGCCGCGCTCCCGTAATGCCGCCGTTGCCGCGCTCCCGTAATGCCGCCGTTGCCGCGCTCCCGTAATGCCGCCGTTGCCGGGAAGCTTTTCGATTCGCAGACAAAGGCGGATGCGTCTCCGCTGCGCGGACAGAATGAAACAGGGATCGGTTCTGTAATTCATTGCAGAACCGGTCCCCGTCCTTGTTTTTCAACTGCGATTACCCTTCGGGCGGGTCAAAGGCCTCCCGGATCTGGAGCCAGGCGTTTTCCCGCCGGGCTGTAGGGTCGGCGCCTTCGTCATACAGCCACCTGCCCAGGAAGCGATATTCCTCCTCCGTCCCGGCGCCCGTCCGCACCACGAACCAGGTGTTCGTATCGGCACCCAGGATTCGGCCTTCGCGGTCAACCCACATCCCGCCGACCCATAAGACCCTTGAGAGATCCTCCGCTGTAAAGGCGGGCGTCCAGGAATAGACCCGGTATTCCGTGCCGTCCGACGGATCGGAAAATGTGTCTTCCAGCGAAAAGGCCAGGGGCTCATATCCGGAGAAGCGTTCATCCCCGTAATCATCGGAGCGCTCGATGCGTTCCTGCGCCCTTGCTTCGAGGATCGGCGCGTATTTCGCGTAGGCCTCCGCGTCGAACTCGCCCGGATCATAGTAAAACTGATTCCGGATCAGCCAATAGAGCTGTGCGTCCTCTAAACAGGCCAGCGAGGAATTTCCTTTTCCGTCAAGGTATTGCGCGACCACCACATTTTCAGAAAACGCGGCGTAAAGGGTCAACTGTTCGTCTGTTGGGCCATAGCCGCCAGGTCCGCCGGAAAGGTAGATCGTAATGGTCCAGAATCCCATATCGCTGGAGTTTTCTTGATCCGACCGTGCTGTTTCGTGCCCGGACGCCCGATTCAGCGCGGCGGCCAGTTCTTCTTTCGGGATGGCCTCGTACGAGCCGCCGGCGGATTGAAACTGGATATCCTCCATCTGAATTGACGCCATTCGCTCCGCCGCGCTGACAGGCGCGGATTTTGTGGCCGGAACGGAACTGCCTGCCGGCTCCGTCGACTGCGCGGGCAGACCGGACGATTGCGTTGGCGCGTCCATTGTGATCACAGGCGCGTCTGGTGACGAGCCGTCCGGCGCGGCATGCTCCGAAGGCTCCGCGGGATTTGTCCCGCAGGCGGCCGCCGCCAGAAGGCAGAGCGCCGCGGCCGCGGCAGTGACCCAGAGCTTCGGCTTTTTCCAGCGCAGAACGTTCCGGATCCGGCTTTTCACACCCGACTCCCCAAAAGCCAGGGGCCCGGGCATGGGCAGACGGGAGCCTGCCGCGAAGCGGAGCAGGGAAGCGCTGTAGGCCTTCGAGACGCTGCCCTCCGCTGCCAGCACTTTTTCATCGCAGCTCATTTCCATATCCTTGTTCATCAGGGAGAAGGCGAGCCAGACCAGGGGATTGAACCAGTGAACCGTGAGCAGTAGAAACGCGAATGCCTTGATCAGATGATCCCGGCGCCTCAGGTGATACCGCTCATGGGCCAGGACATAGCGCAGCGTCTCTTCCTCCAGGCCCACAGGCAGATAGATCCGCGGCCGGATCAGCCCAAGAATAAAAGGGGAGCGGACGCAGTCCGTTTCATAGATCCGATCTTGGGTTTCATCGTTTGGCACGCGCACCGCCCCGGTCAGTCTCCGCTTCATCCGAAAATAACTGACCGCGCACCAGAGCAGCAGTACCCCCATGCCGGCGCACCACAGCCCCAGTCCCGCCGTGATCCAGATCCGTGCCGGATCCGCGCCCGCGGCGCTTTCCGTCGCCGGGAGCAGAGCGTTGAAGGTTTCCTGGAGCTGGGGCGATGCGGGGCTTCCCTGGATCTGTGCCGTCTGGTCGAAAGCGGCTGGGATGTAGCTCATACTCCCGGCTTGCCCGGCGCTTTGGACAGCGGCAGGACGAATCGCGGCGATGCGAAAAATGCTGAACACGCTGGAAAGGCTCACCGGACAACAGAGCCGAAAGCCCACGACGCTCCACAGGAGATAGGACCACTTTTTCGGCGCGCTGCGCAGCAGAAGCCGAAGCGCCAGCACCGCGGCAATGACGACCGACCCGGAGAGGCTCATATTCAGCACCCTCAAAAATACCTTGTCCATTTCAGCCCTCCTTATGCGCGTCGATGAGCCGCTTCAGTTCCTCGGCTTCCTCCCGGGAAATGGTTTTTCCGCCGAGAAAGGCGACAAGGAAACCCGGCAGAGATCCGGAGAAGCTGTTCTCCACCACGTAATTGCTCTCGAGAGCCTGGGCCTCGCTCCTGGGAAGGAGAAAGGTGACGAGGGCGTTCTCGTTTTTGGCCCAACCCTTTTCCACAAGCCGTTTCAGCATCGTATAGGACGTGGATTTTTTCCAGCCCAGTTCCTTCCGGCAGAGTTCGGTCAGCTTCGTCGAAGAGATCGGCGCAAACTCCCAGATCAGGTTCATCAATCTCGATTCCCCGTAGGTCATTCGTTTTCCTTCCATAAGAACCTCCTTGGTCTAAAGATGTAGACCTTCTACAGGGATAGTCTACAACATTAGACCAAAAATGTCAAGCATAAAAATAAGAAGAAAAGCTTATGAAAAAACAGCAAGAAAAAACGACCGGCGTTATGAAACGTCGGCCGTTTTTTCTTGTTGTCAGCCCTTATAGGCGATGACCTCGACCTCGACCAGGGCGCTCTTGGGAAGCTCCCGGACCGCCACGCAGGAGCGGGCGGGCTTGGAGCTGAAGTAGGCGCCGTAGACGGCGTTGAAGGCGCCGAAGTTGCCCATGTCGGAGAGGAAGCAGGTGGTCTTGACCACGTTTTCCTGGGTCAGCCCGGCTTCGGCCAGAACGGCTTCGATGTTTTTCATGATGCGTTCGGCCTGCACGGTGATGTCGGCGGGCTCCAGGGCGCCGGTCTCCGGGTCAATGGGCATCATGCCGGAGAGATAGAGGAAATCACCGGCCCAGACAGCCTGGGAATAGGGGCCAATGGCCGCGGGGGCCTTGGGAGTGGAAACACGTTCAAGCATGGATCATGCTCCTTTCGGTTCGATGTTATTCCTATTGTAGCACCTTTTCGAGAGAAATGCAACCGTTCGTTTTTACCGTAGGGACAAGCATTGCTTGTCCGCTTTCTCATTCCATTCCTTTTAATAGCCGTCCGAGCGCATCAAACAGCTCCGCTTCCGTTTCATAGGGGAAGATGTGGAAATAGGGGTCCCCCGTCAGCATGGCGGAAAGCTGGGTGCGGGTCCTGTCGTAGAACAGATAGCATGGCTTGCCGAAGCGCTCGGCGTAGGCCAGCTCGTAGCCTACGCCCAGGGAGGGATTGGTGCATTCGCCGATCAGCAGCTCGCTCTCCCGCAGCCAGCCCGTGTCCTGGGTGTAGATGGCCCCGTCCTTGTCCTTGCCCTGCTCCAGGAGGTTCAGCTCCGGATGGCCCACGTGCTCCGTCAGAACGACGTGGCCCTTTTCTTTCATAAAGTCGATCATCCGGGCGTAAAGCGCCGCGTCAGCCCGGCCGCCCCGGATGGAACCGGCGAAATAGATTTTTTTCATAGATGCCTCCCACAGCCGCTTTGAAAATGCGGGCAGATCGCCCGCGCTACAATGGAAAACGAGGGGATCAGTTGTTTGTCCCGGACATGAAGCAGAGGGTAAAGCCGCCGTACTCGCAGAACACCACGCCGAAGATGAAGAACAGGGGACCGAGGCCGTCGGGCCCGTCCAGCTCGTCGCAGAGGGACGCGCTGTCGTCAAAGACCAGAACGCGCTCCGGCGTGCCGAAGAGCTCCTCGGTCAGGTCGGCAATGGGAGTAAAGACGTCGTCGCCGCTGACTTCCCGCAGGGTCTCCCGGAATCCGCCCTCCGTGGGGATCAGCTTGGGGTCCCGGTTTTTGATCTCATAGAAATCATAGAAGTTTTTCAGATAACCGGTCCCCGGAAAGAGCTGCACGGCGGTCTCGTAGTACATTGCCAGCTCGTCCAGACGGGCCGCCTTCTCCGAAAGCTCCGCGGGGAACGATTTCCAGAACTCCATAGCCTTCATCTCCGTTTTAGAATGTATGGCGCACACTGCGCCCCCGCTGCAGAGAACAGGTTTTTGAACAACGCCCCGCTGCGGAAAACAGCGGGGCGTCAGATGCAAGGGATCAGAAACGATTACTTGTCGTTCTTTCTCTCTTCGGTGTAGGTTTTCTTGAACTCTTCCCAACCGGCCATCAGGCTCTTGAAGCCCGCGGTGGCCACGTCCTTGAGTTCGGTTCCGGCGTCAACAGCGGCAGTCTGCAGCTTGTCAGCGGCTTCCTTCAGAGCGGCCTTGGCGGCCTCGACCTTGCGCTCGACCTCGATCTTGCGGGCTTCGGCTTCGGCAGCCTTGGCCTGATCGTCCTGGATGGCGGCCTGCGCGGCGGCCAGACGGGCGATGGGCACACGGAAGGGGCTGCAGGACACGTAGTCCAGGCCGATCTTGTGGCAGAACTCCACGGAGGAGGGATCGCCGCCGTGCTCGCCGCAGATGCCGATGTGCAGGGACGGACGGACGGGCTTGCCCAGCTTGATGGTCATTTCCATCAGCTTGCCCACGCCGATCTGATCCAGCTTGGCAAAGGGATCGTTCTCCAGAATCTTGGCGTCGTAGTAGGCGTTGAGGAACTTGCCGGCGTCGTCACGGGAGAAGCCGTAGGTCATCTGGGTCAGGTCGT
>CAMUYE010000120.1 GCA_947164825.1 uncultured Clostridia bacterium
CCCTTGAGATAGATTTCCCGCAGGGCCCGCTGGGACAGCACGCTGTTGGAGCCGAAGCGGTTGGTCTCCTGGTTGTTGCAGGCAAAGTGCTTGATGGTGACGGCGCAGCCGGGATGCTGCTGCACGCCCCGGGTCACTGCCGCGGCGGTCTTGCCCGAAATCAGAGGATCCTCGGAGTAATATTCAAAGTTCCGTCCGCAGAGGGGACTGCGGTGGATGTTCAGGGCAGGGGCCAGCCAGACGTTGGCACCGAAAAGCTCCATTTCTTCGCCCACCAGATCGCCGCAGGCTTCCGCTGCAGCCGGATTCCACGCTTGCGCGAGGGCCGTTCCGATGGGAATTGCGCTGGCGTAGTGATAAAGAACCCTATGGTTTTTGGCTTTTTCCTCATTCTGCCGCAGCTTCATGCGGATCAGCTGCTGGATCTCGGGCGGGAGGATGTTGAGGATGCTGTCAAAGGCGTCGGCGTCCAGCCCCTCCTGGCCGTCCTCTGTCTCCAGATACTTTGTGGCAAGTCGAAGTCCCGCGGGGCCGTCTGCCATCACGATGGCTCCGTAACCCTTTTCCGTCACAATGCATGCGGTTTCGCCCGCACCGCCCGCCAGACGGGAGGCAGAATTGCCGATGATGGCCGCCATGCCCTCCGCGTCCGAGTGCTTTCCGACGCAAATCGTCGCAAGCTCCCGGTCAGAGAAACCGGAAAGCTCCTCCAAACCGATCGGCTCCCGATCAATCCGTTCCCGGTCATAATGTCCGATGCAGCCAAGGGCGGCTGCGGAGACCTGGATGCAGGGCAACCCCTTGGGAATCTCCCGCGCAATCCGGGGCTGCCAGTCCTCAAAATCCGCCTCACCGCCGGAATGGCTGAGGGTTGCGGAAGCTGCGCTGCCCTCCAAAGAGACGATCCCGACCGGGGTATCGCCAAGGCGGAACAGGTATTCGCCCTGCTCCAGCAGCCAGCAATTGTGTTCCGTGTCCCAGCTTGCCATATTCTCCAAAGGAAGGCTCAGCACAAGGGTCTCGCGCTCACCGGGGGAAAGCTCCAGGGTCTTGGCATAAGCGCCCAGCTCCCGCAGGGGCTTTTTCAGTTTGCCCTCCGGGGCAGAATAGAAGAGCTGTGCGGTCTCTTTTCCGGGGAAGCGGCCGTTATTGCGGATCGTCGCCTCTACGGTCACGATCCCGTTTTCCACCGTGAAACCGGTGCAATCCGTCTCGAATTCCGTGCAGCTCAGGCCATAGCCGAAGGGGAAGAGCGGCTTGACGGGCGCCGCGTCATAGTAGCGGTAGCCCACAAATACGCCTTCCCGATAACGGGTGTCGTCCCGCTGGGCGAAGTCCCCGATGGAAGGAAGATCTTCGGCCCTGGCCCAGGTGGTGGTGAGCTTGCCGGAGGGATTGGCCTTTCCCAGCAGCACGTCCGCGAAGGCGTCTCCGGTAACGCTGCCCAGCTGGCTCAAAAGCAGAACGTTTTCCACCTTGTCCAGCACCGGCGAGATATCCACCGGGCCGCCCACATTCAGCACCAGCAGGAATTTCTGATACTGCTCTGCGCAGCGCAGAATGTCCCGCTTCTCATCCTCCGTGAGCAGATAGTCGCCCTCGCTGCCGGGGCGATCCGCGCCCTCGCCGGAGTTGCGGGCAAGTACATAAACGCAGACCTCGCCCTTGCCGTCAAGGGGAAGATCGTAGCGGGGCTCCGGGGGCGTCCGACCCATGCCGACGAGAAAGACAGATTTGCCAAGCTCCTTCGCCTCCCGGGCGATATCTTCATAAAAGTCTTTGATTCCACCGTCCCGGATGGCCTTATAGCCGTCCATCCACGCCTTTGTGGTAATGGTGAAACCGGCGTTTTCCAAGCCTTCTTCCACCGTTACATAGTGGCGCACATTCACGTCACCGCTGCCGGTGCCGCCCTTGATGGTCTCCCGTGCGCCCGCGCCGTAAAGCGCGATCTCGCAGGGAGAAGAAAGCGGGAAATCTCCGTTCTTTTTCAGCAGCACCATGCACTCCGGGGCAAGGGAGCGGAGCGTCGCCAGATGTTCTTTTTCAAACTCCTGCACTTCAGGAGAATCGATTCTGACCATGTTCGTTAACCCTCCAGATCGTTGATCATCTGATGCAGCGCCTTGTCGATCTCCGTGATCGCCTCAGCGGGGATCTGCACCATCTCCATGATTTCCCGCGCGGTGTTGTTGCCCACGGCCACCATCAGTCCCTCCACCGAGAATTGCCGGGCTTTGGCAACCGCCTCGATGGCTGCGAACATGGGGGCTAGAACGGCCTTCGCTTCCCCGCTCTGTCTGCGCAGGTGAGAGAGCGTACAGTACACACTGAGCACCGGCGCGAAATTGCCGTTCATGGAGAGCGCGCTCACCGGCTCGGTAAAGCCGCCGCGTTTCAGCTTTCCCATGACCTCGCCCAGCCATTCGATGCTGTCCGGCACCCAGCGGGGCAGACGCGGACAGACGGAATTGGTGTTGATCCAATCCTCGCCGGTAGAAAAACCGTGTCCGCCGTAGGAATAGATATGGCTCTCAAAGGCAACGCCCTTTTCCGCCAGCGCCAGCTCCATGCGGAGCGTATTGGAAATATCCACGGTGCGGTCATCCCGCGCCGCGGCAAAGAAGCAGGGACTTGTATCTGCCGTGACATGCTCATGGGGATAGGACATCCCCGGCTGGCATAGATCGCAGATGTCCTTGAGGATCGCCGGATAGACCAGAACGGCGGCGGCAGGCTTATGCTCTGCTACCGTTGCGGCGCAGGCGGCGAGATGTCCACCAGCCGAGAAACCGACCACCGCGATTTTTGTCTTGTCCAGGTGCCATTCGTCTGCCCGTTCCCCGATCAGCGCCATGGCCTGCTCATAGTCCTCCAGCGGCAGGGGCCACTTTCCCTTGGGCGTGCAGGTATAGCGAAGAACGAAGGCCTGATATCCCGCCTTGAGATAGGCCGCAGCCACGGGATCTGCCTCCCGATCAGAGCACATGGCGTAACCGCCGCCGGGGATCACCAGCATGGCCGGGCGCTTGGAAAAGCCGAACTCGCCATCCACTTCCTGGATGTAGGCGGTCAGCGTAACATTTCTTTCTTCACATAAAACGATCTCTTGTGCCTTCATGTCACGATCTCCTTTCAGAGCAATTCAAGCCCCAGCTTCAACACCTCGCCGCCCACGCCGCGCAGCATCCAGTCAGCACAATTCACACCGTCCACGCTCGTTGTGAAGGCGGCATTGGAGCCGCAGAGGCAGTGAATGGTCAGTTCGGCCTCTTTACTGGCTTTATCCGGCGTGTCAAAAATGAATGTGCTAAAATCCGGGATCTCTTTCTGCAGCTTCTCCAGCATTTCCTTCAGTTTCCGCTGGAAGCTCACTCCCGCGGCCTTGTCCGGGATCCAGCGGCCGTCCTCCAGATACATCTCCATCTGTGTCAGCGCAGCGTCCCGCACGGAGCAGCAGTACATGATCTTGATCTCGGGATGATTCTTATGAAGTGCCAGCAGGCTGTCGGAGACGATCTCGTAGCCGGTGAGGCGCGCCGCGATCTCCTCCGGCGCCTTCCAGACCTCCCGGGCCACCCGCTGCCAGTCAAAGTGCATCATGGCGCTGTCCACACAGGCGGTGATGTCCCGGCAATCCGGGAACGCGGCTGCGACCGCGTCGGTCAGCAGGGAGGTTGCAAAGGCTCCCGCCGAAAACCCGGTCACCAGGATCTGATCCGGGTTCGGCACCAGTTCTTTGATCTTTTTCAGCAGCAGTTGAAAGTTTGTATAGCCGTGGTGATGCAGCACGGCGGGTTTTCCATCCAGATCCATATAGGGGAAATCCCCGGTTCCGCAGTGAAAGTCTCCGGTGGCGTAGGGCACGAATAGGAGGTTCCAGTCCCGGAAGGGGTTCTTTTTTGACTGCCCGAAGGTTCCAATCCGGGGGATGATGTCCCCGAATCGCACGTCGTCGGAATAGAACATCTCTCCCTGTCCGCCCACGCGCTGAGGTCTGGCTGCAGTATGCTCGTCTACCGAAACACCGCCGCCGGAAAACCCGATTATCAGTTTGTTGGCGCTGCCCAGGCGGATGCAGCCGTGGTAGGGATTGCCGTTGGCGCAGAGGGCGCCGTCCGGCCAGTATTCGTAGTTTTTGCCCTGCTTCGGGCGCTCCGGCAGCTCGGGAAACCTGGTCAGCTCGATATAGTCCGCCAGAAGCCGATGGAACAGCGGCCAGCCCTTCCGGTCTTCCTTATGCGTTTTCCGTTTTGCCATGATGTTCCTCCCCGCACATTGCATAGAGCTCTTTTGCCTTTTCCACCTTATAGCGGAAGCAGTCCTCCCGCAGCTT
>CAMUYE010000121.1 GCA_947164825.1 uncultured Clostridia bacterium
ACCAGGTGATGATGAAGGCCGCCAAGGACATGGACAAGCTGGGCATCGAGATCCTCTCCTGCAACATCCAGAACGTCACCGACGAAAACGGCCTGATCCGGGACCTGGGCGCCGACAACACCAGCCTCATCAAGAAGAACGCCGCCATCGCCAAGGCCCAGGCGGACCGGGACGTGGCCATTGCCAAGGCTCAGGCCGACAAGGCCGCCAACGACGCCCGGGTGGAGGCGGACACCGAGATCGCCCGCCGCCAGAACGAGCTGGCCATCAAGCAGGCCGAGCTCAAAGTGGAGGCCGACACCAAGAAGGCGGAGGCCGACGCCGCCTACGAGATCCAGAAGCAGGAGCAGCAGAAGTCCATCCAGACCGCTACCGTCAACGCCCAGATCGCCAAGGCGGAGCGCGACGCGGAGCTGAAGAAGCAAAACGTGGAAGTCACCAAGCAGACCCTGGACGCGGAGATCCGTGCCAAGGCAGACGCAGAGCTCTACCGCCAGCGCCAGGAGGCCGAAGCGGACCTCTACCGCCGCCAGAAGGACGCCGAGGCGGAGCGCTACGAGCAGGAGCAGGCCGCCCAGGCCCAGCGGGTCAAGGCCGAGGCCGTGCGCTTCGCCAGGGAGCAGGAGGCCGAGGGCATCCGGGCCGTGGGCGAGGCGGAGGCCGCCGCCATCCGGGCCAAGGCCGTGGCCGAGGCAGAAGGCATCGACAAAAAGGCCGAGGCCATGAAGAAGTACGGCGAGGCTGCCGTCATTGAGATGGTCATGAACGCCCTGCCCGAGATTGCAAAGAACGTGGCCGAGCCTCTGTCCAAGGTGGACAAGATCACCATGTACGGCGAGGGCAACTCCGCCAAACTCATCTCCGACATCGTGGGCTCCACCACCCAGATCACCGAGGGCTTCGCCTCCGGCATGGGCCTGGATATCAAGTCCCTCCTGGTGGGCGCCCTGGGCGGCAAACTGGCCGCGGGCCAGGACATCAACATCCGCCTGGAGGACGGAAAGACGGAGGAATAAGGCAGCGGCAGGCGCCGGACCACAAAAAACCGGATAATTCACAATAAATTTACAAATTTTTGTCAACCTGATCGCACCGGATCGACTCTATTTATACAGGGGATACTGCGGGTCGGGGCAGCCCGGCCTGCAGCGTTCCCGGAAAGGATGGAACCATTATGAAACTGCGAAGCTTTCTTGCCTTGGCCCTGGCCCTGCTCCTGCTGACGGGGCTCTTTGCGGGCTGCAGCGACGATCCCGTCCCCAGCACAGCCCGAACCACCGAGACTCCGATCACCACGGAGTCCGCTGCACCCCCTGCCACCACCGAACCGGCCCCGGACTGGACCGCGCGCTACACCGAGGCCGCGGCGCAGCTGGAGGCGGCCCCGGATCTGACCATGAAGCTCAGCCTCAGCGAGGAACGGACCGTGGGCGGCGATACCCTCAGCGAGAGCACCACCCGCACCGCCCGCTTCCAGGGCAGGGGCGGCGACGCTCCCGTGATCCACGTTTCTGACCTGGTGGTGGACGGTCTGAAACGGGCCGGCTACGAGCTGACCTGGGCCGACGGCCTGCTCTATGCCAAGGTCAAGGAGGCCCGCTATTACGCCAAGGAGAAGCTGGAGGACTTTCTGGAGACCCAGCTTCCCGTGGTCCTGCTCCACCCGGAGAACTATGGCAGCGTCACCGGAGAGGGCGACGAGCTGCGCTTCACCGAGCCCCTGGCCGGGGAGACCTGGGCCATGCCCGAGGACGGCGTCCTGACCGACGCCTCCGCTTCCGCCCTGCTGCGCGACGGACAGATCAGCGCCGTAGACTATGAGATCCGCTACGAGTTCGGCGGCTCCAGCCTTCACGCCGTCTACCACGTGGAGTTCAGCCCCGCCGTGGACGAGGACCTGAGCGCCCTGGTCCCCGCCAATCCCAAGGGCTATGAGTCCCTGGAGAGTGTGGAGGCCGCCATGAGGCTCTACCAGGCCCGCCGGGCCCTGGAGAGCTGCACCGCAGCCAGCATGGAGATCTACGGAAACGCCTACGCCCAGGCGGGCGACCGCCTGGTGGTCTACACCAAGGAGGAGCACAATTACGGCAGCGGCGCGGACTTCATGTACCGGGAAAAGGGCAGCGTGGTCGAAATGACGGTCAGCACCCAGGAATCCGAGGGCTACAGCTACGATTACCTGGTGCGGGACGGCGTCATCACTGAGCAGTACGATGACGACGAACCCGAGGTCACGGAAATCAAGGATCTCGGCATTGACCGGGAGAAGTTCGGCAACGAGTGCCAGAAAAACCAGCAGGATATCCTGCTGGAGCTTTTCCCCGACTATAACCAATTGGTGGACGCCTCCTTGGAGGACATGGGCGACTACTATCTGATCGAGTTTAAGCCCAACGAAGACTTCTCCGCCAAGCCCCGGCAGGAGGTCAACATGAAGGTCTTCGGCGAAACGGACACCCAGGAGCGCTATGCCACGGACTACGTGCTGAAGAGCGTTTCCGGCTATCTGGCCGTGGAGAAATACACCTGGCTGCCCACCTCCCTGCACCTGGACTACACCGGCGTCTACACCATCTACGGCAACAAGACCCAATCCATTCTGGCCTATTACGCCTCTTACAGCCTCTATGACCCCGACACCTATGAGGCGATCACCGAGGAGCCCCTGCCCGACACGGAGCCCGAGGAGAAGCCCAGCCCCGTCTTCTACGAGGTCAGCGGAGCGAAGGGCGAAAAGATGTACCTGCTGGGCACCATCCACGTGGGCGACGACCGCACGGGCTTCCTGCCCCAGGCCATCTACGACGCCCTGGCCGAGGCTGACGCGCTGGCGGTGGAGTTCGACACCGATGCCTTCAGCGAGGATCTGAAGCAGGACGAGGAGCTGCGGGCCCAGATTCAGGCCCAGTACGTCTACTCCGACGGCACCACTGTGGCCAATCATGTGGACTCCGAGCTCTATGAGGCCGCGGTCAGTCTGATGAAGACCGCCGGCGAGTACACGCCTCTGTCGGAGCAGTACAAGCCCTTTGTGTGGAGCCAGCAGATCGACAACTTCTATCTCTCCCAGGGACGGCGGCTGACCTCCTCCAAGGGCGTGGACAACCGCCTCATGGCGCTGGCCAGGGAGCAGGAGAAGGAGATCCTCAACGTGGAGTCCGGGGAATTCCAGATCAGCATGCTGGGCAGCTATTCCGACGAGGTGCAGGAGATGATCCTGGCCCAAAGCGTCGCCACGGTCCGGAACGAAGCCCTTGCCGCGACCTACGCCCTCTACGAGCTCTGGTGCAGCGGCGACGAGGCCGCCATCCGGGAGAGGCTGGCCGCCATGACCGAGGAAGAGCGGGCGGAGATCGACCCGGACGATCTGGCGATCTACGACGAGTACCATCAGAAGATGGAGGTGGAGCGCAACGCCCACATGCTGGAGGTCGCCGAGGAATACCTGCAGGGCGAGAAAACCGTCTTCTTCGCCGTGGGCCTGGCCCATCTTCTGGGCGACGGCGGCCTGGTGGACGGCCTCCGCGAGGCGGGCTACACTGTCACGCCGGTCCAGTAACACAACGGAGGCCGTAAGCAAACGAAGAACGCACCCCTCGGGGGGTGCGTTCTTCGTTTGCGGTATTATTGCGCTTCGTTGCGGATCATATCGGCGGTGACCCGGGACTCGGGGCAGGCGGTCAGGGTGTAATCCCGGTAGACCGTCAGGCCGGAGCCGGCGGGGATGAGCTTGCCGATGATGACGTTCTCCTTCAGGCCCACCAGTTTGTCGACCTTGCCCTTGATGGCGGCCTCGGTCAGGACCTTGGTGGTCTCCTGGAAGGAGGCGGCGGAGAGGAAGGACTCGGTGGCCAGGGAGGCCTTGGTGATGCCCATGAGGATCAGGGTGGCGGCGGCGGGCTTCTTGAGCTCCAGCCCCTCCTCGCCTGCGTCGATGCGGGCCTGGATGTCGGCGTTCTCGCGCTCGATCTTCTCGTTGGCTTCCTCGAACTCCACCACGTCCACCTGGGTCTCGGAGAGGAGGTTGGTGTCGCCGGGGTCGGTGACCTTGACCTTGCGCATCATCTGGCGGATGATGACCTCGATGTGCTTCTCGTT
>CAMUYE010000122.1 GCA_947164825.1 uncultured Clostridia bacterium
AAGATCATGGAGAGCATCATCAGGCTCATGAGGATCTGCATGGCGTAGGTGATCATGGAGGACAGATCGCCCACCTGCATATCCAGACCGGCGGAGGTAATGATGGTCTTGGCGGACAGCATCGGAATAAGGATCATGCAGATGTACATGGCCAGGAGCATCAGGGGGTTATTGATCGCCAGCAGCTTCTCTACCCGGGTGAAGTCGTTGCGCACGTCCTCAGAGGCCTTGCCGAACTTCAGCTTCTCATAGCCCTCCCGGACGAAGCTCTTGACCACCCGCATGCCCTTGACGTTCTCCTGGACGGAGTTGTTCAGGTTGTCGTACTTTTTGAAGACCTTCTTGAACATGGGCATGGCCTTTTTGGCGATGAAGATCAGGCCGAAGCCCAGGATCGGGATCACCAGCAGGAAGACCAGGGCCACGGGGCCGCCCATGTGGACGGACATCAGCACGGCGAAGATCAGCATCAGGGGAGAGCGGACCGCCACGCGGATGATCATCATAAAGGCCATCTGGACGTTGGTTACGTCGGTGGTGAGGCGGGTCACCAGGGAGGCCGTGGAGAATTTGTCGATATTGGCAAAGGAAAAGCTCTGGACCTTGGCAAAGAGGTCGTGGCGCAGGTTCCGGGCGAAGCCCGCCGAGGCGGAGGCCGCGAACCAGCCGGACAGAATGCCGCAGCTCATGGAGCCCATGGCCATCAGGATCAGGATCCAGGCGTAATGCAGGATGACGGACATGTCCAGCGACGCGCCGGCCTTCTCCGCGTCGCTGATGTAGTTGATCAGCCGGGCCGTGATCATGGGCAGGGTGCATTCCAGGCCCACCTCGCCCACCATGAACAGGGGCGTGAGGATCGTATGCTTCTTGACGTCCCGGATGCAGCCCATCAGTTTTCTGAACATTGGGTTTCCTCCTTCTGGCGCGGCGGGACGGATTCCCAACCCGCGTCCATATTTGCGATGAGTCGGTCCAGCAGACCTAAAAGCTGGGAGCGTTCGGCCTCGGTCAGGCCCTCGGTGAGCAGCTCCTCCGTCTCAATAAAGCGCTGCTTGACCCATTCGTGACAGGCCAGCGCCTTTTCCGTGGGAAGCAGCCGCCGTCTGCGGCGATCCGCCGGGTCGTCGGCATAGAGCAGAAAGCCCTTGGCCTCCAGCCGCTGTAAAATGCCCGTGACCGTGGGCTGACTCAGGCCGAAGTGCCGACAGACGTCCCCGGGGTAGACCGCCTCGTCCAGGTGCCTGGCCAGATAGCCCAGCACAAGTCCCTGGGAGGAGGTCAGACCGAGATCCTCCAGATCCACCGTCCGTTTCCGATCCATGGCGTTGCTGATCCGCTTGATCCGCGGACCCACCGCCTGTTCCGGGAGCATACGCAGCCCTCCTTTTTCAATTATTTAGCTCGCTATGCTTTGCTTGCTATATATTAGCATGGAAATTAAATAAATGCAACTGCATTTTTCCACAAAATCCACAGACTTTTCCACCGCTTTTTTCGTGCAATATTCCGGCTTGACAGGAGTTTGCCCCTCGGAAGGCATTTTCGCCTCGGATGCAGCGTAAGATTTTGTGAAAACGGGAGGCGATGGCATGAAGAAAAGCAAACGGATGAGACTGGCCGCGGCGGCGGTTTTTCTGCTGGCGGCGCTGGGTATCGGGACCTGGCTGGGGCTGCGGAAGGAGGCGGAGGTCCTGGAAGCGGCCTCCTGGGGGCTGAGCTTCCCCCGCCCGGGGGAGAGTCCCGTGGGGAACGCCACGGCAGAGGAGCTGGCGGTTTACGACGCCGCCTACCTGGGCGACCCGAGCGAAAAGGTCCTCTATCTCACCTTCGACGCGGGCTACGAAAACGGACACACGGCGGCGATCCTCGATGTCCTGGCAAAGCACCGGGCCCCGGCGGCCTTCTTCGTGGTGGGGACCTACATCGAGCAGAACCCGGAGCTGGTGCGCCGCATGGTTTCGGAGGGCCATATCGTGGGCAACCACACCTGGCACCACTGGGACATGGACCGGATCGGGGACAAGGCGACCTTTGAAAAGGAGCTGGCCGACGTGGCCGCGGCCTATCAGACCGCCACGGGGAAGGAGATGCCCGGATACTACCGCCCGCCCCGGGGCGTCTACGCGGAGCGGAACCTAGAAATGGCAAAGGCTCTGGGCTACAAAACCGTGTTCTGGTCTCTGGCCTACGTGGACTGGAAGCAGGACGAGCAGCCCACCCGGGAGGAGGCCTTCGAGAAGCTGTTGGGGCGGGTGCACAACGGAGCGGTCGTTTTATTGCATTCGACTTCCTCCACCAACGCCGAGATCCTGGACGAATTGCTGACCAAGTGGGAAGCGCTGGGCTACCGGTTCGGGAGCCTCGACGAACTGTTTGCCCCAAAGGGATAGCCGAAAAAAGTAAGAAGTAAGAATTAAGAAGTAAAAAGTGAAGAGGGCAGAAGGATTTTTACTTCTTACCTCTTACCTCTTACTTCTTACTTCTTACCTGTTGCTGATTGCCTGCTCCGCACATCCCGGCCGTCGCCGCATACACTGGACTGAGCGCAATTACGCGCAATCCTGTGCAAGGAGGCAGCATTATGTGCAATAACGGCTTCAATAACAGCTGGTGGATCATCATCGTGATCGTTCTGCTTCTGGGCTGCGGCGGCTTCAACGGCTGCGGCGGCGGCTGCAACAACAACTGCGGCTGCGGCAGCAACTGCGGCTGCGGCAACAACTGCGGGTGCGGCAACAACTGCGGCTGCGACAACGGCTGCGGCTGCGGCTGCTGAATGAAAAAGCGCAGGGGGCAACCCCTGCGCTTTCAATTTGCATTCCTAATAATACTGAACTCCCATAGAAACCTTTAATCTGTTTCGGCAGGAATTGTGTCATACTTCGTTGTCGTCCTTGCCGGGCGTCAAGCCCGCCTGCGTCCTCCGCCTCGTCTGACGCAATTCCTGCACGGAACATTTTTCAATTTTTCTATGGGAGTTCAGTATAAAATCTCCCCTATTGGCCCGCAGGGCCTATAGGGGAGGGGGACCGCCGCCCGCAAGGCGGCGGTGGAGGGGTCGCGCATCGAAAAGCAGTTTTTTCAGCGGTCCAGCTTCAGGAAGGCCGCTGGGGTCCCGTCCTCTTTCAGGATGGCCAGCTCCCAGCCGGTGTCGGTGAGACGGCGGATGACGGTCAGGACCTCGCCCTCGTAGCAGGGAGAGCGGAAGATGATCTCCACGGTGCCCTGGGGCACGGTTTTCAGTTCCCTGCCGGGCAGAATGCCGAAAACGGCCCGGAGATAGGCGATATTGTTCATGTGGCCCAGAAAGTCGATGTCCGTGGACCGGACCTGCCAGGTCCCCAGGCGCTCCCCGTCGTTGAAGTCAGGACGAATCCGGGCAAAGGGCTCGGGATAGGCCGGTTCCGCCGCCAGCTCCAGCCCCGCTTCAAAAATGCCTTCCATAAGCCGGGGCCGCCCCGTGGACAGGTCGATGACAGCCCACTCGGTCTTGCCCTCGGCCAGCGTCTCCCCGTTCTTTTCCAGCCGGTACTCCCGGATCGCCCGCACCTTTTCCGGTACCAGGGGCCGGGTGGAGACGGTAACGGTCTCCATAAGCCGGGGCCGCCGGAGGAAATGGACTTTGGTCTTGACGGTGATCCAGCTGATGCCCTTGGTAACCAGGGCGTTGGCCCCGACGCCGAGCTGTTCGGCGTGGAGGGTGGCGATGTCCATAAACTGGGCAAAGACGTCGGGGATCGAGAGTTCGAGCCGGGCGTCGCAGAGGGAGGGGAGGATGATCAGGTCCCGGGAAAGTTTTGCTTCCATATTGCTTGCTCCTTTCGAGAATGAAAGAATGAAACTATGAAATAATGAAAAAATAGAGGTATTTTTCAATTCTCCGAATTGAAAAATGAATTCAGATCCGTCGCGGAGCGACACCGCAATTCTTTCATTTTTTCACTCTTTCATTTTT
>CAMUYE010000123.1 GCA_947164825.1 uncultured Clostridia bacterium
GACCCCGGAGCTGGAAGGGACGGCCCGCCGCGTCCGTCAGCTTCCCGTCCCGGACACGGAGCTGCCCGTGCAGTGCCAGAGGCGTTTCAGCCGGGAGCTCCGGGCCCGCGGCGCCCGATGGAGCCGCGCTCTCCCGTGGAGTGGGAGCGGGCGTACAGGCGCTCAGAAGAAACGCAAAGAGGAGGGCGATCCAAAACAGAACGCCTCCGGGGGACAACGCCTTTCCGGAACGCCGCATCCGATCGAACCCTCCCTTCCCACGGCTGCCGGGCAGAGAGATCGGACTCCGGCAAGCCGCAAAAACAAAAATTTCTACTCATATAATATACATTAAAATGGATATAAAAGCAAGAAGTATTTCAAAATACAGATTCCGGTGATCGGACCGTTCGAGCCCCTCCTTTATCACAAGAGAACGAGCACCCCGATGGGGTGCTCGTTCTCTTGGAAGGGTCCTGCAAAAAAGATGCCACCAGTTTGCATGGTATACAATTTAGTGATTTCTTGCTTGGCGAGGGTAAGCTCACCGGACAGAAAGCTGGAGAGTAGAAAATGCCAAAGTCTGCAAGTATAGCATGTCATTGTTTACCGGTGTCTGCCGCCACCCATGCCGCCGAAACCGCCCATACCGCCGCCCATCATCTGATTGGGGATGGAATCGACCTGCTGGCCGTTGACGATGATGGTGCCGCCGTTGTACTGGGCGGTGCCGTCGCAGTCGAAGCTGGACTGACCGGTCACGTTAATGGTGCCGCCGTTGATGATGATGTTGCCGTTGGAGTCGACGCCGTCGGTGTCGCCGGCACCCATGGTGATGGTCAGAGTCCCGTCGTTCATCTCGAAGGTCGGGGTGTAGAGGGAGGACTTGCTGGCCGCGTTGACGCCGTCGTCCGAAGCGCTGATCTGGATGTCGCCGCCGTTGATCTGGATATAGGTTGCCTCCAGGCCCTCGGCTGCGGTAATCTCGAAGGTGCCGCCGTCGATCTGCAGCAGGGTGTTGGCGTGGATCGCGTCGTCCTTGACCTGGATGGTGAAGCTGCCGCCCGCGATGTAGATGTTGCCCAGGGTTTCGTCGTCGCCGTTCTCGGCGTGCAGGCCGTCCTCATACGCATACAGTGTGAAGCTGCCGTCGGCAATGGCCAGGCTGTCCTTGGCCCGGATCGCGTGCTCGGCTGCGGTGATTTCATAAACGCCCATGGTGATCGTCACCTCGTCCTTGCCGACGATGCCGCTGCCGGCGTTCGCGGTGATGCGGAGGGTGCCGGTCCCGTTGAAGGTGATGTCGTCCTTGGCGAAGATCACGGCGTCCACTTCGTTTTCATCGGTCTGGGCGTAGGTCCCGCCGTTCACGAGGGTATTCACGGTGCCGTCCGCCAGGGTGACGAAGACCTTGTCTGCCTGCTTGACATAGATGGCCGCGTAGTCGGAGGACCGGATGCTCACGCCGTTCAGCACGAGCTGGACCTTGTCGTCCTTGGTCGCGTCCACAATGATCGTTCCGTCGTCCAGGGAGCCGGAGAGGATATACGTTCCGGCAGCGCTAATCGTCACAGTGCTGCCGTTGATCTGTACGGTCTCGGAGGATGCCACAACAGTCGAGCCGTTCAACGTGATCGTCACAGCTTCGGCGGTGTCATAATCCCCGGAGAGATCCCGGCCGGAGAAGGCTTCGCTGTAGGCGTCGCTGTCACTGGTTCCGGAGTTCGCTGCGGCGTCCCCGACGACGTCTGCGGAAAGCGGGGTGATGCCTACGGCGCTGCCAGAATCTGCGGAGGAGAGCTTCTGCGCCGTGTTCCCGGCAGCCGCCGCCTGGCTTGCCGCCGTGCCGCAGGCAGCCAGGAGCAGGGAGAGCGTCAGGAGCAGAGCGAGAAGGATGGGAGTCTTGTTTTTCAGAGTTTTCATTTTGGTTGCCTCCATTCGTTTTTTGATTTCTGGCGTCATTGTAGCATGTGGTCACGGAGAAGTCTCCGAAAAGAGGCGGCAGAAAATACGCAAAACACACGAAATTCCATCTTTTACGGAATCTCGTGTGCTTTGTGTTTTTTTTCTTCAATCAGATTTGGAAGACTACCTCGAAGACTGCGCCATTTTCATTCCGGACGGTCAAGTTCCCTTGATAGGCCTCCGCGACGGACTGGGCGATGGCAAGGCCGATGCCGTGCTTTCCGTCCTTTCCCTTATAAAATCGCTCGAACACGTGGGGCAGATCCTCCTCCGCCACGCCGGGGCCGTCGTCGGCCACCCGGACGACCGCGCCTTCTTCGCTGCTGCGGCAGATCAGGCGGATCTCTTTGCGCGCGTAGCGCACCGCGTTTGAGATCAGGTTGCCGAAGAGCCGCTGGGCGTCCTGCTCCCGGATCGCCAGCATCACGGGGGCTTCATCGAAATCAAAGGAGAAGGTCAGTCCCTTCTTCTCCGCCTCCGTGTGTTGCTCGGAGACGCACAGGGAAAGGACCTCCCGCAGGTCGATGGGCTCGATGCTGCCCTCCGGCTTGCCCCTGCCCATACGGGAGAGGTAGAGGATGTCCTCCACCATTCCGGTGAGCTTGTCGGACTCCGAGAGGATGACCTGGCCTGCTTTTTGGGGCTCGATCACCCCGTAGACGATGCCCTCCGCGTTGCCGCGGATGGAGGTCAGGGGCGTGCGCAGCTCGTGGGAGACGTTTTGAAAGAAGGTCTCCTGCTTCTGCTTCGCGTCATTGAGTTCCTGTACCATACCGTTCATAGAATCAGCAAGCTTTTGGAATTCCGCGTCCCGGAACGTCAGCTCCCGCGGCTCCAGCTTTCCGCCGCCGATGTCGGAGGCGAAATCGGAGAGGGTCTGTACCGGTTGCGCAAAGGATCTGGCAAAGCGGCGGCTCAAAAGAACGGAAATCAGGATAGCCGCGCCGATGACAATCAAAAGAATGAGATTCACCCGCTGGGAAAAGGCCGTGATGGAGCTCACGTCGGCATAGATCAGCAGACGGCTGCCGGCTTCCACTGGGTCTTGCTGAATGGAAATGGTATAGGTCCCGCTGTCCAGAGAGACAACCTTGCTTTCCGTGCCTGCAGACAGATCATTATCACGGACATAGCAGGCCAGCTCGTTTGCCGTCGCCTCGTTTCCGTACAGGACCTTTTTCAGAGATCCGTCCTCCGTCAGCACTGCGGCGCTGTATTCCGCGCCGGTCACCCGGTCCGGCCGGTCGTCGAAACGTTTATCGCCCTTCTGCCCGTGACTGCCTTCGCGGCGGTCGTCGGAAACGCTTTGCGTGACCTCGCCCAGCTGCGTGGAGACCCGGGAGCGGATATAGCCCCGCACCGCCAGGTTGAACGCCAGCATCACCGCCAGCAGGATTCCGCAGGTCAGGCCGATCAGGGTAAAGGTCAGGCGCGTCCGGATATGTCGCTGCTTTTTCATTTGGATTCCTCCTTGATAACCGCCAAATGATTCCTCGCGCACGTCTTGGCGGCGCTTTTTTTTGCCATACTGCGTTAAAAAATCTTGAAATACCACAAGTATTTCTGCGATTTTTTGCCTTGTCTGGCGAAAAAATCGCTCACCCATCCGCACACGCTGAATCATTCGACGGTTATCCGGAACCCGTAGCCCCAGACCGCGGCGATGTTGACGCCGCTGCCGCCCAGCTTCTGCCTCAGTCTCCGCACGGTGTCGTCGGTGGCTCGGGTCTCCACCACGGACTCAAAGCCCCAGACCGTGTTCAGCAGCTCCTCGCGAGAGACCGCCTGGTCCGCGTGGAGCATCAGATACTTCAGGACCTCGTATTCCGTGGGCGTCAGGGCCAGGGCCTTGCCGTCCGAGAGGATGCGCCGCCTGTCCTCGTCCAGCCGCAGCTTTCCGACGGAAACGGCCGCAGGCGCGGGCGCTTCATGCTTCTGACTCTCAAAGTCGATCCGCCGGAAGATGGCGCGGACCCGCATCAGCAGGGCCATGGCGGAGAAGGGCTTGGTGA
>CAMUYE010000124.1 GCA_947164825.1 uncultured Clostridia bacterium
TGGGCATGCGGAACGAGAAGATCCGCACCTACAACTTCCCCCAGGACCGGGTCACGGACCACCGCATCGGCCTGACCCAGCACAACATCCAGGGCTTCATGGACGGCGACCTGGACAGCATGATCGACGCCCTCACCAACGCGGCCCAGGCGGAGCGCCTCCGGGCCGGAAGCACAGAGGAATGAGGAATCAGGAAGCAATACCACAGCGCTGCGCTGAACGAAAAAGATCCGCCGGAGGTCCGGCGGATCTTTTCATCTTCGGGGGGGCGGGAGATCCGTCCCCTGCGGGAGTCATACTGAACTCCCATAGAAAGATTGAAAAATGTTCCGTGCAGGAATTGCGTCAGACGAGGCGGAGGACGCAGGCGGGCTTGACGCCCGGCAAGGACGACAACGAAGTATGACACAATTCCTGCCGAAACAGATTAAAGGTTTCTATGGGAGTTCAGTATCAGTATCAGATCTTCAGCTCGATGCGTTTTTCCTCGCCCTTCAGCTCATAGGTCACGATGACAGAGCGGAGCTTTTCTGTCAGGGGGCCATTCTCCACGGCGAGGATCCGGGCGCGCTGGAGGCCGCAGAGGGCGGCGAAGAGTCTGCGCTTCTTCTCGTCGTAAGCGCCGAAGTCGTCGGAGCCGAAGAGCACGGAGCCGAACAGGGCGTTGACCACGGCCAGGGTGTGCTTCTGCTCGTCCGAGAGGCTGGTGTTTTCTTCCCGGAGCAGGAAGACGTCGGGGTCATTGCGGAAGGCGCGGCCGTCCAGCTGGCGGCGGTAGAGGGTGTTTCTCTGGGTGTGCAGGGTGGAGGGCCGTTCGTTGTGGAAGGGCCGCATGTAGAGCTTGTCGTCAAAATCCAAGGACATATCCGGGCCGATGCGGCAGTATTCCACCCGGCCGAAGGCCGAGGCCAGAGGCACGCCGCAGCCCAGGATCTGGCAGTCCCCGCAGACTTCCCGCAGGAAATCCATGGACTCCGCCATGATCTCGCCTCTGGTCTTGTTGGGCCGGGAGGTCATACAGGCGGCATAGAGGAAGTCCAGCTTAAAGAGGGTGACGCCCATGGCCTTGTAGCGCTCGATGCTCTGCCGGATGTAGTCGCGAACCTCGGGATTGTAGGGATCCAGGGCGTAGCCGCCGGACCAGTTGGCTCCCGTGAAGACCCGATAGCCCTCCTTGTACTGGAACCACTCGGGATGCTCCCGGTAGACAACGGAGTCCTTCTCCGCCACGAAGGGCGCCAGCCAAATGCCCGCCTGATAGCCCTCGTCCAGGACCTTGCGGATTATGGGTTCCAGACCGTTGGGGAATTTCTCTTCGTTGACCGTCAGCCAGTCGCCCACGAAGGGCTCAAAGCCGTCGTCGATCTGGAAGATGTCCGGCTTGACGGGCAGGGTCTTCATGCCCTCCAGATCCCGGAGGATCTGCTCCTCGGAGATGTTCTGGTAGCAGTTGTACCAGGAGGTGTAGCCCACCTTCGGTTCCGCAGGCAGGGCTTTGACGCCCATGGCGTCGAACCAGAGGTCGAAAACCTCGTTTTCGCCCCCCTCGGGGAAGATCACGTCCAGGGCCGTGTAGCGCTCTCCCGGCTGGAGGAAGCGATGGTGACAGTCCTTTTTGAAGGTGACGGTGCTGTCGGTGGTGTTGAGGATGATACGGGTGAAGCCCGTATCCTCGGCCAGGGAGGCGAAGAGGGAAAAGCGGTCGTCCCGGCGGACGTAGGCGTAGGAATAGCCCTTCTTATAGCCTGCCCGCAGATCCTTCCGGTAGACCGGGTCGGAGAAATAGCCGTCGCCGTACTGAGAGAAGCCGAATTTCCGATCCAGGGCCTTCGGCACAAAGCGCATGGCCTTGTCGAACTGCTTCCGGGTCCGCTCCGGGCTGTAGGTCCAGCTCTGGTAGCCGTTGAGGAAGAGGGCGTCCTCAGGCAGGAAGTCGAAGCGGAAGACAGCGGAGACCTCTTCCAGCTCCAGGGGCTCCTCCCCCTTGGAAATCAGGGCCAGCGTATAGCGCCCGTCCTCCAGCCGCTCGTCGGTATCCAGAAGCCCGGGGGGCAGGATGTTGACTTTCAGCAGTTCCATCTTACTTCTTCTCCGTCTTGCTCTCGATGGTCTTCATGACCTTCTTCTCGTTATAGAGGCCCAGGATCACGGCGCCCAGGGTGCAGAAGCAGACGGCCACGATGGCCACGATCCGCAGGCCCAGCTTGGAGGCGGTGATCTCGTTAGAGTTGGCGGCCTGGGTGGTGCCGATGATGGCCAGAGAGGTGAAGACCAGCATGGCGAGCGCCTGGCCCCACTTCATGGCAAAGGTCCGGGCCGCGAAGAACATGCCCTCACGGTTCTCGCCGGTGTCCACGCCGTCGGCCTCGGCCACGTCAGCCACGATAGCCTGGGGGATGATGCCCAGCAGGGCCATGGGGAAGGCGGCGATGATGCAGATCAGAACGCCGGGGAGCATGCCGGTGAGGAAGGGGACCACCCCGATGAGGGCGGTGATCGTATAAGCCACAGCCAGGCCCAGGAAGCCGACGATGACCATCTTCTTCTTGCCGTGTCTGCGGACGAAGCCGGTGACAAAGGGATAGAAGCAGGCGGAGAGGACTGTCATGCCGCCCATGAAGACCATGGTCATGCTCTCATCCAGGTCCATGGAGACCTTGACGAAGAAAGGCAGGCCGGTCTGGAAGAGGGTCAGACCCACCCAGTACATGATGTCGGAACCGGCGAAGACCCGGAACTCCCGATTCTTGAAGGTGGCGGCCAGGGACTTGAAGACGGAGGAGTTGGAGGGCTTGGTGTCCACAAACTCCTTTTCGTTCAGCAGGAAGGTGGGGAGCAGCATGCAGACGCAGGAGATGACGGCCAGGACGATGAAGCAAATCCGATAGCTCCAGTTGAAGCCCACGGCGCCCCGAAGCATGCCTGCGAAGACGAAGGGTGTGTAGGCCAGCATGGTGCCTGCGAAGAAGGTCAGGGAGATCGCCGTGGAGATGAACATGCGGTCCTCCTGGGTCTTGCCGAACTCGGAAATCAGAGCGGTGTAGGGGGTGCAGTACATGGTCATGAACAGGTAGAACAGCACCACGAAAACGGAGATCCACGCCACGTTGACGCCGCTGATTTTGTCAACGGGGGCGCAGAACAGCAGGACCGTCACGATAGACAGGGGAATGGCGGCCTTCTGCATGAAGGGGATCCGGCGGCCCTTGGGGTTTTTGCTGCGGTCGGACAGGTTGGCGATCAGGGGGTCGGTAACGGCGTCGAAGACGCGGCTCAGGGCCGTAATCAGGCCGAGGATCGTCAGGATGCCAAGGATCACGAGACCCGGCTGGATGAACTGGGTGGCGCCGGCCTTGATATCGCCGTCGGTAGGCAGATAGAAGGTGACGAACCAGGCACCGATGATGCCGCTGAGGATGGACCAGCCCAGCTGGCCGATCGCGAAGATAATCATTTGTTTCTTCGTCAGTCGTTTCATGGGTTTTTCTCTCCTTTTTCAAATCAGCACTTGACAAAAGGCTTTCTGGATGATAGCCTAAAATCAGTACTTATACTATATTAAAAATTATACAAAATGTCAATGAAAATAATAACCGTAGATTGAGGAGGCAGCACCATGTTAGAGAAATCCAGAGAAATTTTCGGGAACCCCATGTCCGCCAAGGATGTCCGGAAGGCTGAGAAGACGCAGAGCAAGTTCCTGAAAAAATACGGCGACGACAGCGGGAAAAACTATCAGTTCGCCCTGGCGGAGAACCCCGTCCTGGCGGAGCTGGGCACCAGGGAGCTGGTTTTCGGCGAGGGTGCGTCCTTCAACGAAAAGAGCCTGCTGGTGGGCAACATCCGCATGGGCTTCGGCCACTACCGGATCTCCATGGCCATGGCCTCCT
>CAMUYE010000125.1 GCA_947164825.1 uncultured Clostridia bacterium
CCTCTACGACGGGACGCAAAAGGTCCTCCAGACCAGCATCGAGCACAAGCCCGAGCAGCTTCTGGCTTTTGAGAAGATCGGAGACCAGGTGCCCTTCCGTCTGGAACTGATCCGGGATTTCATGCGGCAAAACAACATCAAAGGCGAGGAGCTTTCCTCCGTCATCGGACGCGGCGGCCTGGTCTTCGGGCTCAAAATGGGCGGCTACGAGGTCAACGACGAGCTCTGCGAGGCTCTGGTCAACCACGATTACAGCCAGCCCCACGCCTCCAACCTGGGCGGCCTTCTGGCCCGGGCCATCGCCGACGAATACCACATCCCCGCCTATATCTACGACGCCGTCACGTCCGGCGAGCTGAGCCCCGTGGCCCGGATCACCGGGATGCCGGAGATCCGGCGGGCGTCCTTCAGCCACGTGCTGAACAGCCACGCCCAGGCCATCCGCTACGCGGAATCCATCGGAAAGAAGTATGAGGATCTGAACCTCATCGTCTTCCACCTGGGCGGCGGCACCTCCGCCTCCGTCCATCAGCACGGCGTCATGATCGACTCCGTGGGCGATGACGATGGCCAGTTCTCCCCGGAACGGGCGGGCTGCTTCCCGTCTCTGGCCCTGGTGAAGCTGTGCTATTCCGGCCGGTACACCAAGAAGGAGATGGACAAGAAGATCCGCGGCAAGGGCGGCATGTACGCCTACCTGGGCACCAGCGACGCCCGGGAGATCGAACGCCGGATCCAGGCGGGAGACCAGTACGCCGACGAGATCTATCAGGCCCAGGCCTACCAGATCGCCAAGACCATCGGCCTACTCTCCGTGGCCCTGAAGGGGAACTGCGACGCCATCATCCTCACCGGCGGTCTGGCCTATTCCAAGCTGCTCACCGACCGAATCAAAGAATACGCCGGATTCATTGCTCCCGTGGTGGTGATCCCGGGTGAAAACGAAATGGAAGCTTTGGCCCAGGGCGGTCTTCGGATCCTCGCGGGTCAGGAACAGGCAAATGTCTATCATTTACCGGAAAGGAAGGAAGAGTAATGGTCGTAGAAAAATACCACAAGATGGGTGTTGCCAAGAGCCGGATCCGCGAACTGTTTGAATACGGCATGGCACAGGCCAAGGTAGTCGGAAAAGAAAACGTCTTTGATTTCTCCATCGGCAACCCTTCTGTTCCCGCGCCTGAAAAGGTGGCGGAGGTCGTCAAAGAGCTGCTGGAGATGGATCCCATCGCCCTGCACGGCTACACCCCGGCAGGCGGCTGCGCCGAAGCCCGGGAAGCCATCGCCGCCGACCTCTCCCGGCGCGCCAAGGATCAGATCCGTCCCGAGAACATCTTCTTTACCTGCGGCGCCGCTCCCGCCATGACTGCCTGCATGCACGCCCTGGCTGTGGAGAACGCGGAATTCCTGCTGATCGCGCCCTATTTCTCCGAATATCCCGCCTACTGCGCCTCCACCGGCGCCAAGTGCGTGGTGGTGCCCCCCGACACCGAGAACTTCCAGATCCGGTTCGACGAGCTGGAAAAGCGCATCAACCGGAACACCCAGGCGGTCATCATCAACTCTCCCAACAACCCCTCCGGCGTCATCTACTTCGAGGAGACCCTGCGGAAGCTGGGCGAGATCCTGACCCGCAAGGGCGAGGAGATCGGCCATCCGATTTACGTGCTCTCTGACGAGCCCTACCGGGAACTGACCTACGACGGACTGGATTTCCCCTACGTGCCCAACATCTATCCCAACACCGTGATCTGCTACTCCTATTCCAAGATCCTCTCCATGCCCGGTGAGCGTATCGGCTACGTCTGCGTGCCCGATCAGTGCGCCGACAGCGAAGCCCTCTACGCCGCCATCGCCGGCGCGGCCCGGGCCATCGGCCACGTCTGCGCGCCCTCCCTGTGGCAGCGCGTCGTCGCCCGCTGCACGGAGCTGCGGCCCGACCTGGAGACCTACGATCACAACCGCGTCACCCTCTACACCGAGCTCACCAAGATGGGCTTCCGCTGCGTCAAGCCCCAGGGCGCCTTCTACATGATGGTGGAGGCCCCCGACGGCAACTCCGAGGGCTTCTCCGACCGCGCCAAGGCCCTCAACATCCTGACCGTTCCCTGCGACGGCTTCGGCTGCCCCGGCTTCAGCAGATTCAGCACCTGCGTCAGCCCCGCAATGATCCAGCGCAGCCTGCCCGCGTTCCGCAAACTGGCCGAGTCCTACGGCCTGAAGGGCGAATAAACCTATAGGGACAAGGATTGCTTGTCCACGGACGAGCGATCCCTGTCCCCGCAAATGCAAAATATTGGAGGAAATTACAGAATGGCAAACGAATATCCCCTGAACGTGAAGACGCCCCGCAGCTTTACCTACGTGACCCGCAACATCCCCGACGTCACCGTGGAGCAGCGCGAACGCGCCCTGAAGGCCACTCACTACAACGAATTCGCCTTCCCCGCAGGCATGCTGACCATTGACATGCTCTCCGACTCCGGCACCACCGCCATGACCGACCAGCAGTGGTCCGCCATGTTCCTGGGCGACGAGTCCTACGGCCGCAACAAGGGCTACTACGTGCTGCTGGACGCCTTCCGCGACATCTTTGAGCGCGGCGGCGAGAAGAACTGGAAGAAGAGCATCGACCTGATCCGTACCGACTGCAAGGACATTGAGAAGCTCATGGACGAGCTCTACCTCTGTGAGTACGAGGGCGGCCTGTTCAACGGCGGCGCGGCCCAGCTGGAACGTCCCAACGCCTTCCTGATCCAGCAGGGCAGAGCGGCGGAGTCCGTGCTCTTCGAGATGGTCAAGAAGATCATGAGCGCCCGCTATCCCGGCAAGGTCTTCACCATCCCCTCCAACGGCCACTTCGACACCACCGAGGGCAACATCAAGCAGATGGGCTCCATCCCCCGCAACCTCTACAACAAAGAACTGCTCTACGAGGTCCCCGAGGGCGGCAAGTACGAGAAGAACCCCTTCAAGGGCGATATGGACGTGAAGAAGCTGGAAGAGCTCATCGAGACCGTGGGCCCCGAGAATGTCCCCCTGATCTACACCACCATCACCAACAACACCGTTTGCGGCCAGGCCGTCTCCATGAAGTCCATCCGCGAAACCGCCAAGATCGCCGCCAAGTACGACATCCCCTTCATGTTCGACGTGGCCCGCTGGGCGGAGAACTGCTACTTCATCAAGGTGAACGAGGAGGGCTACGCCGACAAGTCCATCGCCGAGATCGCCACCGAGATGTTCTCCTACTGCGACGGCTTCACCATGTCCGCCAAGAAGAACGGCCACGCCAACATGGGCGGCATGCTGGCCTTCCGGGACAAGGGCCGCTTCTGGCGCAAGTTCTCCGACTTCAACGAGGACGGCACCGTCAAGACCGACGTGGGCGTGCTGCTGAAGGTCAAGCAGATCTCCTGCTACGGCAACGACTCCTACGGCGGCATGTCCGGCCGTGATATCATGGCTCTGGCTGCCGGTCTCTACGAGGAGTGCAACTTCAACTACCAGGAGGCCCGGGTCCAGCAGTGCGAGTACCTGGCCCAGGGACTCTACAAGGCGGGCGTCAAGGGCGTCATCCTGCCCGCGGGCGGCCATGGCGTCTACATCAACATGACCGAGTTCTTTGACAACAAGCGCGACCATCTGAAGTTCGCCGGTCAGGGCTTCTCCATCGAGCTGATCCGCCGCTACGGCATCCGCACCGCGGAGCTGGGCGACTACTCCATGGAGTACGACCTCAAGACCCCCGAGCAGCAGGAGGA
>CAMUYE010000126.1 GCA_947164825.1 uncultured Clostridia bacterium
TCGGCTTCCTCCAGGATCTCCAGGGAGACGATGCCGCTGCCGGCGAACTTGGCGCCGCCGCCGATGTTGAGCGCACTGGGCTTGATGCTGACGGCAACCTCGGCCTCGGGATCAAAGGCGCCGTTGAAGGCCAGATACTCGATGATATTGGCCTTGCTGAAGTCGAAGCCGGTCATGGCGCCGCATTCGGCGAAGCAGCCCATGCCGATCTGGTTCAGGGGCTTTGTGAGCTTGTTCGTGGAAACGACCTTCAGGCTTCCGCAGTGCCAGAAGGTGAAGCAGAACAATTCGTTGCTGTGTTCCGACAGGCCGGCGGGGAGATTGACCTCGGTGACGCCGGAGTTGGCGAAGGCGCGCACGCCGATGAACTCCACGGAGTCCGGGATCGTGACCTTCTTCAGATCCGCGCAGCCCTCAAAGGCGGAGGCGAGGATGCAGATGGTGCCGTCCCTGACCGTGAAATCTCCGGAATAGGCGGGGTCCAGGCGGACCAGGCACTTGCCGGCGTAGTAGGCGTGACCGGTCTCGTCGTTGCAGTGGGAGGAGATAAAGGACGGGATGCGGGCAAGCATTGTCGGGGTATCCGGGCCGGTGACGCTGGTGCTGCACAGCTTGACGTTGCTGACGGGCTGGGACGTCTCGGCTTTCCAATCAAACAGGTTTCCGTAGATCGTCCGCATATGCTCGCCTACGGTCAGCGTGTTCAGGACGCTCGCCAGGCCGCTGGGGATGGGGTTGTTGTCTCCGCTGCCGCCAAGGGCGGTGACGGTGTAGTCCACGCCGTCATAGCTGATGACGTCAGGGATTGCCAGGTCCATGGTCTCGGCGCCTGCGGTGGTGTAATCCTTGACCGTCACCCGCAGGGTGGGGGGGTCGGTCTCCAGGGGATAGCAGGTCAGCGTTACATTGGGGTCGTCGGAGCTGCCGATCACATACTCAAAGGACTCCGGGGTTTCCGCTGAGACTGTAACACCGGCGAAGACGCCGAGCAAAAGAATTGCAAGGAGTATAACGAGGGGAATGCGTAGTCGTCTCATGGTTGATGGATCTCCTTTCCGTTCGGATTTGCATTTCCGGGGTTGGGATTTGCCGGGGTCTTTGCGATATTGTCATGCTGTGGGGCTCTGCGCCGGAAGAGCAGCCGCCAAAGGATGACCGTCAGCCAGGTGCCCCTGCGGATGGGGCCGAAGCTGAGGGGCATGGGGTCTCCCTCCGGCGGGAGCCGCCGACACGCCAGGACGAAGACGAGGGCGTGCAGCAGCTCGTAGAGGTTGTACACGAGCCAGAACAGCAAAAACAGATAAACGGTGGTCGCCTGGGCCGAGATCATGCCCACAACGTTGTAGATCGCCAGCAGCGAGAGACCGATCAGCAGCAGGAAGGGCAGGGGATAGTACCAGCGCCAGCCTCGCTGGCCGCTCTTGTCCGTCACAGCGAAGATTTTCTTGTGGAAGCCCACGGTCTCTGCGATCACGGGCCAGAGCAGGAAGGGGAAGAAGCAGAGCTCGTAGACGTCGCTCCAGCGGGCGGTGCGGATCCCGTCCGAGAAGAGCCGGATGCCGATCACGGCCATCAGGTACATGGGAAGCCAGAACATCAGCATCTGGGTGAAGTCGCAGGCCATGACCGTGACGCCGAAGACCGCGTAGAGCAGGGGGGCGGAGAGATAGACCAGCCGCTTGACGGGGGCGTACCAGTAGATGACGGCGGCTAAATAGCTCAGCCGCTGCCGCAGGGTCAGGCCCTTGGCCGTCAGCAGCTTCGTCTTCCGTCCGGACTGGATGCAGCCCCGGGCCCAGCGGCCCCGCTGCCGGATCATACTCTTCAGGCTCTCGGGGCAGAGGCCCACGGCCAGGGGCTCGTCGATGCCGAAGCAGACGTAGCCCCGCTTCTGGATCTCGATGCCGGTGGCGAAGTCCTCGGTCAGGGTGCCGGTGACAAAGCCCCCCGCCGCATCCAGCGCCTTGCGGGAAAGCAGCGTGTTGGAGCCGCCGAAGATCACGGAATTCAGCTTGTTCCGGGCGGGCTCCAGATTGCGGTAGAAGTAGTCCTGTTCGTTGGGGATCCGGTCCTCCATACGGAAGGCTCGCTGGAAGAGGTCGGCGTTCCGAAAGACCTGGGGCGTCTGGACGAAGCCGATCCGGTCAGACAGGGAGCGGCGGTTCTTTTTGCGCTTGTCTCCCAGAAAGTAGGGGACGGTGCGCAGCAGGAAGCCGGGCTGGGGACACATGTCCGCGTCAAAGACGGCCACCAGCGGGGAATGGATCCGCTGCAGGGCGTTGTTGAGGTTTCCGGCCTTGGCGTCCTTGCCCTTGCAGCGGGCGAAGTAGCCCACGCCCAGCCGGGCGCAGAGCTTTCGCAGCTCGCTCCGGTCCGCGTCGTCGCAGAGATAGATGTGGACCTTGGCCGGGTCGTCGTATTCCATAGCCAGGCAGCTGCGCAGAGTCTGCTCCAGCAGCTCCGCGGGCTCGCCGCAGGTGGGGACCAGCACGTCCACGTCGGGCAGCTCGCCGGGCTCCCAGGCGGGGCATTCCTTTCGATTCTGCCTGTGGCCGGAGACGGTGAGAAAGTGGACGGCCATTTCCGTCATGCCGATCAGCTCGGTCCCCAGCAGGATCAGCGCCAGCGCCAGGGACAGAGCTCCGTGGCCCTTGGGGAGGGTCCAGCCGACCCGCCAGACCAGATAGACCAGGGTGAAGACGGCGAATACCGCCAGATAGAGCTTTTCCAAACGGGGCTTCATATCATTCTCCTTCCAGCGCCGCAAAGACCAGGGCGCCCACGGGACTCAGATCCTCCGAGGTCCAGCCGCTCAGTTTTTTGCAGTCGGGGCGGAGCACGGAATAGACCTCGTCCTTGCTGCACAGGGACCAGGCGCACCAGCTGACGCCCTTCTCGTTGAGCCAGGCGGCGAATTCCCGGCCCTGCTCCAGGGCGGGCTCCCCGGCGGCGTTTTTGCCGACGCCCCACTCCGAGACCATCACGGGCAGTCCGGCCTCCAGGGCCTTTTCCAGCATCCGGCGGGAGCCGTGCTCTCCGGCGTACCAGTGCCAGGCGCAGAGGCAGTTTTCCCAGGGGGGAGGCTGATCCAGGGGGCCGCTCAGATCGGCGCAGTAGTCCGGCGTCCCGAGGACGATGACGGCCTCGGGGGAGTACTGGCGGATCACGGGGACGATGGCGTAGCCGTATTGCAGGACGTCCGACCAGTTCACGCCGTTGGGCTCGTTGCAGACCTCGTAGAGAACGGCGGGGTCCCCCGGATAGGAGGAGGCGATGCGGTCAAAGAAGGTGATGGCCCGGTCCAGATTGTCGTTGGGATTCCCGTCGTTGAGGATATGCCAGTCCACCAGCACGTAGAGGCCCATCGCCCGGGCGTTTTCGATGGCCTGGATCACCAGCTCGGTGTTGCGCTCCGGCTCGGCGAAGTAGGCGCCCTCCGGTTCCGTGTACATCGCCAGACGCAGAACATTTCCCCCCGCGGCGCGGACGGAGGCCATCGCTCCGGCGTTGATATACTGCGGATACCAGCACAGTCCGTGGGTGCTGAGACCCCGGAGCTGGAAGGGACGGCCCGCCGCGTCCGTCAGCTTCCCGTCCCGGAC
>CAMUYE010000127.1 GCA_947164825.1 uncultured Clostridia bacterium
AGCGCATCATGGCCCGGCTGGACGGCAGGGGCATCCCCATCGCCGTGGACGCCACGAAGGATCTGCTGGTGAACGTCCTCAAATACCACCCCTTCCTGATCAAGCCCAACAACCACGAGCTGGGGGAGATCTTCGGCAAGGTCCTGAAGACCGACGAGGAGATCGCGGACTGTGCGCGGAAGCTCCAGGAGATGGGCGGCCGGAACATCCTGGTTTCCATGGCCGGGGCCGGGGCCCTGCTGCTGGACGAGAACGGCCGGGTCCACCGCATCGGCTGCCCGAAGGGCAAGGTCCTGAACTCCGTGGGCGCAGGCGACTCCATGGTGGCCGGCTTCCTGGCGGGCTGGCTGGGGAAGGGCGATTACGACTACGCCCTAAAGCTGGGCACCGCCACCGGCTCCGCCACGGCCTTCTCCATCGGCCTGGCCGAGAAGCCCCTGATCGAATCCCTGTTAGCGACCCTGTGATCTGTTCATGTTTCCGTCCGCGCCGCGGAACGGATGTATGATAATAAAACGAAAAGGAGAGCATTTATGAGACTGATCGAGCTGTTTTCCCGTCAGGCGACGGCGGTCAATGTCAAGGCGGCCAACAAGGCCCAGGTCATTGACAAGCTGGTCGACCTCCAGGTCACCCACGGCAACATCACCGACAAGGCAGCCTACAAGAAAGCCATCTACGCCCGCGAGGAGGAATTCTCCACCTACGTCGGCAACGGCATCGTGGTTCCCCACGCCAAGACCGATGTGGTTACCCGTCCCAGTCTGGCCCTGGTCCGGCTGGCCGAGCCCATCCTCTACAACGAGGACGACGACGATAAGTCCGATCTCTTCGTCATGATCGCGGCCCCCATGAACGGCAGCCTCCACGTGGACATCCTGGCCCGCATGATGACCCTGCTGGCCGATGAGGACTTCGTGGAGAAGCTCCGCGCCGCCGGCTCCGAGGAAGAGCTGCTGGCCCTGCTGGATAAGGCCGAGCAGGAGAACTTCGGCAACAAGAGCTTCACCGAGGAGAAGATCGGCGCCAACGGCTACAAGGTCCTGGCCGTCACCGCCTGCCCCACCGGCATCGCCCACACCTACATGGCCGCGGAGAACCTGCAGAAGGCCGGCCTGAACATGGGCCTGCCCATCAAGGTGGAGACCAACGGCTCCGGCGGCGCCAAGAACGTGCTGACCGCCGAGGAGATCGCCGCCTGTGACGGCATCATCATCGCCGCGGACAAGAACGTGGAGATGGACCGCTTCGACGGCAAGCCCGTGGTCATCACCCGCGTGGCCGACGGCATCCACAAGCCCGAGGAGCTGATCAAGAAGGTCACCGAGGGCAAGGCGCCCGTCTTCCACTCCAAGAACGCCGGCGGCGGCGCTCCCGAGGGCTCTCTGGGCAAACAGAGCTTCGGTAGCTCCATCTATAAGCATCTGATGAACGGCGTCTCCCACATGCTCCCCTTCGTGGTGGGCGGCGGCATTCTGATTGCCCTGGCCTTCCTGTTCGACAACTATTCCATCAACCCCGGCACCTTCGGTACCAACACGTTCCTGGCGGCAATCCTGAAGAAGATCGGCGAGGCGGCCTTTGGCTTTATGCTGCCTGTGCTGGCTGGCTATATTGCCATGTCCATCGCGGACCGTCCGGGCCTGGCCCCCGGCTTCGTCGGCGGCGCGCTGGCCTCCTCCGGCCTGTCCTTCAAGGCGATCAAAGCCCTGGTCACGCTGATCCAGCAGGGCGATCCTGACGCAGGCGCCGCGGAAATGGCCAAGCTGTCCGTCTCCGGCGGCTTCCTGGCGGCTCTGCTGGCCGGCTTTGTGGCAGGCTACCTGGTTCTGCTGCTGAAGAAGCTCACCTCGAAGTTCCCGAGAGCTGTCGACGGCATCCGTCCCATGCTGATCTACCCCCTGTTCGGCTCCTTGCTCGTGGGCCTGTTCATGCTGCTGATCAACCCGATCATGGGCGCGCTGAACACCTGGATCACCAACCTGCTGAACTCCATGGGCGGCACCTCCAAGATCCTGCTGGGCATCGTCGTAGGCGGCATGATGTCCGTGGATATGGGCGGACCCATCAACAAGGCAGCCTATCTCTTTGGCACCGGCGCTCTGGCCACTGCGACCAACGAGGATCCCACCGGCTGGATGATCATGGCGGCCGTCATGGTCGGCGGCATGGTGCCTCCCATCGTCATCGCTCTGTCCACCACCTTCTTCCCCAAGAAGTGGACCAAGGAGGAGCGGAACAACGGATTCGTGAACTACATCATGGGCCTGTGCTTCATCTCCGAAGGCGCCATTCCCTACGCCGCTGCGGACCCCATCCGCGTGATCCCCTCCTGCATCGTGGGCTCCGGCGTGGCCGGCGCGCTGTCCATGGCCTTCGGCTGCACCCTGCAGGCCCCCCACGGCGGCGTTTTCGTCTTCCCCACCGTGGGCAACTGGCTCGGCTATCTGGCCGCTCTGCTGATCGGCTCCGTGGTCGGCGCCCTGCTGCTCAGCCTGCTGAAGAAGAACAAGAGATAATCCGGCACACAAAAAACGGACGGTTCCGAACCGTCCGTTTTTTGTGTGTTTTTTCTTAGTACGCCACGCCCCACAGGATGCTCTTGACGGCTTTCCGGCCGCAGATGGGGCAAACGTCGTCGATGTGCTCCTGGGCGAAGGGCATGCAGCGGGAGGACATGCCGGCCTCTTCCTTCATCTTGATCTCGCAGGCCTCGTCCCCGCACCACATGGTCTTGATATAGCCGCCGTGCTGTTCCTGCAGCTCCTTGGCCTCGGCCAGGGAGTGGGCCTCGTAGATGTGCTCGTCCAGGTTCTGCTTCGCCTTGGCGAAGAGCCCGTCGTGGACCGCCTGGAGCAGCTCCTCGACCTTGGTCTCCAGCTCGTCGACGGAAATGACGGTCTTCTCCCGGTTGTCCCGGCGGACCAGAACGCACTGGCCATTCTCCATGTCCCGGGGGCCCATCTCGAGACGCAGGGGCACGCCCTTCATCTCATACTCGGCGCACTTCCAGCCCAGGGAGTTGTCGGAGGCGTCCATCTTCACGCGGATGCCGGCGTTCTGCAGCCGATCCTTCAGAGCCGCGGCGGCTTCGATGACGCCGGGCTTGTGCTGGGCCACGGGCACCACGACAACCTGAATGGGGGCGACCTTCGGGGGCAGGACCAGACCGTTGTTGTCACCGTGGGTCATGATGATGCCGCCGATCAGCCGGGTGGAGATGCCCCAGGAGGTCTGGAAGGGGTTGACCCGCTGGTTGTTTTTGTCGGTGAAGGCGATGTCGAAGGCTTTGGCGAAGCTGTCGCCGAAGAAATGGGAGGTGCCGGCCTGCAGGGCCTTGCGGTCGTGCATCATGCACTCGATGGTGTAGGTGGCCTCAGCGCCGTTGAACTTTTCCTTCTCGGTTTTCCGGCCCCGGGTGACGGGCATCGCCAGGACGTTCTCGCAGAAGTCGGCGTAGACGTTCAGCATCCGGATGGTGAACTCCTGGGCCTCCTC
>CAMUYE010000128.1 GCA_947164825.1 uncultured Clostridia bacterium
GAGGAGGGCATGCAGGTCGCAGAGCAGGGCTTGGTGGAAGCGCTGAACTATCTTGCGGACGCCAGCGGCCTCTCCGCCCTTCCCGGCGCCACGGACCTGGATCCGGTACAGCAGGCCCGGAACCTGTTCACCGGCGAGGAGGTTCGCAGCCAGCGGGTCACCTCCAGCCAGGATATGTTCCAGCAGCTGCAGGACGTAGCCGACGTTATGACTGCCACGGTGCCCGGCGCAAAGCTGAAGCTGACCTTTGCTCCCGGTGAAACGGAAAAATATCTGGTGCTGACCCCCATAGACAACGAAGAGGGAGACGGCGATCGGACCTTCTACCTGATCCTTTCTGAGACCGAAGGCAGCACAACCAACAGCGCAGCCTCCTCCTGCGCCGTGACCATCGCGGACGATGAGGAGCAGGCCCCCGCCGTGGTGCGCTTCTCTCAGGAAACCTATACGGAAATTACGGATGGCATGGTTACCGTCACCGTGGAGCGGGAGGGCGCTCTCAACAAGCCCGTCACCGTCACCGTTAAAACCGCCGGCGGAACCGCCGAAGCGAGCAGAGACTACGCCGAGGTGGACCGGGAGCTGTTCTTCCCCTTCGGCATCACCCATCTGGACGTTCAGATCCCCGTGCGGACCGATTATCTCACCGGGGAGGCAGACTTCCGCCTGACGCTGGAGCCCGGCGCCGGCTGCGTCGCCGAGGGCGAGGCCCGGGTGGTGCTGCAGGCAGGCGAGTCGGATACTGCCACCCGCAGCCCGGCAGAGCAGCCCCTGCAGGGCGAGACCCTGGTGGAGAAGAACCTGCTGACCGTGCTGACGGCCCCGCCTCTGAATCTGGAAAACCCTGCCGGGGTTTCCGAGGTCCCGCCCGGCGCGAGCAGCTGGACCTCCAGCTACGACGCCCACAACAGCTATGATTCCGAGAAAGGCGCCTGGGCCATGGCCTGGGAGGACGACATAGTTCTCGGGCTTGGGGGCACCACCGGCAGCGTATCCGTGCAGTGGCTGCTGGATCAGAGCGATGAATACTATTTCCCCCTTTGGTACGCCGGAGCCAGAATCACCATGGAAACCACAGACGAGCACGGATTTGACGATCACCACGCGACCATTCTGGCCAATGTGGGTGATCGAGGCTACTATGCGGAGGCAAAGCCCTCTTACAAGGCTGCCAGAGCCTTCGGAAAGGTCGATGTGGATCTTTATACGACCGGTGTTGACGATTACTGCCGCTATGCCGGCTTCATAAATGCCGGCGGCTGTTCCGACTGTAACTGGCTCTGGATTTACAGCATTAAGCCTATCCTCCGTCTGTTCAAGACCCGGCTGGTGGATGCGGATCCCATGCTGTTCCTGAACGAGGACGGCAGCTATTCTGCCGATACCCGGGTGGCAGTGGCTGCGGACATCAAGCAGGGCAGCTCTGTGGTGATCCTGGGCGACGATGTGACCATTACACAGCCCGGCGGTCAGAGCACCACTCGCTACGCCAGGCTCTCCGGCCTGGTATTCCCGGGCCGCAACAACAGATGGAATCTTCTTGTGGCCAAGAACACCGATCTCAGCTCCAGATCTGTCTCCTTCACGCTTACAAAGGATAAGATCTCTTCATTATTCATGTGCAACGGGTATCTCAGCGGTGATTTCATTGAGAACACAAGCCTGCTGGGCTCCTACCAGGACGGCCCCAACAGCGAGTTCTATAACAGCAACTACAGCAATCAGCACCCCTCCTACGGCGATCTGGCGCTGAAGCCCACTTTTGAATACATCGACGCCAAGGTCACCCTGGAGAATCCCTACGCGATCCCCGTCTGCTACTCTATCAGCGGCACGGATTATTGGATCGAGCCCAAATCCAGCTATGACATTCCCAACATTCATCTGGGCGATACCCTGGCCCTGACCAATCTCCGGGTGGGCTCCGGCTTTGAGACCGATTATAAGACGGTGGGCGTGAACTATAAGTATGCCTACAATCAATCGGATGACAAACCGAAAGACGGCGGCGAAAACTTCGTCGACGGCAAGCCCATCTACTTCGGCGGCAGAGACAAGCGCCTTTGCTATGAGACCCTTGTGCTCTCCCCCAACTTTACCGAGAAGGACAACAAGATTGTGGTTCGGGTGAAGACCACCGACGTTGCCAAGTTTGAGCAGACCGGCATCTTTGCCCTGGAGGGCACCGTGAACGGCGCCTTCACCGAGTATGTTTTTGCAGACTCGGATCAGACCATCCCCGGCCGGATCTACAACATGTCTGCAACGCCTCTCAAGAGCACACAGGTCTGCTACTGGACGGATTACGTCGGCAACCGCTTCGTGGGCAACAATTTCTTCTTCCAGGCGGGACGCGCCTCCAACCCGGAGGAGAACGTGATCACCCTCAACGTCACCACGGGCGTATCCAATCTGAAGATCACCGGCACGTTGACCTACATGGATTACAACCTCTTCGACCTGGATACCGGCGGGGCCTCCGCCCGTCCGGTGCAGGATGCCGTGGTGGTGGGCGGCGATATGCGGGGCATGACCGACGAAAATGGTAAGGTCACGACGAACACCATGCGCATCCCCTCCAGCCCCCAGCGCTACAAGGTCCGCATCCTGGTGGCCGCCAACGGCGGCTCTGTGATCCGGGATCAGAGTCTGCCCTCCAGCGGTTCGACCCTGAATATCACGCAGACCTTCAGCTCCGGCCTGAGCCCCGTCCTGTCCCCGGCCTTCCACAACGTCCGGGTAGAGTGTGACGAGGCGGAATTCGACGGCCAGATCGCGCTGGATACCTCTGACGGGGCAAAAATGCACTTCACCGTCTATGCCAAACCCACTGCCTATTCTTCCCAGATTGCCAATTCCGACGGGGAGCTGGCGCACCAGGCCTACTATGAAAAGCCTCTGTCCGCACAGCTGGTGCTTTACGGCAGCAACGGCCGTCAGCGCCGTGTCTGGCCGTTGAACGCCGAGCCGGTGCTGAATTCCACCACGGGCGAGTATGAATTCTCCTTTGAAATTCCCTATCGGCTCCGGGCTATGGATCTTGCCACAGAGGACGATCCCCCGGAGGTCCGGGAGGATCCCACTGTCGTTTTCTCCGTGGAGCCCCACGACACCTTCTACCTCCGCTTTACCACGGACCTTCTAAGCGAAACTGCGGATCTGGGATATCCCGAGGAGCTGCTGGAGGAGCTCAACACGGGGTACACCCTGGACCCGGCGGAGGTCGCCCAGGTGGAGCAGTTCACCTATTCCGACGTGAACACTGGCCTGTCCATCTACACCCGCAATGAGTTCTCCGTCCCGGTCAAGCAGGGCCTGCAGAACGACGTCAAGATCAACTTTGCCGCCTTCGATCTGCTGGGCGACGTGGGCATGAATCTGGCCTTCCCGGTGGTCAACATCGG
>CAMUYE010000129.1 GCA_947164825.1 uncultured Clostridia bacterium
GCCCAGATCGTGGCCTTCCTCTACAAGGCGAAGGACCTGATGCACCAGGAGCCCGCCCCCCAGCCGGACCCGGGTTTCGTGGAATGGAGATGGTTCCCGAACAATACCGTTATGGATCGGAACGACCTGGGGATCGGGAGCGTGGAGCACATTTGGATCACGATCCGCGGCGATCAGGTGCCCGAGCTTCGTACAGACAATGCCGAAGTTGCTCAGCTCAATTTTTTGGGAATCTTTGAGACGCCGGACGACTTTCCCGAGGGTTGTTTCCTGTATGACTGCGAGGTAACTGTGATCGGCGAGGGAACGGCAAAGATCAGATGCTTTCTGGGAGACAATATGGTTGGGGAGCTGACCATCGACTGTGAGCATCTGGCCTTCCGCGATGCCTACTGGTTTGGAGATGACGGATTGGCTGTGGAAGGGGAAGAAATCACCCTGGAAGACGGAGAGGAAGCGCAACTGGGCGTAGTGATGCACTACTCTCAAGTGATCAGTGGAGAAGCGGGAATGGACCCGACTGCCTGGGAACAGCCAACAATCTATACTGACGCCCCGGAGCGCCTTAGCCTCGTGCTGACTGAAACAAAGCCGCCCTACTATGTGACTCCCTATGACAGAGGCTTCCTGTGGCACGGAACCGTCAGCGGAGCCGGTCCGATCCATGTCTACATAGAACTGAACGGCGAGATCGTCAAAACGCTGACCGTTCAAGTCCCGTAAGGACCCGGACCCCAACCCGCAGCAGCCGTAGGGGCGGCCACCTGTGCCCTTTATGGGTATTGGCCGTCCGCCGGAGGCGGGAGCCTTCGACCTTCGCCCGTAGGGAGCGATGCCCACATCGCTCCGGTCATTGCCTCCGGCAATGACGCCGCCGTACCGGCGGCAGGAGAACGGATTGCTATGGCCTGACGGCCTCGCAATGACAAAATCGGAACGCCTTCCCCCTGTAGGGGCCGGCTTCCGGACGGCCCGCTGTCCCCCGCCGTAGGGGCGGCCAAAACCTCCCCTGCTCGCAGGGGAGGGGGACCGGTCTCAAGGCCGGTGGAGGGGTGCCGCCCGCCCGAGGCAGCAGCCTCCCGTCTCCCGTCCGTGCCGTAGGGGCGCTCATTGAGCGCCCGCCCGAGGCAGCCGCCGCCGTTCAACGCCGTAGCGCGGGCTATTAGCCCGCAAAACCTGGCGGTTGATGAAAACCGCTCCCATTTTGAAACTCCGTAGGGAGCGATGCCCACATCGCTCCGGTCATTGCCTCCGGCAATGACGCCGCCGTACCGGCGGCAGGAGAACGGATTGCTATGGCCTGACGGCCTCGCAATGACAAAATCGGAACGCCTTCCCCCTGTAGGGGCCGGCTTCCGGACGGCCCGCTGTCCCCCGCCGTAGGGGCGGCCAAAACCTCCCCTGCTCGCAGGGGAGGGGGACCGGTCCGGCGGCACCCCCCGCGACCGGCGGCTTGACTATTCTGCCCGAAATGTGATATAATAAAAAATAATCCGCTGTGGACGGCGGCGACGCAAAGCCCGGCGCCGTCACAGTCCGGATGTTTCACAGACCGGCAAAAGGAGGATAAGCTGTGAAAAAACGAATCACGTCGTTCATCCTGGCGCTGCTGCTGATTTGCTCTGTCCTGCCCGCGGCCTCTGCCACCGAGCTGGTTCCCTGCATGACGGTCGACGATTCGCTGCTGCTCATCGGAGATTCCAATACGGTGGCGCTGCAAAACTATAATTCCGATCTGAATCCCGCCAGGGTCTACGCCCGGGTCAACGGGCGGATCGGGGAGACCGTCGCCGATTGGACGGTCTACGGGAGCAAGTACTATGCCTACGGCTACGAAGACGTGGGCAAGGGGATCTACCAGCTCCTCTGCGAGCTGGACGGTTCCGATTTTGACACCGTGGTCGTCAATATGGGAACCAACAACATCGGCGGCAATCTCACGGATATCCGGACCTGCTATGCCAGGCTCCTGCACAATCTCTACGAAAAGAACCCTGACGCCGTGATCTACGTCTGCATGATCCTGCCGACGAATCCGGCCCACTGCTCCGGCAGCTACGCCGATCTCTATACCCCCCAGAACGTGGCAAAGATCAATGGGAAGATCCTGGAGGTTTACGAGGAGTACCTGGAGCTGGGCTACGACGTCCGGGTGCTGGATTTCAATACCCCCTTCGCCGACGAAAACGGCGTCCTGCTCCCCGAATACGACAACGGCGGCGGCGTCCACCTGACGGTCAAGGGCTACCGGAAAATGGACGAGATCCTGCAGACGGTGATCTCCATGGGGGATCCCAACCAGAATCACAGCTGGCCCGAGGAGGGCGAGACCGTGATCCCGCCCACCTGCAGCAGCACCGGCCTGATGGAGTACGTCTGCACGGTCTGCGGCGCTGTCAGAAATGAGGAGATCCCCGCCAACGACGCCCACGTCTGGGACGAGGGCGTGACAGTCCTCGCGCCGGGCTGTACGGAGCCGGGGGTCAAACGCTGTACCTGCACGCTCTGCGGCGAAGCGACCCAGGATTTCCCCGTCCCCGCCCTGGGCCACGCCTGGAGCTTTACAAAACTCGTAACGGAGGGCGACAGCGCCCACGCCTGCAGTGCCCTCTACACCTGCTCCCGCTGCAATGAGACCAAGACGGCCCGGCTCTGCGCCGCCGAGGTCTTCACGGACATGCCCGCCGAGGGCAACTGGGCCCACGATCCCATCGACTGGGCCTACTTCAACGGCATCACCGCGGGCAAGAGCCCCACGACCTTCAACCCGAAGGATACCGTGACCCGGGCCGAAGCCATGACCTTCCTCTGGAAGACCCTGGGCAGCCCGGAGCCCGGGACGACGGAGAACCCCTTTGGGGACGTGATGGAGGGCAAGTACTACTACAAGCCCGTGCTCTGGGCCGTGGAGAACGGCATCACCAGCGGCACCAGCGAGACCACCTTCGGCCCGAAGGACCCCTGCACCCGGGCGCAGATTTTGACCTTCCTCTGGATCGCCGCCGGCAGGCCGGAACCGGAGACCGAAGAGAATCCCTTCACTGACGTGCTGGAGGGCAAGTATTACTACAAGGCCGCCCTTTGGGGCGTGGAGAACCACATCACCAGCGGCGTCGCGCCGGACGAGTTCGGCCCGAACCAGACCTGCACCCGCGCCCAGATCGTGGCCTTCCTCTACCTGGCCAAAGACCTGATGCCCCAGGCCCCCGACACGCCGTAGCGCGGGCAATCTGCCCGCCGTCTCCCGCCGTAGGGGCGCTCATTGAGCGCCCGCCCGAGGCACCAGT
>CAMUYE010000130.1 GCA_947164825.1 uncultured Clostridia bacterium
ACCCCCGACCTGCTGATTACAAATCAGCTGCTCTACCAACTGAGCTATACCAGCACGGCTTGAACAAGCATGAGTTATTATAGCGGGAAGACCCGGATTTGTCAAGAAGATTTTTTGCTTTTTTGCATTTTTCTTTTCTGAAGGCTTTACTCCAGGCGGAACTGTGTTATAATGAGACAAAAGAAACTGCACGGAGGGGCCTGCTATGTGGACGGAAGCGAAGATTCAGGAACTGGTGGAGAAGCAGCGGCGGTTTTTTCGGACGGGGGAGACCCTGGATCCGGGCTGGCGGCTGGAGCAACTGCGGCGGCTGAAGTCGGCGGTGCTCGCCAACGAGAAGGACATCGAGGCGGCCCTGGCGGAGGACCTGGGACGGAGCGCAGCGGAGGCCTATTTCTGCGACGTGGGAGCCGTCGTTCTGGAGATCAACGAGGCCCTTCGCGGTCTGCGCCGCTGGGCCCGGCCCGAGACCCATTTCAGCGGCTTCCACTGCTTTCCCAGCGTCGTCACCAAGGTCTACAAGCTGCCCTACGGCGTCAGCCTCATCATCAGCCCCTTCAACTTTCCGTTCCTGCTCTCCCTGGGCGTCCTGGCTGCGGCGATCGCAGGCGGCAACACCGCCGTCATCAAGGCCAGCTCCAAGTCGGCGGCCTGCACCGAGGTACTCAAACGCCTCATCACCGAGACCTTCCCGGAGGAATACGTGGCCCTGGTGGACGGCGGCCACGAGGTCGCGGATCTTTGCCTGGCCCAGCGCTTTGACAAGATCTTCTACACCGGCTCTCCCAGGGTGGGCGTGCGCGTCATGGAGGCCGCGGCAAAGCATCTGACCCCCGTGACCCTGGAACTGGGCGGCGAAAACGGCAACTGGGCGATTGTCCGCAAGGACGCCGACCTGCGGGACGCCGCCCGGAAGATTGTTTTCTTCAAGCTGCTCAACAGCGGCCAGATCTGCATCAACATCAACCAGGTAGCCGTGGCGGAGGAGGCGGCCGAGGACTTCCTGGCCGCCGTTCGGGCGGAGCTGACCAGGCAGATCGGGGACGACCCCATCCACAACCCCGAGTACCCCTGCCTGATCACCGAGGCCGCCTGGGAGCGCTGTGCCGCCGAGGTCGAGGCGTACCGGGACCGGATCGTCGTGGGCGGGGCAGGGGAGCGGGAGACCCGGAAATACGCCCCCACGGTGATTTATCCTGTCGATGCGGACGAGCCCATCGTCCGGCACGAGCTCTTCGCGCCGATCCTGCCGATTGTTCCGTTCAAGGACGCGGAGATCGATCGACTTCTGGAGACGATCGCCGACCGGGAGCACGGCCTGGCCCTCTACGTTTTTACCAAGGACAAACGGTGGGCGAAGAAAGTGATGTCAACCCAGCAGTACGGCGGCGGCTGTGTCAACGAGGTCTGTCTGCACCTGATGGTGAAGGGCGTCCCCTTTGGCGGTGTGGGCCATTCCGGCATGGGCGCCTATCACGGCGAATGGGGCTTCCGGGAGTTTACCCACCCCTCCACCGTCCTCTACGGCAAAACCCGCTTCAACCTGTCGCTCCGTGAGCACCCCTACACCGGCAAAACCGGGGAGCGGAAAATGAAGCTTCTGCGTATATTCGAGCGATAATCAACCCGTGAAAAAACAGGAGCGGCCGCAGGCCGCTCCTGTTTTTTCACGCATATGCACAGCATAATCAGGTCATTTCCGCCAGTTCGAGTCCCGGGTTCTTCCGCTTCGTGAAGTCAATGGCCCAATAGGAGGAGAAGACCAGCAGCTTCCGGCCCCGGTAGTCCTCCAGGAGCTCCGCGTCGGAAGAGAGGTTCAGGTCCTTTTCGGGGACGGGACTGCCGGTGATGAGACGCAGCTCCTCATAGGGCAGGCCCTCCATCCGCAGCTCCACGCCGTATTCGCTTCGCATCCGGTACTGGAACACGTCGAACTGCAGGGTGCCCACGACGCCCACGACGACCTCCTCCATGCCGGACTCCGGCTTTTTGAAGATCTGAATGGCGCCTTCCTGGGCGATCTGTTCCGTGCCCTTGATGAACTGCTTGCGCTTCATGGTGTCCCGGGGGCTGACCCGGCTGAAGTGCTCCGGCGCGAAGGTGGGGATGCCGGCGAATTGGAACTTCTTTCCGGGGACGGTGATGGTGTCGCCGATGGCAAAGATGCCCGGGTCGAAGACGCCGATGATATCCCCCGCGTAGGCCTCCTCCACAATCTCGCGCTCCGAGGCCATGAGCTGCTGGGGCTGGGAAAGCCGCATTTTTTTGCCCGCCTGGACGTGGTAGTATTCGGCGTCCCGCTGGAAGTGGCCGGAGCAGATCCGCATGAAGGCCAGCCGGTCCCGGTGGGCCTTGTTCATGTTGGCCTGGATCTTGAAGACGAAGGCCGAGAAATCCGGGCTGAAGGCGTCGATCACGCCGCAGTCCGCCGTCCGGGACAGGGGCGGAGGCGTCATCTTCAGGAATTCCTCCAGGAAGGGCTCGATGCCGAAGTTGTTCAGAGCCGAGCCGAAGAACACGGGGCTGAGCTGGCCGGCCCGAACCTCCTCCAGGTTGAACTCCCGGCCTGCCGAGAGCAGCTCCACGTCGTCGATGAGCTGGCTGTGCTTGGCCTGGCCCAGGATCTCGTCCAGGGCAGGATCGTAGAGCTCGATTTCCTGCTTTTCGGCCTTGTTTTTGCCGGAGACGCCGGAAAAGAGCAGAAGCTGGCTGCCCTGGCGGTCATAGACGCCCCGGAACTCCTTGCCGGAGCCGATGGGCCAGTTCATGGCGCAGGTCTCGATGCCCAGCTCATGCTCCAGCTCGTCCAGCAGGTCGAAGGGATCCTTGGCTTCCCGGTCCATCTTGTTGATGAAGGTGAAGATGGGAATGTGCCGCATGGCGCAGACCTTAAAGAGCTTCCGGGTCTGGGGCTCCACGCCCTTGGCCCCGTCGATGACCATGACCGCCGAGTCCGCGGCCATGAGGGTCCGGTAGGTGTCCTCGGAGAAGTCCTGGTGACCCGGGGTGTCCAGGATGTTGATGCAGAAGCCGTTGTACTGGAACTGCATGACGGAGGAGGTGACGGAGATGCCGCGCTGCTTCTCGATCTCCATCCAGTCCGAGACGGCGGCCCGGGCATTTTTCTTGCCCTTGACGGCGCCGGCTTGGGCGATGGCACCGCCGTAGAGCAGGAATTTTTCGGT
>CAMUYE010000131.1 GCA_947164825.1 uncultured Clostridia bacterium
GCTGCAGCATCTTGCGGTTGGAGTCGCCGCGCCAGTAGGCGCCGCAGGCCTTGGTGAGCTTGAAGCCGTTGTGCTTGATCCGGCCCGTGGAGTCCAGGTGGGGACCGGCGCAGAGGTCGGTGAACTCGCCCTGGGTGTAGAAGGAGATCACGGCGTCCTCCGGCAGATCGTTGATCAGCTCTACCTTGTAGGGCTCGCCCTTCTCTTCCATGTAGGCGATGGCTTCGGCTCTGGGCTTTTCCGTGCGCTCCAGGTGCAGCCGCTCCTTGCAGATCTTCTTCATCTCGGCCTCGATCTGCTCGAGATGCTCGTTGGTGAAGGAGAAGGGAGCGTCGAAGTCGTAGTACCAGCCCAGGTCGATGGAGGGGCCGATGGCAAGCTTCACCTCCGGCCACAGGCGCTTGACAGCCTGGGCCATGACGTGGGAGCAGGTGTGCCAATAGGTCTTGCGGTAGGCCTCGTTTTCAAACGTGTAGATGTTTTCTTCCATTGTATTTACCTCCTTGCGGAATTGTTTTCCAATAAAAAACCCCTGGCCGATCTCTCGGTCAGGGATGAATCATACGATCCACGGTTCCACCCTGCTTGCGGACAGAGTCCGCCGCTCTTGGACGCGGTAACGGGCGGTCCCGGCCCTCCATAGTGGTTTCCTGCTTGCTGTTCCAACGTGGCGCTTGTCGGATGCACCCCTCCACCGCCGCTTGAGGCGGCGGTCCCCCTCCCATGCAAGCAGGGGAGGCGTAAGAGGAAGAAAAATGAAACGTTCCGGAGGGCGGCTCGGAAGGGGTGGGGCGTTCCGCTGACGCGGGACCCTCGCAGCACAAGGGGTCCCTCTCTGGGCGGCAGACCTGGAGGCCCGGCTTCGTCGCAGCCTTTGATGCTTGCATTATAGCACGTTTTTTCCGCTTGTCAACCCGGTAAAACGGGATTTTTCCCGGAGCGAAGCGGGATTTTTGCGGCTGAGCCCGGAGAATTGACTTTTTCGGCATTGTGTGTTACTATGAATGCATCACGCGAGGGGGTCTCTTGATATGGAGCAGAAATCCCTGTTTGCCAAACTGAAAATGATCTTTCCCAGAAAGGAGCGGCGCTATTTCGTCCTCCTGTTTTTCCTCATTCTGATCGGGACGGCCCTGGATTTCATGGGCGTGTCCCTGATCCTGCCCCTGGTCAATTTGCTGGTCTCCCCCGACAAGCTGGCAGCCAAGGGCTGGTATCAGCTCCTGCTCCGGGTGTTTCCCGTGGAGGATCCCAACACCATGCTGCTGGTGCTGGTGCTGGTCATCATGGCGGTCTACGTCGTCAAGAACCTCTACGCCATCTATATGTCGGTGGTCCAGGGCATCTTCCTGGCCCGCAACCGGATCAACACCTCCGCCCGGCTGCTGGACTGCTTCATGCGAAAGCCCTACACCTTCCACCTGCAGCACAACTCCGCCGAGGTCCTCCGGGCCATCAACAACGACGTCTCCAGCGCCTATGAGATTGTCTCCAGCATCATGGGCCTGATCACCAACGGCCTGATCTCGGTCCTGCTGATCGTCTATCTGATCCTGGTGGACTTCTGGCTGACCTTCTCCATTGTCGTCGGTCTGGCGGTCTACTCCGTGTGCTACTTCCTCGTGGTCCGCAAGCGTCTCAAGGCCGCGGGCCAGGAATCCCGTGAGATCAACGTCCGCATGATCAAGGCCACGGTCCAGGCCGTGGGCGGGATCAAGGAAGTCAAGGTCATGGGGCGGGAGCGCTTCTTTGTGGACAGCTACGCCGAGAACGGCAGCGCCTTCATCCGCGTCCGCCGCCGCCTTGCCATTCTCTCCGGCGTTCCCCGCCATCTGATCGAGATCCTCTGCGTCTGCGGCGTGTTGGGCCTGGTGGCCGTCAAGATCGGCCTGCATCAGGATTTGAGCGCTATCGTGGGCAGCCTTTCGGCCTTTGCCGTGGCGATGATCAAGCTCATGCCCAGCGCCAACTCCATCAACAGCACCGTCAGCGGCATCTCCTACCGGATGCCCGGCCTGAACGCGGTCTGCGAGCTCATCGACGACAACTGGGGCGCCGACATCAGCAAGGCCACCCTGGACACCACCATCCGCGACCGGACCCAGAAGGCGAAGCAGGCGGATATCCGGGTGGAGCACGTCAGCTTCACCTACCCCGAGACAGACAAGCCCGTGCTGACGGACGTGGACCTCACCGTCAAGGCCGGGACCAGCGTGGGCATCATGGGCGTCACCGGCGCCGGTAAGACCACCCTGGTGGATATCATTCTGGGCCTGCTGGAGCCCCAGGAGGGACGGATCCTCTTCGGCGGCGAGGACATCCGGGAGAACTATGGGGAGTGGCAGTCCCGCATCGGCTACATCCCCCAGCGCATCTACCTGGTGGACGACAGCATCCGGGCCAATGTGGCCCTGGGCGTCTACCCGGACCAGATCGACGACGCCAAGGTCTGGAAGGCCCTGGACGACGCCCAGCTTGGGGATTTTGTCCGTGGGCTCAAGAACGGTCTGGACACCACCATCGGCGAGATGGGCGCCCGGATTTCCGGCGGCCAACGCCAGCGCATCGGCATCGCCCGGGCCCTCTATTACGACCCGGACGTGCTCTTCCTGGACGAGGCCACGGCGGCCCTGGACACCGGCACGGAGCGGGCGGTCATGGAGGCCGTCAACGCCTTGAGCCGGGAAAAGACCTGCATCATCATCGCCCACCGCCTGTCTACCATCGAGAACTGCGACGTCATCTACGAGGTCAAGGACGGCCGGGCGATACAGAGACGGTGAAGCCGCGCTGGAGTCCCTAAAAAATAACGCGCCTGCGATCCCTTTGAGAGATCGCAGGCGCGCTTGCTTTTTGAATCACACAGGCGTGCCGCATTCCAGGCAGAAGCGGTAGTCGGGCTCCAGTCTTGTCCCGCAGTTGGGGCAGATCTTTACGGCGGGAGGCGTTTCGCGGGGCCACCCAAACGCGGGCGCCTGCGCGGCGGGATTCCCCTGCTGATACGCGGGATCAGGGCGGAAGCTGCGCTGGGGCTCCGGCTCCGGCGTGTACTCGGGATCGGGGAGGAAGCTGCGCCGCTGCTCCGGCTCCGGCGTGTACTCGGGATCGGGAAGGAAGC
>CAMUYE010000132.1 GCA_947164825.1 uncultured Clostridia bacterium
CACGGCTGATCTCGTCGCCGCAGACGCTGCAGTAGATCACATGGTCCTCGCTGCCCGGTACGGTACAGGTGGGATCGACGTGGTTCTCCGTCACGGCCTCGCCGGGGGTATGGCCGGGAGCGGGGAGCTCCACGGTCTCACGGCTGATCTCGTCGCCGCAGACGGTGCAGTAGACCACGTGGTCCTCGCTGCCGGGAACGGTGCAGGTGGGATCGACGTGGTTCTCGGTGACGACCGCGCCGGAGCTGTGGCCGAGGGCGGGGACGTCCGTCAGGTCGATGGTCTGGGTCTCGAAGGCGGGGTTCTCGAACACGGCGGTGTAGCGGGTGACACCGGGCTCCGTGCAGGTCGGAGGCGTCAGCTGGACGCCTTCGGCGGTGACGGTTTCGGTTTCACTGTAGGGAATCTCCAGGGGCTGATCCTCGCCCTGCAGGGCGATCCGCTCGGCAGTGCAGGTCTTGTTCGTCTCATCCCAGCTGTAGGCAGGCTCGCCCCAGGTGTAAACCCAGAGATCGAAGTCCGCCCGCGGGACGCAGGGCATTTCAATGCTGTACGCGATATCGGAGACAGTCTCCCCGAAGATGTCGATGGCTTCGACGGGGAGGTCGATCTTTCCGGCGGCCAGGGTCAGCTCCGTGGCGGTGACGTTGACCACGCGATGGCCCAGGGTCTCGTCGGCGGGATCGTAGTCCAGGCTGTATTGCTCGGGCGTCAGCTCAATGCCGCCGAAGGAGACGCGCAGGAAATCCTCCGGCAGGGGCTGCCCCTGCTCCACCACGGCGGGCGCGGCGTAATCCAGGGTGAGCGCGGCGTCCTCGGGCAGGGGAAGCACCGCGGGCCTGGGCTCGTCCTCGCCGTAATTCAGGTCGATCCAGGCCTCGGCCTTCTCCCTGACGGAGCCGGGCTGGCTGGGATCGTCGGTGTAGTAGATGATGCAGTCGGGGCCGATGGCCTTCAGGCTTTCCGCGTCGGGATCCAAGCGATCGTTGGGATCCGCCTCGTGGTCGCCGCGGATCTCAAAGTCCCATTTGCTGATCACGATCCTTGCGGAGCTGCCCGCAAAGGCGTCGTCCTCGATGGTCTGCAGGTTCTCGGGCAGGACCACGGTGAAGGCGCCGGTGTCCTTGAAGGCGCCCCAGTTGATGGTCTCCAGGGAGCTGGGCAGAACCACGGTCTTCAGATTCGGGCAGTTGGCGCAGAGGAAGTTGGCCAGCTCCGTATTTCCATCCATCACGATCAGGGTCTCCAGCTTGGTACAGCCGTCCAGCAGATGCCGGCAGTATTCGATGCCGGACGGCAGGCAGATGGCCTGCAGGCCGCTCTTCATAAACGTGTCGTCGGGCAGCGCCGTGACCTGGCCGAGATCCACCCATTGCAGCTTTTCGCAGCCCATAAAGAGATCGGACTCATTGGCATCGCCTGTGTAGGAGTAGCCGCTGGACGACGCAAAGGTCCCGATGGTCTCCAGATTCGGAAGGGAAACGTGCTCCAGATCCTTGCAGCCGAAGAAAGCGGTCCAGCCTACCGTCTTTACGGAGGGCAGACTCAGCTCCCTGACGCCGCAGGAGATAAAGCCTCTGCCGTTCACGGTTTCCAGCTTGGGCATATCCACCACCCGCAGCTTTCCGTCGCCAAAGAAGGCTGAGTAATCAACGGAGAGCGCGTCGGGCAGATGGACCTCCTCCAGCGCGACGCAGTTGACAAAGCAGCTGTTGTGGATGTACTCGGTGCCGCCCAGGGTGACCTCCTTCAGCGCTGTCATGGAGCTGAAAAAGGACGATGAAGCGGGGATCAACCCGGCGTTGGGCGCATAGATGGTCTCAATGGATTCGTTGGCCGAATAGACAGAGTGGCCCTCGTAATTGGACAGATTGCCGGAGCTTATTTTGGTGGAGAAGAGATAATTCATCCCCGCCGAGAAGGCGGTGAGGGGGCAGTCGAACTTCAGCGTTTTCAGGGAGGGCGTTCCTGCGAAGGTGCCCGCATAGCTGTCGGTCGATACGCTCACCACAGAGGCGGGCAGATCCAGCTCCGTCACGTTGAGCTGATTCTGGAAGGCATAGTTGCAGATAACGTTCAGACTGGTGCAGGCGGTCAGATCCAGCGCCCCCTGCAGGCCGATGCCCGTGCGGAAGTCCGTCTCCCCGAAGGCCTCCCGCTCCGCCTTGGAATAGAAGCCGCCGTAGTCGTCCAGCATAAAGGCGCGGCTGCAGATGGTCTCGAGTCCGGTCAGCTCCGAGAAGGGGAAGCTGTTCAGACTCGGGCAGAAGGCAAAGGCCTCGTCGCCGATCAACGTGATGGCCTCGGGCTTGGCGAAGCTCACGGTCTTCAGCGATGGGCAGAACTCGAAACGATTGGAAGGAATCTGCGTCAGGTTCTCGTTGAGGAAGTTGACCTCCTCCAGATAGGCGCTTTGCTTGGCGTCCGGGACGGCGCCGTAGACGTTCAAGGTCTTGATAAAGGTGTGCCCGTTCTTTTCCGGTTCCGGCAGGTACACTCCGTCGCTGGAGCCCAGGGCGGTTCTGACGGCATAGGGGGCGGAGGAGCCCTGCGAGCAGTCGTTGAGGATCGCAAAGAGCGTGTTGAAGTAGCCGGAGCCCGGCTTCCAGTTCAGGGTCAGAAGGGAGGGCGTATCCGCGAAGACGCCGCCGGAGGTGGAGCTGACGTTTGCAGGAATCGTGACCTCCGTGAGGCCGGTATTGGCGAAGCAGCGGAAGTCGAGATAGCGCACGGCGCAGTCCTCGTCCGCCATCGGATCCGTCGCCAGGGCGGTGCAGCCCTCAAAGGCGGAGGCGCCGATGTTCTGCACTGGACCTAAATCCACATTGGTCAGCGAGGCGCAGTTTCGGAAGCACTCCGTCAGGATCCGCGGCGCGCTGACCTCGGCTTCCTCCAGGATCTCCAGGGAGACGATGCCGCTGCCGGCGAACTTGGCGC
>CAMUYE010000133.1 GCA_947164825.1 uncultured Clostridia bacterium
GAGCGGGGCTTTATGAAGCTGGTGGCCAACGCCGAGACCGGCAAGCTCATCGGCGCGGCCCTCATGTGCGAGCGGGCGACCGATATGGTCTCCCAGCTCACTGCCGCCATGGCCAACGGCCTCACCGTCAAGGAAATGCTGGGCTTCATCCGCCCCCATCCCACCTTCGAGGAGGCCCTGGGCTCCGCCCTGGAAGCCCTGGCAGAGAAGCTGTAACGCGGGCAATCTACCCGCTCTTCCCGTCAGGAAGTCCGGAATGCAAAATGCAAAATGATCGAAGGAGAATGAGAAAATGAAACGCGCCCTGATCGTTTTCATGCTGTCTCTTTCCGTCCTTCTGGGCGTCTCCGCCAACCCCGGCGTCCGGCATGAGACCGCGACGGCTCTCTCTGCCCAGGCGGAGGCATACTATACCGGAGACTATTGCTACGAGGCGCTGTCCGCACTGGCGGGCAGCGCCTCGGACAGCTCTGCCGAGGCCTGGACAAGCCCGCTCTGCGCAGCTCTGCACAGCCTGATGAACGAAACCCAAACGGGCCTGCTTCCCTACGCCGAGACCCTGCTTGCCTTTCCCCGGACGGACTCCAGCGGCGGTTCCGAGGACGCTCTGCGATTTTATTGCGACGACACGGGCGCTTACAACCGGGAGCAGGTCTGGGCAGAGCTCCACGGAACCTACTACCTGGACGGAGCCGGTGTGGATCTTCACCACCTGCGGCCCGCGGACGAGGACGCAAACCTGGCTCGGGGAAACATGGTATTCGGCAAGGTCAAAGACCGATTCTCGTCCTGTGAAACCTGGCCGGAGACCGGAACGCCCGTCTTTTGGTATTGTTCCGATTGGGAGGGGCAGGGACTGGTGGAGGTCCGGGACAACGTCAAGGGCGACGTGGCCAGGATCCTGCTCTACGTTTGGGTGACCTACGGCGCGGCGGACGGCGCCAACCTGAATCTCTGGTCCGATCTCCCGGAATGGGGCAGCAGTCTGAGCTACAGCGACGGTTTCCGTGTGGTGGAGAGCCTGGACACGCTGCTGGAATGGATGGAGCTGGATCCGGTGGATACCTGGGAGCTGGGCCGCAACGACGCGGTCCAGACGATCCAGGGGAATCGCAACGTTTTCATTGACTACCCCGAGCTGGCTTTCCTCCTCTTTGACCGCGAGATCCCGGATATGACCACCCCTTCCGGTCTGGCCCACGGGCTGTACTGCAGCGTCACGGCCGAGGCGGATCCTCCGGAAGGCGGAACGCTTCTCGTGGACGGCTGCGTCGTGACCGCAGTCCCCACACCGGGCTGGGTCGTGTCAGGATGGAGCCTCTCCCCTGCCGACGCTGCGGAGCTGACCCAAAACGAAACTGTTTTCACCCTCACAAAGCTGCGGAAGGACTGCACGCTGACGGTTCAATTCTACCTGGAGGATCCCTGCGGCATGGGCCACAGCTGGGACGCAGGCACGGTGACGACAGCTCCGGGCTGCGAGACGGAAGGCGTACGAAGCTATTGCTGCACGGTCTGCGGCGCCCAGCGGACGGAGGCCGTTCCCGCCCTCGGCCACGACTGGCACACCGAGACGATCCCGCCGGGTTGCGTCATGCCCGGAATCCTCCTGAAAAGCTGCTGGCGCTGCGGCAAGGAAGTCGAGACGCCCACGGACGAGCCGCCCCTGGGCCACGACTGGGACGACGGGACCGTCACCCGGGAGCCCACCCAAACCCAGCCCGGGGAGCGGAGCTTCCGCTGTAACCGCTGCGGCCTGACCCGGACCGAGGAGCTTCCCTTCCGCTTCGACGACGTGCGGGATGAGCATGCCTGGTACTTTACGCCGGTCTACTGGGCCCTGCGGCACGAGCCGCAGATCACCGCGGGCACCAGCCCGACCTGCTTTTCCCCAAAGCAAAGCTGCACCCGGGCCCAGATCGTGACCTTCCTCTGGCGGGCCTTCGGCAGTCCGGACCCCGCCGGGACGGAGCTGCCCTTCGAGGACGTGCCGGAGAACGCGTATTACCGGGAAGCGGTTCTCTGGGCAGCGGAGCGCGGGATCACCAGCGGGACCTCCCCCACGACATTCTCTCCCAAGGCCTCCTGCACCCGGGCTCAGGTCGTGACCTTCCTCTGGATCGCCGCGGGCAAGCCGGATCCGGCGGGAGAGCCGCGCTTCGAGGACGTACCCGCCGACGCCTATTATCGGAAAGCCGCAGCCTGGGCCGCGGAGCAGGGCGTCGTGGCGGGAACCACGCCCACGACCTTCTCCCCCCACGCGCCCTGCACCCGGGCCCAGGTGGTGACCATGCTGTGGCGGCTGTTCGGGGAGACGCGAATCCGATCCCGCGAAAACGCGTTCGACGCAAGAAAAAACCAGTGCCGCGGCACTGGTTTTTTCTTGCGTCGAACCGATATTCCGTCACGCAGGCGGCTCTGAACAACGCAACCCGGATCGATCTGCTAAACGTTGAACAGGAAGTTGACGATGTCGCCGTCCTTCATGACGTATTCCTTGCCCTCCAGACGGAAGAGGCCCTTGGCCTTGGCGTTGGCCATGGTGCCGCAGGCTTTCAGATCCTCAAAGGCCACGACCTCGGCCCGGATGAAGCCCCGCTCGATGTCGGAGTGGATCTTGCCGGCGGCCTTGGGGGCTTTGGTGCCCTTGGTGATGGTCCAGGCGTGGACGTCGTCGGGGCCAGCGGTGAGGAAGGAGATATAGCCCAGCAGCTCGTAGGAGGTCTTGATCAGACGGTCCAGGCCCCGTTCCGTGAGACCCAGCTCCTCCATGAACATCTGCGCGTCCTCGGCGTCCATGTCCATGATGTCCTCCTC